>NZ_CP139559.1:5790555-6120741 GCF_034263275.1 Mucilaginibacter sp. cycad4 | reverse complement strand
ACGCTTTTTATTTCCGCACTGGTTCAGGTACCTGGGGCTTGCGCTTTTCCTGATCCATATCCCCATTGTGATGTTTAAAAAAAAAATGGGCTTCAGCATGCACGATGAGCCCGTAAGCGACGACCTGTTTAACAGTCATCACATTTTTTTTATGACCACTACGCTGCTCATGGCTATCGGTTTGTTCTTTATCGCATTTGCTAAAGAACGGATAGAGGACGAACAGATCTTTAAGCTCCGGCTTGATTCCCTGCAATGGGCTATTTATGTAAATTATATACTTTTGGTGCTGAGTTTAATATTAAGTAAAGACACCGAACATATTTTGTTTTTAAATTTATTGGTACCGCTTGTGTTTTTTATTGTCCGCTTCAGGTGGAAGATTTTTCAGAACAACCGCCTTATCAATAAGGAAGAGGGGCAGGCATGAAAAACAACATCAGGGTTGAGCGGGCCATCAAAAACATAACCCAGGCCGAGCTTGCAGAGCTTATCGGGGTGTCGCGGCAAACCATTAACACCATCGAAAGTAACAGGTACGTGCCATCTACCGTGCTGGCTTTAAAAATAGCCCGTGTATTTGGCAAACCTGTAGAAGACGTTTTTTCGTTAGACGAAGAAGATTAACCAAATCAATATAACCATGGCAACAAAACCAAGCTTCGCACCGCAGTTAGCCATTCCGCATGGTGTAACCGACATCAGCTTTTACATTAAAGCTTTAGGCGCGGTTGAACTAAGGCGCTTCAGCAATGATGATGGCAGCATCCATGTATCAGAGCTATCGATAGATGGAACCATTTTTCACCTGCACGAGGAAACAGAACGAACGGCTGTGCTTTGCCCCGGTACCACAAAAGCTACCAGTGTTACCATCGGTCTTTTTGTTGATGATGTGTACGCGGTGATGGAATCTGCAAGACGAGCAGGTGCAAAGATAGCTTCTGAGGTAACGGACTGGGACTATGGCTACCGCCAGGGCGACTTTATTGATCCTTTTGGGCATCGATGGATGATTGAGAAAGCGATATAGTGTATAGAAGCAAGCAACAAGAATCAAGAGACAAGATAAAAAGCACTATTATGGAAAAGCAACCCACCTACGGCAACGGCAAAATATGCTACATCGAAATTCCGGCCAATGATATCAGCGTATCATCAAAGTTTTTTCAGGCAGTTTTCGGCTGGCATATCCGCACCGACAATCATGGCTTTGCCTCTTTTGACGACGGCGTGGGCGAAGTAAGCGGCATGTGGGTAACCGGTCGTGAGCCAATGGGCAAAGCAGGGTTACTGATCTCCATTATGGTTGACGATGCAGAAGCAACGCTTAATCTGATAGAGGCCAACGGAGGTATCATCGTTCAACCCATAGGTAAGGATTTCCCGGAGATCACGGCACATTTTACTGATCCTGCGGGTAATTTATGGGGAGTTTATCAGCATCGGGGATAGGCTATAGAAAAAAGATTGCAAGACTCAGGAATCAAGACAATTTCGGAGACAGCACATTTTTCAGTAATCTTGCATCCTGATTCTTTTATCCTGAGTCTGAAGAAAATATGCGTTTCGATATCATCTCTGTATTGCCAGGTTTGCTTGAAAGCCCTTTTGCTCATTCCATTTTGCAGCGTGCGCAGAAAAAGGGGATTTCTGAAATTGTTGTTCATAATCTGAGGGACTATGCCACCAACAAGCAAAAAAGTGTTGATGACTACCCTTACGGCGGCGGTAGCGGCATGGTGATGACCATCCCTCCGTTTGCGGCTTGTATTGAAAAATTAAAATCAGAACGTGAATATGACGAGATCATTTTCATGTCGCCCGATGGTGAAACACTCAATCAGGCTATCGCCAACCAGCTTTCCATCAAAAAAAATATCATTATCCTTTGCGGTCATTATAAAGGCATCGATCAGCGTATCCGCGACATTTATGTAACCCGCGAGATCTCGATAGGCGACTATGTACTTTCGGGCGGAGAGCTACCCGCAGCCGTACTGGTTGATGCAGTAGTGAGGCTTATCCCCGGCGTATTGAGTGATGAAACATCCGCCCTGTCTGATTCATTCCAGGACGACCTGCTGGACGCCCCCGTTTATACCCGCCCGGCCGACTGGAACGGCCACAAGGTACCCGAAATTCTTTTAGGAGGCAACACACCCGAAATAGAAAAATGGCGCCACGAGCAGGCCTTAGAGCGCACAAGGGCCAGAAGGCCTGATTTGTTGGATAACGATTAAACAGCCCCCTCTTTAAACCTGAGGCTCATTTTTGGCATTTTATTAATAGTGCAGGCTATCCAAAAAAGCAGTATCGGCACTATAACATCCAATTGCCTCACGTAAGCACTTACAAAGCCACTAAGTAAAAAGTAAACCGTAAAAAGCAGCATTGTTAGCTTAACCGGATAGATGATCTTCTTCCGGTTAATTATACTTACGGCTAAACAAATAACGGAAGTCCACAAAAGCAGGGACCCTGTAATAATGTTACTTATTGTTTGAGTAACCTGATAGGTATATGAATAAGGAAAATCAAAAAGCATCCGCGAGATGTTGTAGAGGTAATTTTTTACAAATTTTTTAGGTGCCTGTTTAATGTTCCTAATTGCGGCCTTTTTAAAAAGCTCATCCTGTTCAACGGCCTGGTGCGCCATGATAAAAGATATCTCTTTGGCATGATTTGCTTGCAGCAGCGAATCGCCTTCGGTTGATTTAAACGGCATCGGGAGTATTGAGTTAGACAGATAGGGAACCTTCCAGTCGCCATATTCCAAGTCATAAGGCGAACTCATCCAGTACAAACTCATCCCTCCGGAGTTTCCCCAGTAAAAAATCTTTCCGGTAAGGTGTTGGGTATAAGAAAGGTATGGCACTGTAGTAAGCAAGGCTATAGCGAAGATACAAACTGCCTTAATACAAGATGTTCTTATCGCCTTTATAATACTTAACAGCAAACAGATAACCAAACAAAGCAATATCACATAACCGAAAATGATTTTGGTTAAGGCCAGGAAACCAATCAGAAAACCTGAAAGTACAACGTATACTGTTTTACGTTTCACATAATACAGGGTGATGCTGTATACAATACTTACTATTAAAAATGAAGTAAAAACCTCGGTATAAATAGCGGGTAAAAACTGGTAAAGATTAATATAAAATGCCCATATAACAGCAAATAGCATTGCCAGTTTTTCCTTAACCACATAACGCAGGGCCTGATAAAAAAATACCACCGACAGGTAAAAGAAAAGCGCATTTAATAAGGAATACCAAATAATTGGCAAATGCAACGCAGCACAAGGCATAAGTACAATAGGATAACCCGGACCACTCCATAAATTGATATCAGGTGCGGGGGCCGAATAAAAACCACGAATTAAGTTAGATGCAAAACCCACGTACCTGGGCTCATCGCCATACAGCACTGGGTATTTAAATTTCAATACACGATAAACGTAATAAATCAGGAACGGTGAAAACAGGAAATAAGGGTTTTGTTTTAAATTAAAACGCATACGGTATGGCATATATCAATGATACCAATTTATAGCCTATCTCCTGATATATTTATTCAAAATTCAACCTTGCGTTAAAACACAACTGTCATTTTAACGATGTTCTTTTCCTAAATTAGATTGCAACCAAATAATGCTTACTGCATTATAGTGCCGTTGCAGCTATGAACCCTAACCACACCGAAGCCCAGCTTATTGAACAATGCCGAACCAACCCGGCTGCCTTTGGGCAGGTGTTCGACCGTTGGTATAAACCGGTATTTGGCTATATTATGCGCCGCTGCGGAGATTATGACCTGGCAAGGGATATCGCAGCCGAAACTTTCCTTAAAGCTTTTTTGAAGATAGGTTCATTTAAATGGAAGGGGATAGGCCTGTCATCATGGCTTTATCGTATTGCTACCAACGAGCTTAACCAATATTACCGCGGCAGCAAATACAAACCGGAGTCGCTACAACAACTGCTGGAAAATCCGCAGATGGAAAAGCTGCTGCATGACCATGCAGGTAACGAGCGCGAAATGATGGAACAGGAGCTGAAAGCATTTAATGATTATAACCGCATCCGCCAAAACCTGCTTAAGCTTGATATTAAATACCAGGAGGTAATTTCCTTAAGATACTTTGAACAGAAAACCAATATGGAGATCAGCGAGATCCTGGATAAAAATGAAGGCACAGTAAAATCACTGCTCTCGCGCGGGCTGGAGAAATTAAGAAATATGCTTTAACCGCTGCAACCAAAACCAATTAATGCATTATAAGGGTAATTAACATGAAAGATCAAGATGAATTTTTAAAGCAAATGGAAAATTTAAAAGTACCCGATGTAAATCCATCCCAACACCAGGATATGGTGAAAATGGCCATCATGAACGCCGGGCGTTCGGCAGCCCTGGGATTATGGCTGGTGATAGTGCCCTGCTACTTTTTGCTGTGCGTATTCATGTATTATCACTTCCACATTAATGCAAACTGGTTTAGTGCTATGTTCAGCGTGATGGTACAGCTGGAAAAAGTACCTTATATTGATTATGTTGGCCCGCTGGTATTATTTATCCTGCCTATTGTATGCATAGTCATCAACCTGCTTTCTATTATTCATGTACAGGTTCGGCCAATAGATCCCGACAGGCGCAAAGTAAAAGAGCTCAATATCAGTATCAGGTTAAAACTGTGGAACATTGTATTGATCCTTATCAGCCTTGCCATTGTGTTCGCGTTCATCAATTTCGCCATGACAGAAAACATATCCATCAAAAACTAATCATCATGAAATTAAACTGGTTTACCCGCAAAGGGATCATCTACCTGCCGGTGTCTATTATTGGCTGGATCATATTGGCCGTAGCGCTTGCTTATGCTGTTTTTACTTTTGTTGATATCGATAAACGCTCGCACTCGGTGAGTGATACGCTCATTAATTTTGTATTCAACCTGCTTTTAATCGGGCTGATATATACGCTTATCGCTTATTTTACGGAGAAGAAACCGGTGCCGGATATTATTGAAAAATAAAGTCAGTCCTTAATCCTCAGGTATGACTTACGGAGTTTTAAAAACTTCCTAAGTCTGCGTAAACCACAACGCGTTGTTAATAAAAATACTAAATGTGGAAATTTTTAAATTTGGCTTTCTTTTATTGAAAATAATCCCTATACTTGCAATCCGATTTTTACGGGCTAAAAATCGCATTAAGAGCTTAAAATCATGGATTTAGTAAAATTTGTTGAAGAGCAATCAGTAGAAAAAAAGCAGCTTCCATCCTTCAAAGCTGGTGATACTGTAAGTGTTCACTATAAAATCAGAGAAGGAAATAAAGAACGCGTTCAGGTTTACCAAGGTGTTGTTATTCAGCGTAACAGCGTTGGTGTAAGCGAAACTTTTACTGTGCGTAAAGTATCAAATGGCATTGGCGTTGAGCGTATCTTCCCTGTTAACTCTCCAAACATCGACAAGATCGAAGTTAACAGCGTTGGTAAAGTTCGCCGTTCTAAACTGTACTATCTGCGTGCCCTTACTGGTAAAGCAGCTCGTATCAAATCAAAACGCGTTTAATTTATCCAGCCGCTTAGCGGTATATAGAATATAAAAGGCCTTTCTGAAGTAATTTCGGTAAGGCCTTTTGCTATATGAAGGTTTTTAGGCTGCCATCATAGTAATTAATTGATTTTCAGACGAAAGCTTTTAGTTACAGAACCAACTGCCGCGGGTTTGTAACCCGTGGTGAACCATAACTTAAGCTTTCAGCTTAAGATAAAGCTGAAAGCTTCGCTCTTAGCGCTTTCCGAGTCTTGACACGCAAGCCCTTAGCGCAAGTCTTGAGCGGAGAGATGTGCGATTGGTGACTTGTGCTTTCCGAGTCTTGACATGCAGGCCCAAGTTACCCCCTCAGCTATCCCGCCCACAAAACTTGAGCTAAGGAAAAATAGATTATTAAAGCTGAAAGCTTCAACAATGCAGAGTCACGGGTTACGCTATCACTAAACCCGCGACAGCGGAGAGATGTGCGATTGGTGACTTGTGCTTTCCGAGTCTTGACACGCAAGCCCAAGTTACCCCTCAGCTATCCCGCCCACAAAACTTGAGCTAAGGAAAAAATAGATTATTTAAAGCTGAAAGCTTCAACAATGCAGGATCATGGGTTACGCTATCGCTAAACCCGCGACAAAGGGTGCTATCCAGGCACAAAAAAAGCAGATGAGTTCCCCATCTGCCTTTCTTATATAAAACGTATGCTAATTATTCGCTGTCCGCTTCTTTAGCCGCATCATCGCCAGCTTTTTTTCGTCTTGGTGCAGATGACCTTTTCTTAGTGGCCTTTTCTGTAGTGTCTTCTTCCGTAGCTGGGCCTTCTGCGGCTTCGGGATGATCAACCACCAGCGAAGGAGCCGGCGTTATGCTATTCATAGTCGGTGTTTCTTCTACCAAAACAGCAGGATCTACCGGTGCCGCAGGCGGCTCAGGAACAACAATTACATCAGGTTTTGCAGCTTCTTTTAAAGGCTCAGCATCAACCAGCTCGGCTAAAATGGTACGACCACCTTTTACTACATCACCGATGTTCACCAGGATCTTAGTGCCCAGCGGCAGAAAAACATCCACTCTCGAGCCAAACTTAATAAAGCCAAACTGCTGGCCCTGATCAACAATATCACCTTGTTTTACATACCAAACTATACGGCGGGCCAGCGCACCGGCTATCTGCCTGAACAACACGGTTACACCTTTACTGTTTTCGATAGCTATGGTTGTACGTTCGTTTTCGGTTGATGATTTCGGGTGCCAGGCCACCAGGTATTTACCTTTGTGGTATTTAAAATAGCTTACCACGCCTGCAATAGGATTGCGGTTAACATGCACATTAACCGGCGACATGAAAACAGATAGCTGAATGCGTTTATCTTTCAAAAATTCGGTTTCTTCAGTTTCTTCTATTACTACAACCTTGCCATCCGCAGGGCAAAGGATAGTATTTTCGGCGGTTTCAATATCAAAGAACGGACTGCGGAAAAACTGCAGGATGATCAAAAATAAAGCACCCGAAAAAATGTAAACTATCCATTTTAATGTATGTGCTGTAGGCATGTAAAACTGGATCAGCGCATTTAATACAAAAATGAACAGGATAGTAATAGCGAGTGAGGTATAGCCTTCTTTATGTATGGTCATTTATTTATAGGTTTTAATACAAAACTACTAATTTGAAATTAAGTACAGGTATGCATATACAATTGGCGCGGCCATCAGCAGGCCGTCAAACCTGTCGAGCAGGCCACCATGGCCCGGTAATATGCCCCCAGAGTCTTTTACGTTTAGGCTGCGCTTGAACATGGATTCAACCAGATCGCCCATGGTGCCAAAGTTTGAGATGATAAGCGACATGATGATCCAGTCGAAACAGTTGTACTCTGTATAAAAACGGCTCAAAATATATGCCGCAAACGCGCAGATGAGGATACCACCGATAAAGCCTTCCCATGATTTTTTAGGCGAATGCCTTTCAAACAACTTATTACGGCCAAACTTGCTCCCCACCAGGTAAGCCCCGGTATCATTGCTCCACAGCATAATCAAAAAGCCAAGCGGTACATGAAAGTTAAATACCCCGTCGCCGCGGGTAAAAGCCATGGCATGGAAAAATATGAACGGCACAACGGCCATCAATAAGCCTAAATAAGTGAAACCGATATTAGTGAATGGCGCGGTAGATTTTTTATATAGCTCGCCTATCGGGATGAAGCTAAATAGTATGGGCAGCAGTATAATATATTTATATGCCGGGAAATAGCAATTGGCGGCGAAAAAGAAAAACAGGATTGCCCCGGCAAGGGCGCCTGTAAAACGTTCGGGCTGCATGCCGCCTTGTTTAACCAGTTTGTAAAACTCCAGCAGGCAAAACAGGCTCAGCAACAAGTAAAAAACACTAAATACATAAGGGCCTAACAAATTAGACCCAATCATTACGATGATAAAAAATAAGCCAGTTATGGCGCGTTGTTTCATATATTAATTTGATTGAGGATCATGATCTCGATAGCCTTGCTAAAATCCTCCTGGTGAATATAAACCTCTATTTCGCCAAAATTGCGGTGCGATGAATCCTGTTTATTAAGCAAAACGGTATCAATATGATTCCCGGTAAGCATCTGCTTAACAATTTCTGATTGGTAAAAATTAGTTGAAGTAAAAATTTTGACCCAGTTTTTTTCCATTTAACTAAGCAGCGGACTTTTTCCTTTAGCAGTATTTCTGTACATAAAAAGCAAAATTAAAATAATTATCACGCTTAATGCATAGCTCTGGTAATTAAATACGTGCTGATCGTTAGGGTCAAGGGTTATTCTTTTCTGTTGATACAGGTACAGGATCACCACCTGGGTGGCATTATTTAAAAAATGAGCCCAAACGCTTGTCCAGATGCTGCCGCTCCACATTACAAAATATCCAAAAAACACACCCAGGGCCACACGCGGCAAAAAGGTAAAAAATTCCATGTGGAATGCGCTAAACAGAATGGCAGTGATCCAGATGGCAGCATGAGGATTTTTTGTAAGCCTGATCATAATAGTTTGCAGCGCTCCCCTGAATAAAAACTCTTCGGCAATTGCTGTTAATAAACCAACAACTAAAACCGCGAAAAGCATATCCCACACAGTTTTCATCTGCAGCATGGCTTCGGTTGCTTTTTGTGCCTGGGCTTCCATAGTACGCAAAGCATCTTCAAGGCTTTTTAAAGATGCCGGTAATGCCAATTTTTGATTAACATTTACCAGCACTTCCATAACCGGCGATGAGCAGATCATGATCGATAAGATCAGCACCAATAATACCGGCGGAAATTTAAAGGTAGCTTTCAGATAGTCTGCAGGTTCCCTTACAATAAAGCGGGCAAAAATTAAGGGGGCTATAAATAAAGGTAACGTAGTACTAACGATCTGCAGCGTCCATAACGCCGGTCCCAAATGTGGGTTTTGTGTATTAAAACCGAAAGTGTCGCCAAGGGTTTTCATGCCGAATATTGCCCAGATAATACCCGCAGCTATTAAACTGCACACAATCAGCATCCCAATGGTTAGCGCAATTAGTATTATAAACTGTAAAAACGGTGTTATTTGACTTCTCTGTGGCTGATGCGCTTGATATGGGTCTTTTATCATTCGATGTAAAATTCGTATTTTTGCAGGCTAAAGATAAGGATGTCTGTACAAATAGGAAATATTGATTTAGGAGAGTTCCCGCTGTTGCTGGCGCCGATGGAGGATGTGAGTGATCCGCCCTTCCGTTATGTGTGCAAGCAAAACGGCGCGGATATGATGTATACAGAGTTTATTTCAAGCGAAGGCCTGATCCGCGATGCGGCAAAAAGCAGGCAAAAGCTGGATATTTTTGAATACGAGCGGCCTATCGGCATCCAGATCTTCGGCAGTGATATTGACCACATGCGCGAAGCTACCGAGATAGCTACGCTGGCCAATCCCGATCTGATGGATATTAACTATGGATGCCCGGTAAAGCAGGTGGCCTGCCGCGGTGCCGGTGCAAGCCTTTTACAGGATATTGATAAAATGGTTGCCATGACCAAGGCCGTTGTTGAGGCCACGCACTTACCCGTAACCGTAAAAACCCGTTTAGGCTGGGACGATAACACCAAAAACGTTTATGAAGTTGCCGAGCGCCTGCAGGATGTAGGGATTAAGGCACTTACCATACACGGCCGTACCCGCTCACAGATGTACAAAGGCGAGGCCGATTGGGCATTGATCAGGGATATCAAAAAAAACCCGCGGATAAAAATCCCCATTTTCGGCAATGGCGACATCGATTCGCCCGAAAAGGCAGCCGCGTGGCGCATGGAATACGAGGTTGACGGCATGATGATCGGTCGGGCGGCGATTGGTTATCCATGGATTTTCCGCGAAATAAAGCATTATTTTAAAACCGGCGAATATCTTGATAAGCCAACAATTACTGAGCGAATAGCAGCCTGCAGCGCCCACTTGCACAAATCAATAGAGTGGAAAGGGCCAAAAACGGGCATTTTTGAGATGCGCAGGCATTATTCTAACTATTTTAAGGGTATCGATCATTTCAAGGAGTTCAGGATGCGCCTGGTTACCGCCGCTGATCTTGAATCAGTTAACCAGATCCTGGCCGAGATCGAAGAAAAATATGCCATTGAAATGGCTTAATATTTGCTCCCTTTCCATATATTTGAAATAAACGATACTTGTCACATGGTTACCACTATAACTGAGGGTGTTAAGGTTTCCATAGAAACCATATATCAGCCGGAGTATTCAAACCCGGCAAATGATCATTTTATGTTCGCCTACAAGGTAAGCATCGAAAATATGACCAACTACGCCATCAGGTTGATGAGCCGTCACTGGTATATATTTGACTCAAACGGAGCAAAGCGCGAAGTGGAAGGCGAAGGTGTGGTAGGTCAGCAACCTGTTATTGAACCAGGTCATACCCATGAGTACGTATCGGGCTGTAACCTCAAAACAGATATGGGCAACATGAAAGGCGAATACCACATGTTACGCCTGCTTGATAACGCCAATTTTAATGTGCAGATCCCGGAGTTTTATTTAATAGCGCCGTACAGATTGAATTAGTCGCCCCCCGGCCCCCTGAAGGGGGAGTTTGAATTGCAAGATTTTTATACTAAATAAAAAGAAAGCCGGATAAAATTATCCGGCTTTTTGCTTTTAAATTATTCGCCATAGTTCCCCCTTTAGGGGGGTTAGGGGGCAACTTATCGTTGCCTTTCTCCGTGCAGTTTTTCTTCGCGTGGGGCCGGGGCTTGCCTGCGTGGAGCTCTATTGCTATGCTGCGCAGCGGGCCTTGCAGCGCCATTATTTACAGCTGCGACATTTGTCCTCCTGGCTGGAGAATGGCTGTTAGCGGAATTGTCGGCAGATGGTGCAGCATTACCGTTATGAGCCGAGTTAGCCGCTGCATTTGCTCTTACTGGTGCTTGCGACCGGTTTCCTTCCGGCCTAAAGCGGCTTCCGTTAACCTTGTTCATGGCAGCAGTGGCAGGGTGTCCGTTATTATTTCTTGCAAACTGACTTTTGTCTTTCCCCGCAACCTGCCGGTGGGTAATTTGATCTGAGGTTGGTTGTACGTGTTTTTCCTTTTCGGCGGCGCGCTCCTGCGGTCCCGGTTTTGCAGTTACGCCTCCCGGCCCGTTAAAGCTATTGTTATTAACGGTAACGTTATTAATAACTGTTTTATTGATATAGGTATTATGAACAACCGTTTTATTAACATTCACAACAGCGGTGTTGTACTGAAATGAATTACCTGCCCAGCGGCCGCCAACGTAACCACTGCCTGTGTAACCATAACCATAATTAACCCCTCCGTAAAACCCGATATGGCGGCCCCAATAACCTTCATGGTAAACGTATACGGTGCCGTTATAACCCCAGTAACCAGGCGTCCATAAATAACCTGGCGATGGCGGGCTCACCCACACTCCCGGAACCCAGTAATATCCGCCATCCTGGTCATAAGCCCAATAACCAGGTGTCCACAAATACCCGTCAACAGGGCAGGGCGGCTGGGTATAAGTTGGCAATACCGGCGGTGCTATATTTACAGAAATACCTATACTGATTTGTGCATAGGTTTTAATGGATGCTATTGATACTATCAAAAGCACCATAATTACACTTGCTATCTTTTTCATGATCTATGATTTTAATCAAACCTACCCGTGTAACATGAACATTACATTAAGTTTCGGCGGGATAAATGAAAGGATCATGAAGTTAGAGACAACAAGAAATCAAGACAGCAAGATTCAAGAGGCAAGACAGAAAGAAAGTTTTGAAAATAGAAAAGCCCTAATTGTATAATCAATTGGGGCTTTTCTGGATGTCAACCTAAAACAAGTCTTGTTTCTTGACTCCTGACATCGCTTCTTTTTGCTGGCTCTTGAAATTCTGCTTCTTTTTCTTGGCTCTTAGGTCTTGACTTCTTGCTTCTGATCTTAATTCCTCCTGTTAAACAAAAACGAAGCATAATAAACCAGCGTTGCCAATGCGCTCAGCGCGGCAACTACATAGGTCATGGCAGCCCACCAGAGGGCGTCTTTAGCCTGTTCTTGCTCCTGGCTGGTTTGTACAATGCTGTAATTATTATTTAACCAGGCCAATGCACGGCGGCTTGCATCAAACTCAACCGGTAGGGTTATAAAGCTAAAAAATGTCACCAATGCCAGCGCCGCAACACCTATCGCCAAAACATATGGGCTTCCTGAAAAAAACAACAGCATGATACCGATAAACAACGTCCACTGGGTAATGGTTGATGCTACGTTAATGGCGGGTACCATTGCCGAACGAAAGCTGAGCCAGCCATAAGCTTCGGCGTGTTGTACAGCATGGCCGCATTCGTGTGCAGCAACTGCGGCGGCGGCAATGCTCCGGCTGTAAAAAACATCGGTGCTCAGGTTAACTGTTTTTGTTTCGGGATTGTAATGATCGGTAAGCTGCCCCTCTACACAAATTACCTGTACATCAAATATGCCATGGGCACGCAGCATCTTCACGGCCACTTCCTGGCCTGATAGACCAGACATTAAACCAATTTCAGAATACTGCTTAAATTTACTCCTGAACCGCCATTGTACAATAAAGCTTACCAGGGCAACAATAATCATCAGGAACCAGGCCGAGTTTGGCGCGATGTATCCCATAATTAATGATATGTGATTCATATGATATTGATAAATATAAGTTAAAACTAAGTAGGTTGAAACCTTACAAACGTTACAGCGCTTGTTCAAAAACTATTCCGCTTTAAGCAAAAAGTTTAAAAGCATCAGGTCGCCTCAAAGTTTTTGCTTCCCGAATAACTATTTTTGAGCATGTTGGAGCCATCATTTTCATACTGGGAACGCACAGCCTTTACCGATAACGCCGATGTTATCATTATTGGCAGCGGACTCATTGGCCTTAGCGCCGCCCTTCAGTTAAAAAAACAGCAACCAACCTTAAAAGTTTTAGTGTTGGAGCGCGGCTTTTTACCATCAGGAGCCAGTACTAAAAACGCTGGTTTTGCGTGTTTTGGTACAGTTTCGGAGCAAATTGAGGCAATAAATCATTCATCTCAAACAGAGGCCATGCGTTTGGTTGCTTACAAGTGGAAAGGACTGCAGCGCCTAAGGGAAAATTTAGGTGACGCTAACATCGATTATTATCAATACGGCGGCCATGAACTGTTTATGGATCATGAAGAAAGCCATGCGCGTGAATGCATTGAACAAATAGATCATCTCAATAAATTAATACAGCAAGCCATAAACAAGGCTGACATTTATTCAGTAGCCGATGAAAAAATTGCAGGTTTTGGCTTCAATAAAGTGAAGCATATCATATACAACCCGTTTGAAGGGCAGATCCATACCGGTAAAATGATGCGTGCTTTATTATATAAAGTATATCAGTTGGGCGTACTGGTGCTTAACAATTGTAGTATCTCCGTTATTGAGCAGGAAGATAAGCACATCTGGCTAAGCACGTCGCAAGGTGCTTTTAAAGCGGGCAAAGTAATTTTGGCTACTAATGCATTTGCAAGTCAGCTATACCCTGAGCTTGATGTAGTACCCGGCCGCGGGCAGGTAATGGTCACCAAACCTGTTCCTGGTTTAAAGCTTAAAGGCACTTATCATTTTAACCAGGGTTATTACTATTTCCGTAATATTGATGACCGGATACTGTTTGGCGGCGGCCGCAACCTCAATTACAAAGCCGAAGAAACCTGGGATTTTGGGCATACAGATGTTGTGAAGCAGCAACTGATAACCTACCTCAACGAGGTGTTGCTGCCCGGTCAAAATGCAGAGATTGATTACTGGTGGAGCGGCATCATGGGTTTCGGGCAAGAGATCAGTCCGATAGTAAAACAGGTGCAGCCGGGGATTTTTTGTGCTGTGAGGTGTAATGGCATGGGTGTGGCTATGGGGAGTTTGGTGGGCGAAGAGGTGGCTGAATTGATGCTTAGTTCATAAAACTCAACTTTTAGTAGAAGGCACAAGTCAGCTCTGCACAAGAGTTGCGCCAGCGGGGCGAAATATATTTTCACCGGGTCAAACTCCCCCTTTAGGGGACCGGGGTGCAAACATTTAGTTCTGTCCTCTGTATTTTTCTGTATGCGTAAAATACTGATACTTCTCCTTCTGACATCAACAGGTATTGCTGCAAATGCCCAAACCGATACGCTTTCCATCACGCTCGAAAATGTAAAATACCCATACCCGGTAAATTTTATGCCTGTAAAAGTTGAGAGACAGGATCTTCGCATGGCTTATATGGATGTTAAACCGGCTGCTCCAAACGGTAAAACGGTAATGCTTTTTCACGGTAAAAACTTTGGCGGCTATTATTGGGCAGATGTGATCCGGGTGTTAACCGATAAAGGCTACCGGGTGATTGTGCCAGACCAAATAGGCTTTGGCAAATCGTCAAAAGCATTTATCCATTACAGCTTTCATCAACTGGCAAGGTTTAACAAAAACCTGCTGGATAGTTTAGGGGTTCATAAGATCACTTTAATGGGCCACTCCATGGGCGGGATGCTGGCTACCCGCTTTACGCTTATGTACCCGGACAAAGTTGAAAAACTGCTGCTTGAAGACCCGATCGGTCCGGAAGATTACCGCACATTTGTTCCCTATGCAAGTGCCGAAGACGATTATAAAACCGAATTTAAAACCAGCTACGAAAGCGTTAAGAAATACTATCAAACATCTTACTTCACCATCTGGAAACCCGAATATGATTATTTAGTTACCATTGGCGCCGGCGTAAGTAAAAGCGCCGATTTCCCTCGTTATGCTAAAGTAGCCGCGCTTACTTTTGAAATGATCTATGAGCAGCCCGTTTGTTACGAGTTCGGGCTCATTAAAGTGCCTGCGGTATTGTTTATAGGCAAAGAGGACAAAACCATAGTAGGCAAGGCCTTACTTACCGACGAAGAAAAAGCCAAACATGGCCAATATAAAATATTAGGGCCCGAAACGGCTAAGAAGATCCCCGGCTGCAAGCTTATCGAGTTTGATAACTGCGGGCATATCCCGCATATTGAGGTTAAGGAGGCTTTTTTTAAAGCCTTGACGGCTAATTTATAATTTATGGATTTTGAGTATTTTTGGTAACCTTACTAATATATGTAAACACACGTCATTGCGAGGAACGAAGCAATCCCTATTAGCAGAGCAACCAGGCAAAGCTGCCCTGTATAGTTTGGGATTGCTTCGTTACTCGCAATGACGTAAAAGAGAGTCAAACACGTGCAACTATCTGTAAATTCAACTTCCCAATTACCGCAGGCTGCCGAAGCCATCCTGGCTAACTCGGCAGGGAATAAAATTTTTCTTTTTTATGGCGAAATGGGAGCCGGCAAAACAACGCTCATCAAAGCTTTATGCGAAGAGCTTGGTGTAACGGAACAGGCCACCAGCCCAACGTTTTCTATCGTGAACGAATACACCGGCCGCGACAGCAGGGTTTTTCATTTTGATTTCTATCGCCTTAAAAATCAAACAGAAGCATTGGATATGGGCTATGAGGAATATTTTTACAGCGATGCCTACTGCTTTATTGAGTGGCCCGAAAAAATTCCCGACCTGCTCCCGAACAGCTACACCAACATCCGGATCCGGGTTTTGGACAGCAACTCGCGCAGCATCAGCATCGAAAATATTTAGTTTTATCATATATCGTTTTTTCTTATCTTCAACAGCCTTAAAAAAACACATCATGAGTTCAGGGATATACAGCGGGTTTTCGGATATTGCCAAGCAGGCAATGATGCAGCCCCAGGAGTCGTTGCTGGAGGTAAAAAGCAAAAAGAACAAGCTATACATCGGCATTCCTAAAGAGGTGTCCTTCCAGGAAAACCGTGTGCCCTTAACCCCGCTGTCGGTAGCGTTGCTGGTTAATAACGGGCACGAGGTAATACTGGAGAGTAATGCCGGGCAGGCCGCCAATTTTTCGGATAAGGATTACAGCGAACAGGGGGCTCAGATAGTTTATGATACCAAAAAGGTTTACGAGGCCGATATCATTATCAAAATTGCCCCGCCCACAACTCATGAAATTGAGTTGATGAAGCCCGGGCAGCTCCTCATCTCCACCCTGCAAATCGCTACGCTCAAGGCCGAAAGCATCCAGGCGCTGATGGCCAAAAAGATCACCGCGCTAAGCTTTGAGCACCTGCGCGATGAGGGCAATACCCTTACAGTGGTAAGGGCCATGAGCGAAATTGTGGGCGCTACCTCCATACTCATCGCAGCCGAATATTTAAGCAATGTTTTTGAAGGCAAAGGCCTGATGCTGGGCGGTATAACCGGCGTTCCGCCAACCGAAATCGTAATTCTTGGCGCCGGCACAGTAGGTGAATACGCAGCACGCACTGCCATATCATTGGGTGCCGAAGTTAAGGTATTTGACCCATCGATATACAAACTCCGCCGCCTGCAAAACAATATCGGCAACCGGGTTTTTACTTCGGTGGTACAGCCTATTGTATTGGAAAAAGCCATCACTACCTGCGATGTGGCCATAGGTGCGCTTCGTGCCGAAGATGGCCGCAGCCCCTGCATTATTTCTGAAGCTACAGTCAGCCGCATGAAACGCGACTCGGTGATCATTGATGTAAGCATTGATCAGGGCGGCTGTTTTGAAACATCCGAAGTTACCAACCATACCCACCCGGTTTTTCGCAAATATGATGTAATTCATTATTGTGTGCCCAATATTGCATCACGTGTAGCCCGTACGGCTACTTATGCGCTCACCAACATTTTTGCACCGATACTGCTTGATATCGGCGATATGGGCGGTATCAAAAACCTCATCTGGCAAAAATCGGGCGTTCGTAATGCGGTTTATATTTACCAGGGGCAGCTTACCAATAAACACATCGGCGAGCGCTTTTCTATTCCCTGCAAAGACCTCGACCTGCTGATCGTATCGAACAGATAAACAGATAATATGAATCACCGGTATTTGATCTTGTTGCTATTTATCGCCGGGACATTACGCGCGAGTGCTCAACATTATAAATATATCGACAGTACAAAAATTTATGGTATTGACCGCTATAAACGACAGGTTAAAGCAAACCCTGATAAACAGCTGGTTGAAATAAAGAAATATATTCCAGAGATCATCTTAGATCTGCGGTATGCTACCGGCAACAATTTCATGCACCGCCGCATGTACACTACAGGCAAAGCATTTGCGCGCCTGCCTGTAGTGAAAGCGCTTCAACAGGTTGAAGCCGAATTAAAAGGACAGGGCCTTGGCCTTAAAATTTACGATGCCTACCGCCCCTATTCAGTTACTGTTAATTTTTATGAAATGGCCCCTGATACCAATTTTGTAGCCGACCCGCGCAAAGGGTCAAAACATAACCGGGGCTGTGCTATTGATCTCTCCCTCATCAATCTTAAAAGCGGTACAGAGCTGGATATGCCAACCGGCTTTGATAGCTTTAGCCGCAAGGCCGGTGCAAATTATATGAATTTACCGCCGCAGCAAATTGCCAACCGCGAACTGCTGAAAACAGTAATGGCCAAATACGGCTTCAAAGTGCTCTCAACCGAATGGTGGCATTATGATTTTATAGGCTGGGCCGGGTATGAGTTGATGGATATTCCCGTTCAAAGTTTATAGGCTTTTCCTGTGCCCGCCGCTTCAAAACTTACAACTTTTATTACAAAACCTTACAAAAGGCATTAATATTGCTTAACCGTACATAAGCAGGCGTTAACCCACAAAAACACAGGCATGAAGTTTTTAAGCAAAGCATACTTTAAACAACTATGGAAGGTGCTGCTGGCATCGTTCACGGGCTTTTCAAAAGATAATGGCTTAAAATTAAGTGCCTCGCTGGCTTATTACACCGTTTTTTCAATTGCCCCATTATTAATTATTGTAATATCGGTAGCCGGCCTGGTTTTTGGACAGGATGCCGCAACTGAGCGGTTGTACCCCGAAATTGTTCGTTACGTTGGCAAAACACCGGCAGCACAAATTCAGGATGCCTTAAAGCACCTTGCGCTATCCGGGAAATCGGGTATAGCTGTTGTTATTGGTGTGGTTACGCTTTTATTGGGTGCAAGCAGTATTTTTATCGAGATCCAGGATTCGCTTAACATAATCTGGAGGGTTAAAGCCAAACCCAAAAGCGGCTGGGTCCAGCTTTTGAAAAACCGCTTCGTGTCATTTTCACTCATCATCAGCCTGGGCTTCCTATTGTTGGCGTCGCTCATTATCAACCTGGTCATAAGTGCCCTGAAGGATCAGATCCAGCATTTTTTTCCCGGTATCGATTCTTTTACGAAAGTATTTGTCCAGGTGCTAAACCTGGGCATTACCCTGGTGGTGATCACTACCTTGTTTGGCATCATATTCAAGTTTTTGCCCGATGTTAAGATCAAATGGCGGGATGTGCGCAGCGGCGCGGTATTTACAGCTATTTTGTTTATGATAGGCCAGTACCTCATCAGCCTTTATATTCAATACACAGCACAAGGTTCGGCATACGGTGCTGCTGGTTCTATTATTGTGATATTGGTTTGGATCTATTATACATCCGCCATATTGTACATCGGGGCCGAGTTTACCCAGGTATTTGCAGAAGCCAGCGGCAGCCATATCGAACCGGCAGATTACGCCGTTCATGTCCAGCAAACCGAAGTCGAACACCGCGTAAAAACCCTTCCTCCCCAAAACCCGCAGCTTGAAGGACACTTAAAAAAAGATGAAGGAGAGGGAAAGGGGTAGGAAACACAAAGATAAAAAGGGTGCTGAGTTATTAAACCCGGCGGCCTGTGAAGATAGCATGACATCTCTCCGTCGTCATGCCGAACTTGTTTCGGCACCTCACAAGAAAGGTAGACGGCTTGATTAGCAAGCGGCTTAGCAATTGGGATGCTGAAACAAGTTCAACATGACCGTAATTTTTAACTTGTCATGGGTAGCCTGTCGAAGCATTGTGGGCAGGGCGTCTGCGCCCGAGTCTTCGGCAGGCTCAGACTGGCAGGCCAAATTTTGTGATCACAACTTCACAGTCCCCCGGATTTAATCACCCAACACGATCTAAATCATAAAGGAAATGAAAATAACACGCGTACAAATCAAATCCTGCCAATCCCATAAATCCGTTTAATCCCGGTTCAGTTTCGTTACAATCTCATCCGCCGTTAATTTCTCCTGTACCCCGCTTGCCATATCTTTAAATGTCAATAAGCCTGTTTGCATTTCATCGCCGCCGATAACCACCACATAAGGGATGTTTTTGTTGTTGGCGTACTCCATCTGCTTTTTGATTTTAGCTCCCGCGGGATAAAGCTCGGTGTTGATATTGTTGCGACGGAGCTGCTGTAATAGAGGTAAACTATAAAGTTCGCCTTCTTTATCGAAATTGCATATAAGTACCTGTGTGGTTTGGTTGCTGCCGGCCGGGAAAAGGTTTAGCTCTTCCAGTACATCGTAGATCCTGTCGGCCCCGAAGGAGATGCCTGCGCCGGTAAGGCCTTTTAATCCAAACATGCCGGTAAGGTCGTCGTACCTGCCGCCGCCGCCGATGCTGCCCATATTTACTTCGTTGGTTTTCACCTCGAAGATGGCGCCGGTGTAGTAGTTCAATCCGCGGGCAAGCGTAATGTCCAGTTCCAACTTTGCGGTTTGCAGCGGGCAACGTTCTATATAGCCGAAAACGATTTCTATTTCATCGCAGCCTTTTAAGCCGATTTCTGATTGAGCCAACGCTTCGCGAAGGCTTGCAAGCTTTTCTGTATTGTTGCCCTCAAGCAGGATAACAGGTTTTAGTTTGTCGATGTCCGCATCGGTAAACCCTTTTTCAAGCAGTTCTTTGATCACGCCATCAAGACCGATCTTGTCCAGCTTGTCGATAGCTACAGTCAAATCAATAATATTATCAGATTTATCTATAACTTGTGCAATGCCCGATAGTATTTTTCTATTATTGATCTTAATGCTGAAATCTTTCAAGCCAAGCCAGGTTAAAGCCTCGTCATAGATCATAATAAATTCAGCCTCATTCAGCAGGGAATCAGAGCCAACTACGTCAGCGTCGCACTGGTAAAACTCACGGTAGCGGCCACGCTGAGGCCTGTCGGCACGCCAAACCGGCTGCACCTGGAAACGCTTGAACGGAAAAGTGATCTCGTTTTGGTGTTGAACAACATAACGGGCAAATGGCACGGTTAGGTCGTAGCGGAGGGCTTTTTCGGAGATTTCGGGTGCCAAACGTTTAGTTACTAAAAAAGATTTAACTAAATTTACTGCATCCTCTTTCCATGTTTCATTTATGATTTTCCAGATTTCCGTATACTTTTCTGGCTGATTTTCTTTGTAAAATTCTGCTATAAAATTAAAATCATCTCGAGATTCTAAACTTTTGAAGAGCTCTTGATTTATTAATGCCTTATAAGTATTTGTTTTTTCAAGAAAATCTCCACTATCTAAGATTTTGAAGATAAGTTTGTCTCCCTCATCCCCATATTTACCAGTCAAGGTTGATGCGTTTTCCATAGTCGGCGTTTCTATCTGCTGATAGCCGTATTTGCGGAAAACGGATTTAATCGTATCGAAAATATAATTGCGTTTCACCATTTCGGCCGGTGAAAAATCGCGGGTGCCTTTGGGTACAGATGGTTTAATGGATGCCATGCGGCAAATGTACAAAAAAGAGGGTTATGCGTGTTGGGAGGAGTGGTGTTGCGTGACGGTTACTTAGCATGCGAGCCACAAGCCGGGAGGCTTGCGGCAGCGATAAAAAAAGGAAAAGCAGTTTCGTATGCGAAACCGCTTTTCTTCTCCCCTTTTGCCAACGCTCGGCTCCAGCCGGGTGTTGACTATCAAACGGCCTCTGGTCGTCGGAGCCTTGTTTTGCAGGCCAGAGGCCTGGAAATAGTTGCCACCCGGCTGGAGCCGAGCGGCGGCGTAGGTTGTTTACTTATGCGTATGAAAGCTCAGGCTTGTTGCAAAGCCAATGGTAACATAACCATAGCTGTCTTCAAAAAACTGGTTGTAATCATCCTGTCCGCGATAGCCTCCGCCAACCATGAGGGCGGCATCCGGCATAAACGGAAACTGGTAATAGTATTTCAGGCTTACATTTAAACGTTTCTTGAAATCAAAGGTCGAGTAATTATCGTACTTATCAGCAATATAAGTAAAGTCGAACCGGATGCGCTGCCAGTTTTGATAGATCTTTTTGCTCTTATCTGTTGGATCGGTATAGGCTTTAGCAAAGTTATACATGCGGCTGCCGTTAATGCGAATAAAGCCATAATGATCTTTCAAACCTTCAGACAAACCAAGGTTAAACAGACCGGCGTGGACCTCTAAACCCAGGTTATCATAACGGTTGATGATCAGGTCTTTTTTATCAAAGCGTTTACCGTTGTAATAAGTTAAGGTATAAAAGTTGGTTGTGAACTTGCCGCTATCCCGGTTAAAGCTGCCGTCGGGATTAAGCGATGGTCCGCGTACCCCGTTTGAATGGTGCGAATATCCAAACGAAAAGAACTTTGGATTGTAAGTATCCTCATTCACCCTGAAATACAGTGTACCGCCCGGCATAAAGCTCGGCGATTTTACCGGCGCACCCTGTGAGGCCAGCAGGCGGATCTTCACCCTTGGGGTAAACACAAAAAAGAAACGAGACTTTGGCGTGCTGAACAAAACGAAATTAGGCGCCAGGTCGGCAGTGAGTTGGGTTTTTACTTTGTTAAAGTAATCGTTCCCCCCTTCGGATACCCGCAGGTTTTGCTCGTAAATGTGATCGAATGCCTGGTTAACGAGGCGCTTTTTCATCAGTGCGCTGTCGGCCAGCGTATCTGCAGGGGTGGCTGTGCGGATGTTCGCAGCCGCTTTATTATTGTCAACAACAATAAAAAGGAACAGTATGCAAATTGTTTTTAATGCAAACGTAAAATTGAAACGCGACGTTAAACCGGACTTTTTGAAATCCGGTTTTATAAAATAAAAATTGATCAATGTAGTAAGTGTTAGT
The DNA here is from genome assembly GCF_034263275.1 of Mucilaginibacter sp. cycad4. NCBI lineage: Bacteria > Pseudomonadati > Bacteroidota > Sphingobacteriia > Sphingobacteriales > Sphingobacteriaceae > Mucilaginibacter > Mucilaginibacter sp. cycad4. The sequence goes on along the minus strand of NZ_CP139559.1, from coordinate 6,098,648 downwards.
TACCGATAGTGTTTGGGTTGCAGTTAATTAGGCTTAGCCGTACGTGTTAACATATGCGTAACCATAATGGCGCAATATTACTTATTATAAGTTTTTTCGCAATCGGGCATATGTCAGCATTAAGTAAATGTATCGGTAATCGGCATCTTGTGACATTAGCCGGAAATTAAGAAGGTTTGCCGGCTGATTCTGCGGCGCTAACGAATAAGAAATTTTCACACTAATTTTTTCAAATTAATCGAATTACACGAATTTTTCAATCGCATAAAGTTGAAATTCGTGTAATTCGGTTAATTGTGGTAGGTCTGAAAATAATTCGTGTGAAAATTTCTTACGGCGTTTTTAAATACCAGCGAACCGGCGCGAATATGCTGTGTTGACTTGCAGGGGCGGGTACTCACTTAGCTGATTGTTTGTTAAACCCGGACTTATTTTGCCCCTCCGGGGCAAAACAACACATTTCAATCCGGAATTATGGCGGCGCGATTTTGTCAGTATTGAGCATTGTGCATTCTGTTTAATCTGAAAAACTTAAAAATCCATAAAAAACAGCTAAAACAAATATGGCTTTTCAGGCCGGTATATTGAAACACTTTTCAAGTACTCCTTTAAGTTTTAATAGCTGATAGCCAATTATTTAGTGGTGTTTCATGTGGTTTTTAGATGCTTGATTATCAATGTGTTTCATAAAAAAGCGATTCTCTGTTTCACTCTCAAAAAATGGGACATTCCTGTTTTTAAAAGAAATAACGGCCGGTGGGCTTTCAATTTTTTGTGGGGAATCAAAAAATTGGGACACACCATTTGTTACAATTAGATACTCTTTCTGTGCCATCCATCTACCGTAAATTGTTCATTGTAACCAAGCTTTTACCTCGTTTTCGCAGGCTTATACTTTATTTTTGCGATAATCGTTTTAGCATTAAAAAAAAGCCAATATATTTATCGCAACCTAAAAAAATGTTCGCTTAATTTGTAATTAAAACGTTTTATCAAAGCAATGATCTTAAAATAGCTTTTTACGCTTTTTAAGTCTGCATTTACCTTGTACAGAACAAACAAAAATGAAACCAACAGGAAACGCCTTAACCAACCAAAGCTATTTAAATGGCAGTTCCGATACTATAAAAAACAACTATAATTTATGAAAAAGATCATGCTTGGCCTGATGGCCATCCCGGCACTTTGTTTGTCGGCGTCGGCACAAACCAAGGGTTACACTCCCCTGTTCGATGGTAAAACCACCACCGGATGGCACACTTATCTTAAAAAAGACGCTACTGCCTGGAAAGTGGTTGACGGCACACTCCAGCTTGACCCTAAAGCCGAAGGCCAGGGCGATTTGGTTACCGATGGCGAGTATGAAAACTACGAGCTTGTTTTAGATTGGAACATCAGCAAGGAAGGGAACAGCGGTGTTATCTTCGGTGTGCATGAAGATCCTCAATTTGGCGATACCTACCTTACCGGCATTGAAATGCAGGTACTTGATAATAAAGATGCCAGCGACAATAAAAAAGCTAACCATCTTGCGGGTTCATTATATGATATGAAAGCTCCGTCAAAAGATGTGGCAAAACCTGCCGGCGAATGGAACAAAGTTAAATTGCGTAAAAAAGACGGCCAGCTTACTTTTTGGCTCAACGGAACCAAAATTGTTGATGTGAAAATTGGCAGCGAAGAGTGGACGCAATTATTAAATAACAGTAAGTTCAAAACATGGAAAGGCTTTGCCGCCTATCCTAAAGGGCACATTGCCTTGCAGGACCATGGCCATTTAGTTAGCTTCCGCAACATCGGCATTAAAGAGCTTTAATATTTTTTATGAACAGGGTACGGATATAGTGCCCTGTTCATATCTTTATACCATACTTAAATTGTGTTTAACGTGCCCCTGGCATGTGTAATTTCCTCTCCGTATAAGAAAGAAGGATACTTTGATATAATATGAGCGATCTGCAAATTAAAAAATCATCAGCCACCTATGATGTGGTGATTGTTGGTTCGGGTGCCGGTGGGGGTATGGCCGGTTACGTTTTGGCCAACGCCGGGATAAAAGTTTTGATGCTTGAGGCCGGTGCTTACTTTGACCCTGCTAAAGATTCACAACAATTAAAATGGCCATGGGAGTCGCCACGCCGTGGTGCCGGTACAACCCGCCCTTTCGGAGATTTTGACGCTGCCTTTGGCGGCTGGCAAATTGATGGTGAGCCTTATACCACAAAAGATAAAACAGAATTTTTCTGGTTCCGCTCGCGGATGCTGGGCGGCCGTACCAATCACTGGGGCCGGATCTCGTTAAGGATGGGCCCGCGTGATTTTCAGGCCAAAGACGGCCTTACCGATGACTGGCCAATCACCTACGACGATGTAAAACCATACTATGATAAGGTTGACCGTATGATTGGTGTTTACGGCACAAAAGAAGGTTTGGAGAATGAGCCGGATGGCATCTTCCTCCCTCCACCCAAACCAAGACTTAATGAGTTGTACATTGTAAAAGGCGCTCAAAAAGCTGGTGTTAAAATTATCCCGGGCCGTGGTTCGGTATTAACAGAAGCTTTGCCGGGTAATAAAGACCGAGGTGCATGTTTCTTCTGCGGGCAATGCGGTCGCAGTTGTAAAGTTTACGGCGATTTCTCGGCGTCATCATGTTTGGTGATCCCGGCCATTAAAACAGGTAACTTAAAGGTGATCACCAACGCCATGGTGCGCGAGGTAATCACCAATGCCGAAGGCCTGGCCGTTGGCGTATCGTACGTTAATAAAGAAGATCTGCAGGAGTACCAGGTTAACGCCAAAACGGTTATCCTTGGTGCAAGTGCCGGCGAATCGGCCAGGATCCTGCTCAACTCAAAATCTGCCCAGCACCCGGGTGGTTTGGCAAACAGCAGCGGTGTTGTTGGTCATTACCTGCATGACTCTACCGGTTCAAGCGCAGGTGGTTTCCTTCCGCAACTGATGGACCGCAAGCGTTATAATGAAGACGGCGTGGGTAGTGTGCATATCTACTCGCCATGGTGGCTTGATAATAAAAAACTGGACTTTCCTCGCGGTTACCACATTGAATATGGGGGTGGCTTGCACATGCCATCATATGGTTTTAGTGGTGGGATCCAGAATATGAACGGTGTTGTGCCGGGCCGCGATGGTAAAATGAAAGAGGCCGGTGGTTACGGCGCATCGTTAAAGGATGATTACCGTCGTTTTTATGGTACCCAGTTTGGCATGGCCGGTCGTGGTACAGCTATTGCCCGTTATGATAACTATTGCGAAATTGATCCCAACGTAGTAGACAAATACGGCATCCCGGTATTGCGTTTCCACTACAAATGGGCCCCTGATGAAATTAAACAGGCTAAGCACATGCAGGAAACCTTCCAGGAAATAATGCACAACATGGGTGGCGCAATCTATGGCGGACCTCAAGGGCCTGAAACCAATTACGGTTTGGAAGCCCCGGGTAAGATCATCCACGAAGTAGGTACCATCCGTATGGGTAACGATCCTAAAAAATCAGCCTTAAATAAATGGTGCCAGGCGCATGATTGTAAAAACCTGTTTGTAGTTGATGCCGCTCCCTTTGTACAGCAGGGCGATAAAAACGCAACGTGGACTATCCTTGCCTTATCAATGCGTACCGCAGAATACATTATCCAGGAAAGAAAAAAATTAAACGTTTAACAAGCTAACATAAAAATTTTATGAACAGACGTGACTCCCTTAAAGCCCTTGGCTTAGGAACACTTTCGGCAGGATTATTACTGGAGGCCTGTAAAACCGATACTAAAAAAGGCGCGGAAGAAACAACCACCGCAGCAGCCGGCGACGAAGCAGGCCGCCAGCCTTTTGAGGTTGAGCGTGACAAGAAACTGCATGCCGATAAATTTTTTACTGCCACCGAAATGGCTACCATCACTGTACTGGCCGATATCATTATCCCTAAGGATGATAAATCGGGCAGCGCATCAGATGCCAAGGTTCCTGACTTCATTGAGTTTATTGTAAAAGATATGCCCGATCACCAAACCCCGATGCGTGGTGGTTTACGCTGGCTGGATTTACAGTGCCTTAACCGCTTCGGCAAGCCATTTACCGATTGCAGCAAAGATCAGCAGATCCAGCTAATTGATATGATTGCTTACCCCAAAAAGGCCAAACCAGAAATGGCCCAGGGCGTCGCTTTCTTCAACCGCATGCGTGATCTTACCGCTTCGGGCTTTTTCACCAGCGAAATCGGCGTGAAAGATATTGGCTACGCAGGTAACCAACCCGGCAAATGGACAGGCGTACCTGATGACATCCTGAAGCATTACGGCATGGAAAATGTGAAAGCTTCGGCTTCGATGTAAGAGCCCCACCCAAACCCTCCCCGGATGGGGAGGGTTTTAAAAACAAGCCATACCACAACAAAGTTTAATTAACTTAAAAGTCTCCCCTGCCGGGGGAGATTTAGAGGGGGCTGATCTCCCATGCCCCAACTCCAAACGCCGGTAAATTTACCGCCAGCTTCCCCGCTTTCAGCTTCGGTTTTGCTTCACCAATAATATTAACCGGTTTTCCGTCGGTATCAATATTTACGCTGGCTTCTTTATCTGCCAGGTTTATCGCCACCAGTATCATTTGCCCGGCGTCCTTCCTCATAAAAGTAAAAACATGATCATTGTCATTATTGATGGTTTTATAGCCGCCGTCAACAAATGCCGGATTGGCCTTGCGGATAGCGATCATTTTTTTATAGTAATGCCATAATGAATTAGGCTCCTGTTTTTCTTCTTCAAGTGAAATGCCATCATTAGGCTTATCGTTATTGAACTGATCTTTCCAGGGGCCGGTTTGTTTATACCACAGGGCCATGCCTTTGCCCGTATCGCTTTTGTACCATTCAAAGGCTTCCCTGTCGGGGATCTCATTGGCATCGGTAGCGCCGAAGTTTGCCGTGGTGCCGGTCATCCCCAACTCCTGGCCGTAGTAAATGGAAGGGATGCCGCCCATCAGCAGGTTAAAAGCGCAGCCAACTTTCAGTTTAGCCAAATTGCCCTTTACTGCGTAACTAAAGCGAGGTACATCATGATTCTCGATAAATACCACCTGTTGTTTGCCGGGAGGCAGCATGGCCAGTGTTGAGTCGGCATTGGCTAAAAGCAGCTTTTTATCAAACGACCGGATAGCAAAGCAAAGCCGCAAGCCAAATACCCGGTCAACGCCTCCGCGTTCCAGGTATTCGGTGCCAAGGCTAAACCAGTTGGCTTGTTCGGCTACGATCTTTATTTGAGGGTTAATGGAGCGGAGTTTGGTTAATAATGGGTTCCAGAAAGTATCGAATAAGTGCGGAAGGCGACCTTTATTATCCAGGTCGTCCATCATATGGTCAAGCCGGAAACCATCTACCCCATCGTCAAATTTACCATCGCCATTGGGATCTATCCAGTAGCTGAACAGTTTAAGGTTATATGCTTTTGAAGCCTCGCTGTTAAGGTTTGCGGTAGTTATTTTACGCGTTACGCTGTCATAGCCTTTTAGCCCGGTAAGGTTATATACTATGGTTGATGGCTTTTTGTTGTCTTTATCATCCCATAAAATATAATCGCTGTATGGCGACTTGGGGTTTCCGAAAGCCTCCTTCCACCAGCGGGAATCTTCAGTAACATACTGGGTTTCCATATCCATATAAAATTTCATCCCCCGGCGGTGCAGCTCTTTAATCAGTTTGAGATAATCGGCATGGGAGCCATATTTCGGGTCGATCTTTTCAAAATCGATAGCAAAATAATTATGGTAAAAAACAGATTCATAAAGTGGGGTAAGCAGTATGGATGTTATGCCAAGCTCCTGCAAATAATCAAGTTTTTGGCGGATGCCGTTCAGGTCGCCGTGATAATCGCCGTTGCTATCATAAAAGCTTCGCTGAAATATATGGTAAATAATCTCGTTGTTACCCGGCACGCCGGGCATGGCATTAACGCCGGAGGAAATTAAACCAAACGATAAACAGCCCAGGATAAACAGCTTGTTTAGTTTCATAGTTTTATAAATTGGAGCTTAAAGTAACGTAAAGCATTGGCAATTAACAATAACTGCAGGTGTGAAAAACTGGCGTATTTTATCCGTTGATGCTTTAAATATATTATCAAATGCCATGAAAAGCCCTTGATGTGATAATATAGACCATTTTTTGGACAATTTGCTAAAGTTTTAGAATCATGGCTTAACCTATTTTTGTTGCATAGGTTTGGTGTATTTAGCACTGCTAATATGGCAAGCTATAGTTATAGCTATTATTTGCACAACCGGTTTAACGGCGTATGAAAAGCGTTCAACATATCCCCAAATTATGGCTATAATATGCAAGGCAGCTATTGCCAATGGAAAGGGTGGTTTTTCGGTACAGGATATTGTGGTGAACGAACCGAAAGATGATGAAGTGCTGGTTAAAATAAAAGCAGCGGGACTTTGCCATACCGATCATGACTCGTTAAGCTGGGGAAAGCAGATCATTATAGGCCATGAAGGTGCCGGTATTGTGGTTTCGGTTGGAAAAAATGTTAGCAGTATATTACCCGGCGATAAGGTGATCTTAAACTGGGCCATGCACTGCGGCAGATGCTTTCAGTGCCTTGAGGGTAACCAGCATTTGTGTGAAGTAGCCTCGCCGGTTGCAGCCGGCGGCAATGGCTACACTCCGGGCCATGCCGGTCTTAATGGCACAACACTTAATGGCGACCCCATTTTAAGGTCTTTTAATATTGGTACTATAGCCGGATATACTTTGGTAAAAGAGTCGGCAGTGGTAAAAAACACTTCGGAAACCATGTCATTCCCTGCGGCAAGTATTATCAGTTGCGGTGTAATGACAGGTTATGGATCTGTGGTGAATGCCGCTAAACTAAAAGCCGGGGCATTGGCTGTAGTACTGGGTACCGGTGGTGTAGGTCTTAATGTGGTGCAGGCTGCAAAGATCGCCGGGGCAGAAAAGATCATCGCTATTGATATAAATCCCAATCGCCTTGAAATGGCCGTTAAGTTTGGTGCAACCCACACTATTTTAGCCGCCAAAGATGATACCGGCCTGCTTAAAGCTGCCGGGGAAGTAAGAAAACTTACTGATGGCCGCGGGGCCGATTATGCTTTTGAATGCACAGCTATTCCCGAATTAGGCGCAGCCCCCTTAGCCATGGTGCGCAATGCCGGCACGGCAGTTCAGGTAAGCGGTATTGAACAGGAGGTCACCATTGATATGCGCCTTTTTGAGTGGGATAAAATTTATCTGAACCCCCTCTATGGTAAATGCCGCCCGCAGATTGATTTTCCGGACATAGTACAATTGTACGCCGATGGGCACTTATTACTTGAAGAAATGATTACACGTACATATTCTATAAACGAACTTGATAAAGCTTTTGACGACATGCTGAAAGGCAGAAACGCTAAAGGGGTTATCGTGTTCGACTAAAAAAGCTCATGCCATTTAAAACAACAGAAATTTCCAATCCGCAATATGAAAGTAATCAGCTTCGGCTTATAACTATAAAAACCCCCAATTTAAAGGGCCGGGGTGATATTTGCGTATACGTTCCGCCGGGGGCCAATAAAAACGAGGTTTTACCTGTGGTAATATTACTGCACGGGGTATATGGCAGCGCATGGAGTTGGGCCATGAGCGGAGGCGTTCATTTAAAAACCAATGAGCTGATTGAAAAAGGCGAATTGCCAAGAATGATATTAGTCATGCCGTCGGACGGGCTTTGGGGCGATGGCTCGGGCTATTTGCCGCATAGTGGCTTTAATTTTGAGCAATGGATAGCCGATGATGTGCCCACGGCTGTAATGGAAAATATTCCCGGTGCAAAGCAAAATTCTCCGCTGTTTATTGCCGGCCTTTCTATGGGAGGTTTTGGCGCTTTAAGGATCGGTGCAAAATACGGGCATAAATTTAAAGCCATTGCCGGGCTATCGTCTATAACAAGCTTGCCGCAGATCAAACTTTTTGCCGGTGAGCCCTTAAAAACCTATGCCCAGGATATTGTAGCCGATGAAGATGTGTTTGCAACATTTAAAAAATACAGGGATCAGCTGCCGCCTGTCCGTTTTGATTGCGGTATTAATGATTTGCTGATTAACTACAACCGCGACCTGCATAAAAAGCTGGATAAGGAGAAAATCCCTCATATTTATGAAGAAAACCAGGGTGGGCACGAGTGGTCATACTGGGCAAAACATATTATTTCGACCCTTAAATTTTTTGCCGGTAAGTTGTAGATAAGGGAGTTAATATAAACTAACGACTGGCTTATAATGTGCGAATATCATTATTTTGTCAGTTTTAATTAGTCGGGCATACCATTTTGGCAATTAGCAACGTTTATCTACTTTGTAGGTTAACGCCTGCAAATAGTGATAAGGTTTAGGTTTAAAGCCCCCAAGCAGCGAGTGCAAGGGGGCTTTTATTTTACCGGCAGGTTTTCTGCACAACAAAAATTTGATCTTTTCACCTATTTTAGTTTTTTGTTTGATATCATAAATGGGCGATCTGAAGAAAGAATTACATCAACTATGCATTAGTTACGTGCGTAAAATTATGGAGGCCACAGAGATTGCCATTGCCGATGCGCAAAAGGCCTCCACCGATGATACCAAAAGCAGCGCGGGGGATAAATATGAAACCGGGCGTGAAATGGCGCAGCAGGAAACCAACCGCAATATGGCCCAGTTAAATGAAGCCAACAAACTGCTGGTAGCCTTAAACCGGATAGGTACAACAGGTGCATCAATGCATGCCGAGCCTGGCAGCGTGATAGTTACCAGTAACGGCAATTTTTATCTTGCTATAAGCGCCGGTATTTTAACGCTTAACGGCAAAACGTATTTTGCGGTGTCGCCGGCATCGCCCGTGGGCAATATGCTTACCGGTAAAAAAGCCGGGGATGAGTTTACGCTGAATGGGAAGCGCTACCGGATTGAGTCGGTAGTTTAGGGATTTTGAGGTTAATTTGCTTCCGGAAAATAACTTTGGTTACAGTAATATTTAAAAAATACGGACTTGCCGTTTTTTTCATATTTATTTTACAAAAACGTTATATTTTCAAAACAAAATGAATTGCCCTTTGTATTAATTCGTTGGCTGCCACCATTTATTTTCTCAAAACGCGAAAAAAAGTAATTTTTTTTAAAATAAAAGCACTCATTCACATAAACATGCAGTAATCATCAAATATCTATTACTATATTTGATGTTAACAAAACGTGGGTAATTAACAAAGCAGGCCCATTAAAAACTAAATATTAATGAACATATTCGTAGGAAGTCTTCCTTTTACTTTAGGGGAAGCCGATTTAAAGCAGCTTTTCGAAGCTTATGGTGAAGTTAACTCCGTAAAAATTATTATTGACAGGGAATCAGGAAGAAGCAAAGGGTTCGGATTCATTGAAATGGCAGATGATGAGGCAGCACAACAAGCTATAAGCGGCCTAAACGGTTCTGAAGTTAAAGGAAGATCAATTGCAGTAAGCCAGGCAGAAGAGAAAAAGCCAGGTGGTGACCGCAGAAGCAGTGGCGGTGGCTACGGTGGCGGTAACCGTGGCGGCGGTGGTTACGGTGGCGGCAACCGCGGCGGCGGTGGCGGCTACTCAAGAGATAACCGTGGCGGCGGCGGCAAAAGCTGGTAAAAATATAACCTAAAGTAAAATACCGGGCTCTTTAGGCCGGTATTTTATTTTAAGTATTGCATCTATAATCTACCTTCAGGAAAAACAACTTTTTTAGGGATTTTTTGCCTACGCAATTCTCTATGCCCTATAGTTACTCCGGACAGGTTTTTTATCACTGCATTTTTTGTGGGAGCCTTACCTCAAATATAGTCCCTTCGCCAGGCTTTGAGTAAATCTTGATTGATCCTTTAAGGGTTTCAATCAGATGCTTTACTAATGCCAGTCCAAAGCCAAAGCCGGCTTCGCCGATTGTACCTGTTGTTGAAGCCGAATTGCCTTTCAGTATTTTTTCGATACCTTTTTCATCGATGCCAACCCCGCTGTCCTTTACCTGGATTTGCAATATATTGACATGATCGTTAAGCTCAAGGCTCAGGTCTACATCAACATAGCCGCCGGCCGGAGTAAATTTTATAGCATTCGAGATCAGGTTACCTGTTATTTGTAACAGTTTATTCCGGGCAAAGGGAATCCGCTCCGATTCGGATGGGGTTTTAACCGTAAGCAAAATGTTTTTGTTCCGGGCTTGCGGAATAAAAAGGCGTTCTATTTTATCTTTAAATATCAGCAGGTTAAAGTCCGCTCCATTAGATATGGGTTTGTGATCATTTTTATCGGCACTCAGGATCTCATCTGCAAGTTCCAGTATCGACCGGCCGCTTTTATGGATCAGGTTGATAAACTCCAGCACTTCTTCTATTTGGTTTGCCTCCCCTTGTTCGCTGATGAATTGGGCCAGACCAATGATGCCGCTTAACGGCCCGCGGATATCGTGAGCCACCTTTTTCTGGATTTCGCTGGCTTCAGCAAGCTTGCTTTTTAGTTTGCCAATTACTTTCAGGTCTTTCAGCCTGCTTAGTATTTCATCGGCAATGATCTTTAAAAGTTCAACCTTTTCGGGTGTGAGCTCTTTAACGTTTTTATCAAGGACACATAAGGCGCCGATATTGTGATCGTCGCTTACCTTTAGTGGTATGCCATAATAATATCTTAATCTGGGCCCGTCGGTTACATAAAATTTATCCCTGAAACGTTCGTCGGTCCGCAGGTCTTCTACCTCAAAATATTCGCCGTCTATAATAGTATATTGACAAACCGAATCCTCACGGGGCATTTGTTCAATTTCCAGTCCGTGACCACTGATACTCCATTGTGTATAGGAGTCAATAAGGTTAACAAGCGAAACCTCGGTACCAGTAACCTTGGCCGCCAGCTTGGCCAGGTCTTTAAAACTGTCTTTATGTTCGGTATAATCAAGATCAAATTCCGACAGGCTTAAAAGCCTTTCCATTTCATTATCAGGAATTGGCGGGACAGGCATATTAAAAATATATTGGTATATTATTATATACGTGCTTTTGCTTCGTAAGGTTCCATGGAGAATAGACAGGTATGCATTAAATTTTAGGTAATTATATATTACATTATCATAAATTTATGCCGGTTAATCACATTAGCCCGACAACTAAAACCATGTTGCCAACGTAATTGTTTTAAATACACGTCAGCTTTAATTAACATAAAATTTTACCTCCATGAAAAAACTGTTTTTATTAACGTTATTTATCAGCTTAGCCACTATGACTTTTGCGCAGCGTAAAGTGGTTTGCTGCAGTAATCCATCGGCAACGCAGCAGTTTGCCATGCTGGCCTCCAACGCCCGGTTCAAAATGTCGCACAAAAATCCTTTGCCAATCCGCTTTCAAAGCAGTATAGGCGAGGCCATCACCTACAAAACGCCGGATGGTAAACAAGCATCAGCATTTTTTATGAAAGCCAAAAAACCTACTAATAATTATTTATTGGTGATACATGAATGGTGGGGCCTTAATGACTATGTAAAAAGAGAGTCAGAAAAACTGTATAATGACCTGGGTAACGTCAATATCATCGATCTTGACCTATATGATGGTAAGGTAGCAACCACACGCGAAGATGCGGGTAAATTTATGCAGGCTGTAAATGACGACAGGGCCCGCGCTATAGTAAACGGAGCGATAGCTTATGCCGGCCCCAAAGCACATATTGCTACTATTGGCTGGTGTTTTGGCGGTGGATGGAGTTTGCAAACCAGCTTGCTTGCCGGTAAAAAGGCGGTAGCTTGTGTAATGTATTATGGTATGCCCGAGCAGGATGTTAATAAATTAAAAACCTTAAACGCCGATGTGCTGGGAAACTTTGCCAATAAAGATCAGTGGATTAACCCTAAGGTTGTAGCCAAATTTGATGCTGATATGAAGGCCGCCGGAAAAAAGGTTTACCTGCACCAGTATGATGCCGATCATGGTTTTGCAAACCCGAGCAACCCTATTTATAACAGCGATGCTACCAAGGACGCCTATGCAAATACGCTGACGTTTTTAAAAACAAGATTGAAGTAAACAAAACTAACCATGTAGTGTTGTATGGGGCAAGCTTTGGCATGCCCCATTTTTTTGTAACATTGCATAAAATTTATCTATTTGACACGCTCTGCTAAAAAGGTTGTTTCGTATCTTCTTAAGGCCGGTATATTAATAATTGCAGGGTGGTTTATTTACCGGCAGTTCAACAAAAAAAATAACGACCTAAAGCAGTTTGAACATTTCGCATCGCAAATAAGTACTACCCATGTTGTTATTGTCATGGCGCTGGTAATTTTATTGATGTTTTTGAACTGGTTCCTGGAAGCACTTAAATGGCGCTATATAACCAAAACATTGATCAATATTTCGGTATGGGAAGCTGTTGAGGCTGTTTTTTGCGGCCTTACCTGGGCAGTAACTACACCTAACCGGCTGGGCGAATACGGGGGGCGTGTTATGTTTTTACCGCCGCGCAAACGTGTTCCGGGTATTTTTGCCATGGGCGTGGGTTCATTTAGCCAGGGGTCGGTAACCAACGTTTTGGGGGTAATGGCCATGATCTGGTTTGTCGCCAACTACATTCATGCCAATTTAGTGCTGGCCTGGGGGGTAACTGCCATTGGCGTTATAATTGCGGCCGTGCAGCTGGTATTTTATTTTCACATAAACTGGGCGGTTACTTTGCTTGACAGGGTTTGGTTCATCAAAAAATACCACCGCTTTTTTGAAGTAATAGGCAGGTACCACACCCACGAACTTATCAAGATCATGGGTTTTAGCATTGCCCGGTATGTCACATTTTCAATGCAGTATTGCCTGGTTTTTCAGCTGTTGATGCCGCATATGGCTGTTGTACCCATGATGCTCATGCTGATGCTGTTTTTCGTGGTGTCATCGGCTATCCCATCGCTTGATCTTTTTGATATTGGTGTACGCGGCTTTACTGCTTCGCACCTGTTTGTGTATGTGACAGATCAAAATATCGCCGTAATAGCCGGTGTATCGTCAATATGGCTTATTAATTTATTTATTCCTGCTATTTTAGGATCGTTGTTCGTTTTAAAACTCAAATTCTTTGACCGCGCTGATTAGTATTATTTCGTTATTTTCCATCGGGCTTTATGTGCTGTTGCTGATCTATCTCCGGATAGGCTGGGCAAAGGTCACTATCCCTCCTGTTGTTGCCCAAACATTTAGCACCAAAGTTACTGTACTTATTGCGGCCCGTAATGAGGAAGAAAAGATCCACCTTACCATTGAAGATATTTTGGCCCAGGATTATCCCAAACACCTGGTGGAGATCATCATTGTTGATGATCATTCAACAGATAATACTGCAGCCATCATCGGCAGTTATGCGGCACAGGGCGTAAAGCTGCTGCAGCTCAGGCTTGGCGAAACACTTAACTCCTATAAAAAGAAAGCGATAGCCGAAGCCATTAAACTTTCAACAGGCGAGTTAATGGTGGCAACAGATGCTGATTGCCGTATGGGTAATCAATGGCTGCGTACTATTGTTGGCTTTTATGAACAGCATAACCTGGTGATGATTTCATCGCCGGTGACTTATTTCCAGGAGCAATCGGTATTTGAGCGCATGCAAACACTTGATTTTTCATCGCTTATTGGTATGGGAGGCTCTTTTTTAGGTCATGGCTTTGCTGCCACCTGTAACGGGGCAAATTTTGCTTACCGTAAAGACGTATTTTATGAGGTTGGCGGTTTTACCGGCATCGATGACCTGGCTTCGGGCGATGATGAGCTTTTATTGCACAAGGTTGGGGAGCGTTATCCCGGCAGGATAGGCTTTTTAAAACGGCGCGAAGCAATTGTATATACCCACGCAAAGCCTAATTTAAAAGAGTTTATGCAGCAAAGGCGCCGCTGGGCATCAAAATCAACCAAGTACAAAAATAAAAAGATGGTGGCCTTTGCGCTCAGTATCTGGCTGTGCAATTTTATGCTGCTGCTAACAGCTGTGCTGGGTATTTTCGATATCTGTTTCCTGAAATTGTTTTTGCTTACCATCGGAATTAAATATGCGATAGACCTGTTATACATGACACCGATCATGAACTTTTTAAAACGGCGCGAACTGCTGCTGTACGTAAGCTTTGTTTTGCCGCTTAATGTCATTTATTTTGTTATTATCGGTTTTTTAGGAAAAAACAAGAAGTATGCCTGGAAGGGCAGGATCGTTAGGTAAGGCGAAAGCTGTAATTTATGCTTTAAGCCTTGGGCTTTCAGCTTCATAATGCGTTTGTAAAGAAAGCAGCCATTATTGTTAATTGCGCCTATTTAAACGATATTTAGCCAACACACATGAACTATTAACACATTGGCCGAAATTACACCAGCAAAACGCACCTGGCGTGTTTTTAAGCGCAATAAAATTGCTGTAGCCGGGCTGGCATTTATCCTGCTTACCATGCTTGTTGCCATACTGGGTTATCTCATCATGCCCGATGATACCCCCCTGGCCAATAACATGATCATACAGCTCAGTATAAAAAAGCCGGGCTCAACCTATATGATGTTAAAACTCCGGAAAGCGGAAGCTGTGGATACTGTAAATGTATTTGCCAGAATGCTGTACGGCCAGCCATCGTTTTATAAAGAAATCCCAATAACCGGCTATCACTTTGTTAAGGATTCCATTTATGTTAACGGGTATATTGGCGATGAGGACAAGCCCGAAAAAAAAGCATTCAATATTTTCGAGGTGATGACCGGGCAAAAGCCAGTTTATAAAAACGGGCAGGTTACATTTAATTATAACGGACAGGTAGTTGTAAGAGTGGCCAATGCTGGTGTTTACCAAAGATTTTGGGCAAAGGTTTACGAAGAGAACATCGGCTTTAAAACTTTTTGGCTTGGTACTGACGGTTATGGCCGCGATATGCTAAGCCGCCTGCTCCTGGGCACACGAATTTCGCTTGCTGTTGGTTTAATGTCGGTTATCATCAGCATGTTACTCGGGATTACAGTGGGTGCCATAGCGGGTTACTTTGGGGGATGGGTTGATGCATCATTAAGCTGGCTGATGAATATTTTATGGGCGCTGCCTGCCCTGTTGCTGGTGATAGCCATATCATTTGCGTTAGGTAAAGGCTTGTGGCAGATATTTATAGCGGTTGGTCTTTCCATGTGGGTTGAGGTGGCGCGCCTGGTGCGCGGGCAGGTAATGGGCCTTAAACAGGTGGAGTACATTGAGGCCGCAAGGGCACTGGGTTTTAGTAACAGGCGCATTATAGCCAAACACATTTTGCCCAATATAACCGGGCCTATACTGGTGCTGGCATCATCAAACTTTGCATCAGCTATACTTTTAGAGGCGGGGCTTAGTTTTTTGGGCTTTGGCGCACAGCCACCTATGCCAACCTGGGGCGGCATGATCAAAGAGCATTATGGGTATATTGTTATGGATTCGGCTTTTTTGGCTATCATTCCGGGTATGGCCATTATGCTGCTGGTTTATGCTTTTAACCTGGTTACCGTTGGCTTGCGCGATGCCTTTGATATAAAATCACAAAGTACTCGTATTTAAAAATTATTTCTTCTATTTTAGTCAGCGTACTTATATCAATATGCTGAATGTAGACGACGGTTCCGGCGAAGACGAATTGATCAGGCTTTTGCTCAAACGGCAGTCGGAATTAAATTCTTTATTGGAAATTACGCGGGCCATAAATAAAAATACCGCTACTCCTATCCTCATTCAAATGCTGGAAGTTATCCTGCAAAACTATTTGCAGGTAGGCAAGCTTAGGTTTTTGATTGAAAAGGATGATAAGTTTGCCTGTATAGCCAAGTATGGCGGCGACGTTGAATCGTCGGTAGTGCTGGCCCGGGCCTGTAAAAAACTCAGTAAAGTTAAAGCGCCTATAGCTATTGCCGGGCACCGCGATCCTGTCCTAAAAAAATACAATTACTTTATCCCGGTATATCACAAAAGCAAAGCGCTCGCCTACGCCCTTATCGGCGATTTTAATACCTCGGGCGAGATGCTTAACAACGATCTTAATTTCATCCAAACGCTGATGAACGTGATTATTGTGGCGCTTGAAAATAAAAAACTTTTCCGCGAGCGGCTGCAGTCCGAACGTTTTCTGCGTGAGATGGAGCTTGCAGTAGAGGTGCAGAATATGCTGATCCCCATGCGTGAACATAAAGACGACAGTGTGGAGATCGGGGCCAAGTATCTTCCGCATCAAAACATCGGCGGCGATTATTTTGATTTTATCCGCCTTAATGAGCATGAGTTTTTATGGTGTATTGCCGATGTATCTGGCAAGGGTATTTCGGCTGCTTTGCTGATGGCCAACTTTCAGGCCAGCCTGCACGCCTGGGCGGCAGTTGAGGATGATTTGACCAATATTATTGACCGTTTAAATAAAATTGTACTCAGCAATACCAAAGGCGAACGGTTTATCACCCTGTTTCTTGCGCGATATAATCAAAAAAAGCGGCGGCTTAACTATATTAATGCAGGGCACAATCCAACCATACTTTATTCGGAAGGCGGGGCCATTCCGCTTAAACTGGGTACCACCATGATCGGTGTTTTTGAAGACCTTCCCTTTTTAAACGAGGGCGAGGTTGATGTGGATCCCGGCAGCCTGATCTTTAACTATACAGATGGGCTCATGGATTTTGAATCGCCCAGTACCAAAATATGGAACGAGGACAAATTACTTGATTTTGTGCTGGCGCATGGCGAGCTTTCGCCCGATAATTTTAACCAGGCCCTGATGGATTACCTGAGCAACGTTCATAAAAGCAAGCCCATTGATGATATTACCCTGCTTACGCTGAAGATTTTTTAAGCAAAGGATGCGTTAACCACATGTTGAAAAACTCATCATACTAATTGTTTTACTAACACGTTTACAACTCTTATTATATTTGCCGGATGTTATCAGCCAGGTACCAGTACGAATTTTTGGAAGCAGGATGCGATGAAGCGGGGCGAGGATGTTTGGCCGGGCCTGTTTTTGCCGCCGCAGTTATTTTACCCCATGATTTTGACCACCACCTGCTGAATGATTCCAAGCAAGTTACTGAAGAGATCAGGTACCAGCTTCGTACTGAGATTGAGGAAAAAGCAGTGGCTTATGCCGTAGCATCTGTTGATAATCTGGAGATAGACGAGATCAACATTCTTAATGCATCATTCCTGGCTATGCACCGGGCCATCGAAAAACTACATCTTGAACCCCAGTTTCTGATCATCGACGGTAACCGCTTTAAAAAATACCGGAACATCCCACATGAGTGTATTATACAAGGCGATGGAAAATATTTCAGCATAGCGGCTGCATCCATATTGGCTAAAACTTACCGCGACGATTATATGATGCAAATAGCGGCCGAACACCCGGAATATGAATGGCATACCAATAAAGGCTATCCTACTATCAAACACCGCGAAACAGTAATGAAGATTGGTTTTACGCCTTATCACCGCCGTACTTTCAGGGTAACCGATCCGCAGTTAAGTATTTTTTAATGAAGTTTTGAATACCACGTTCAGGATGGTATTTTTGTTAAAAACCAAATCCACCGTTTGAAGATCCTAATTTTAACACATCGTGTACCATTTCCGCAGAATGGCGGTTACGCTATTGTGGTTTGCAATACCATTAAAGGGTTGATTGCGCTTGGGCATGAAGTGGCGCTGGTGGCTTTAAACGGGAAAAGATATCACGGCAGTGTACAAACAGGCGAAGATGAACTGATGCAAAAGATCAGGTACACATCATACGATATCAACATCAATGTATCGGTACTTGATGCCATAACCAATCTGTTCAGCAAAAAATCAAATGATGTTGACCGCTATTACGATGCCGAGTTTGAAAAGCTCCTGCTGCGCGAATTGCGCCAAACGGTATATGATGTTATCCAGTTTGAAGGCCTGTTTGTAACGCCTTACCTGGCGGCTATGCGTAAACATACAAAAGCCAGGTTAATTTACCGGTCGCACAATATTGAACACCAGGTATGGATGAGGCTGGCACAACGAAAAAGCGACCTGTTTAAAAAATGGTACCTGCACCTGCTGGCCCGGAGGGTTAAGGATTACGAACTGCAGCAGCTCAATAAATTTGATGCCATTGCGGTATTTACCAATGAGGATAAAAAAACCCTGTTATCATACGGTGTTACTATTCCGGTTGATATTTTTCCGGTGGGTATTTCTTTGCCCGATTATAAGCCGGACTATAATAAGACGGAGTTTCCGAGTTTGTTTTTTTTGGGTTCGTTGGATTGGATGCCCAACCGGGAGGGGATTGAATGGTTTATTGAAAATTTTTATAAAGACCTCACCGAAGGCGACCTTCGCGTAAAGTTTTATGTCGCCGGGCACAATATCCCCGATAGCTTTGATGATTACGAAGCGATGGGGAAAATCTTTATCCAGGGTGAGGTTGACGATGCTTCTGAGTTTGTGAATAGTAAGGCTATTATGGTGGTACCCTTGCTTTCGAGCGGCGGCATGCGGGTTAAAATAGTAGAGGGTATGGCCATGGAAAAGTGCATTATCTCTACCTCATTAGGTGCCGAAGGTATCAACTTTACCAACGGCACCAATATCCTTATTGCCAATAACCGGCAGGAGTTTTATAACGCCATTGAACGCTGTATTACCGACGAAGAATATTGCCGTAACATTGGCCTCAACGCCCGCCGTTTAATTGAGGAACAACACGATGTGCATGTAATAGCACCGGGCCTGGTTGCTTTTTATCAAAGCCTGGACCTTGATTTGCCTGAGTAAGGAATTCCCTATGCCGTTGCTGGCGTTGTCACCAACAGCTTTTCATGCCTGATTACTCTTATAATCGTGAAAAGGCTCTGACCTATTTAACGCAATAATTGCATAGCGCAGAGTTGTTGGTGACAAAACCAACAACGGCGTAGCTACATCCCATACTGCCAACTGCCACTGCAAGCTGACCTACTGCTGTTGTTGCTGCTGCTGTTGAATGATCTCCATATATCGCTGATAGCTGTTTTTAGGAAATTCGGTTACTACGTGCATGGCTGGTGTTTCGTGGGTTTTATCCTCAAAAACAATGGTATCGGCATCATCAACAATTACTGATACTTCCAGTTTGTGCCCGTAAGCCCCTTTGTAAACACCTTTAACCGGCGAACAATCTGAAAAATTGCGGCCCACAGCGAGGCGTACATGGGTTTCATTGGCAATACAATTATTTGTTGGGTCGATGCCAAGCCAGCCGTAGTCGGGCACATACACTTCGGCCCAGGCATGGGTGGCCCCTTCGCCGCGCATGGCGCTGCTATGGGTGCAGATATAACCACTTACATAGCGTGATGGTATTTTAAGCTGGCGGAGCATCACCATTAAAATATGGGCGAAATCCTGGCAAACGCCTGCTTTCAGCTTCCACACTTCATCCAGTGTGGTTTCAACCGTGGTAACGCCTTTGATGTACTCGAAATTTTTGTATACCCAGCCGCAAAAACGGAGTGCTATCTGGAACGGTGTTTCATCTTTACGCCGTTCCTGTTCAACTACTGCCTGCAACTCGGGCAGGCCTTCAAAATATTCCTGTTTTAAAAAATCAATATATGGCACCATGTATTGAAGCCGCTTAAGATCTTCCCATTGCTGCTCCGGAAAAATGTCATTTACCGGCAGGGGGCGCTGGCGGGTAATAACAACCAGCTTTGAGTTAATGACCATCATATTGTGCTGGTCGCTGTAGGTAAAGCTGCCAACCTCGTTACCATAATAATCGGTATGGGTATCAACTACCGGGTTGCCTGTTATGTTCAGCTCCTGTTTTACCACTTCCTGGTATTCATCTTTTATCGGAAACAGGATAATCTGGTTGGCGCTGTCACGAACAGGGCCCTCATAGGTGTATTTGGTGATATGTTGGATCTTAAATTCAGGCATTTTTTTAATTTTTTAATTTGAGGATTTGAAAATATGCCAATTTGAAGATTAGTTAATTTGAAGATTTGAAAATGAAGAAGGAGAACCGGCATTTTCAAATCAAAACAGTTTTAATTAGTTTCCTGGATAGCCAGGCATACATCTTCAAATTTTCAAATCGGCACATTTTCAAATTATGTTTATGAATTAGCAAAATAATGCTGGTTTAGTGAATTGCCTATGCCGTATAGTTCACTCCTGATCTGGGTGAGGAACAGGTGCAGGCCCTCCTGCTTGATGCTTTTTACCGAACTGTATTTAATGCGGCTTTGCAGCCTGCCTATCTGGAACGACATTTCCCGGTAATCATCAGCATTGCTGTCGTTCTTCAATCTGTCGAAATAGCGCTGAATATTATTTACCGAATAGATAACCGAGCGGGGGAAGTCGTTGTTTAGCACCACCTGTTCCAAAACGTTTTCGGCCTCAAAGCCTTCACGGTAGGTTTTTAAATACAGCTCGTAACCGCCCAAAGAAAGCAGCAGGTGTTTCCAGTAGGTAGTATCCGTAAGCAGGTCGGGATTATCACTTATCGAACTAAATTTAGTATCCAAAATATCAACCGACTGGATAGCCCGCTCCAGGTATTTGCCAATGTTCATAAATGCACGGCCCTCGCCGCGTTCCATGGTTATTTCGACCGTACCGTAATAAAGCATTACCTGTTTTATTAAAACATCCAGTACACCTATAGGGTCTTCCCGGTGCAGGGCACGTTCCAGGCGCGGATCTTTTACGGTATGGTAATATTCATTCAGGCATTGCCACAGATCTTTGGTAATGTGTTCCTGTACGCCACGGGCATTTTCCCGCGCCAGGGTGATGATATTAAGTATGGAATTAGGATTATTTTTCCCGGTAACCATATACTTTAAAACCGACCGGCTGTCGTTTTCCAGTTTTTCGGCCTCAACAGCATCCAGCCCGGCAAAAATCCTCATGACAGGTTCCCAGGTAAATTCCTGCACCGTATCCTGCGATGAGGCATAATTAATTTTGAGCATCCGCAGCATACCATCGCTGCGCTCGATGTAACGGCTTAACCAATAAAAACTTGCTGCAACCCTGCTTAACATAAAAGCTCCCTAACCCCCTAAAGGGGGAATGATTATGCCGGCGGTCTTACCACCAGCTTGTTAGTTATATTTTAATTCCTTTATTCAAAAAGCGCGGATTTGTGCGATTCCCCTCTTGAGAGAGGTGTAGGGGTGTGTTTATGCATATAATAAGCTCATCGCAGAAACACACCCCTGCTACCATATTGCCTCCCGCGCCCCCTCTCGAGAGGGGATTTATTCGCAATTCCTCCCCCTTTAGGGGGCCGGGGGGCTTAACACCCACGTGTCCTTACTGCCGCCACCCTGCGAGCTGTTTACCACCAGTGACCCTTCTTTTAAAGCCACACGGGTTAAACCGCCGGGTACTATTTCAATGCCATCGGGGCCGTACAGTGCGTATGGCCTTAAATCAACCCTGCGTGGCTTTAATTCGCCCTGCATATAACAAGGTGCCGCCGAAAGACTGATAGTTGGCTGAGCTATGAAGTTACGCGGATCTTTCAGGATTTCCTTTTTATATTCATCAATTTCCTGTTCGCTTGCCGCATGGCCCATCAGCATACCATAGCCGCCGCTGCCATTGGTTTTTTTAACCACCATTTTATTGAGGTTTTTAAATACCATTTCGCGTTCATCCGGATTGCCTAACTGGTGTGTTGGCACATTTTTGAGTATAGGTTCTTCGTTCAGATAATAGCGGATCATATCCGGCACATAGGCATAAACAGCCTTATCGTCGGCAACGCCGGTGCCCGTTGCATTTACTATGGCTACGTTTCCTTTACGGTAAGCACCCATGAGGCCTGCAACACCCAACATGCTTGCCGGGTTAAATACCAGCGGGTCAAGAAACTCATCGTCAACCCGGCGGTAGATCACATCAACCTGCTGTAGGCCGGTTGTGGTTTTCATGTACACTTTATGGTTATTTACTACCAGGTCGCGTCCTTCTACAAGCTCTACACCCATTAAGCGGGCCAGCGTGGTATGTTCAAAATAGGCCGAATTATAAATACCTGGCGTAAGCAAAACAATAGTTGGGTTATGGATCTGCCGCGGCGAAAGTGCCAGCAGGTTTTTATATAATATAGATGGGTACTCGGTAACGCTGCGCACACTGCATTGCGGTAACAGATCGGGAAAAAGCCGTTTGGTGATCTCCCTGTTCTCGAGCATGTAGCTTACGCCTGATGGGGTGCGCAGGTTATCTTCAAGCACATAAAATGTGCCGTCTTCATCGCGGATAAGGTCGATGCCTGAAATGTGCACATAAATATCATAAGGCACCTGGAGCTGGTACATCTCGCGCAGAAAATGCGGGCACGAATAAATAATATCAATAGGTACTATGCCATCCTTTACAATAAACTGATTGTGGTAAATATCCTTCAGAAAAAGATTAAGCGCGTTAAGGCGCTGCTTGATGCCCCGCTCAACAAAAGCCCATTCATCAGCCGTGATAATACGGGGGATAATATCAAAAGGAAAGATCTTTTCAATACCCTCACCGCTGTTATAAACGGTAAAGGTGATGCCCTGGCTCATAAAAAGGCGCTTGGCAAGCTCCTCTTTTTTGTTCAGGTCGTCCGCCGATTCTTTCGAAATGTAGTCTATAACTTTACGGTAATGCTCCCGAACATTCGCGTCTAAGCCATACATTTCGTCCCAAACGTTATCAATTGGGCTGTATTGGTCAAAATAAGCTGATTCTTCCATGAAAAAATTACAATAAATTAAAAATTGATAATCAGTTATCTTTCAGAATTGTAATTTATGAAGTGTTTTTGATAAAAAAGCAAATTATTTTGAAATTATTGAAGATATTTTAATCAAATTTTCAATTCGTGGCGATTTTTGAAATATAATTCTTGTTTTTATCGGTTTGTTAATATAAACTGACGGGGTTTAACGTCCTAAACAAGGGCATGCAGTCGTCCCCCCGCTTTCCTGAAATCCGAAGGATTCATACTCCTGTATTTTTTAAAAATACGGTTCAGTTGGCTCTCATCATTGAACCCCAGCTCGTTTGCAATTTCGGCCATGCGCATGTTGCTGTTCAGCAAACGGTTCTCAATCAGCTTCAGTTTGTAATTGATGATATACTGCTGCATGGTTTCGCCGGTATGTTTTTTAAAATATTGGCCGGGGTAGTTTTCAGAGGTTCCAGCTTTATCGGCTATGACTTTAACTTTTAGTGCTTTTAAAACGGCCTGAATAAGGGGCGGCTGATCAACGGCGAAAACGACCAGGGGATGGAGCTTAAAATAACCAACAGGGCAATGGTTAGCCAAATGGCCGTGGTTTTAAATTTGTCCTTATCCATTGTTTTTCGTTTGGCTTTTGATGAGGCAATGGTGATCAGCGTAATGCCGATCGACATCATGGTAACGTGCTCCATACCAAAAAACCTGATCTGCCGCTCGTGCACCGCTTCTTTAAAATGGCTGATGAAATAATTGGCTATCGGGCTGATGAAATACAGCCAGAGCCCGATAGTTAGCTGGATATGGGCGATATTGGTGGTAATAATCCGTATGCGGTCGTCAAATTTTGAATAGCTTTTGTTAGTAAGCCATCCGCTGTAAGCGCGATAAATGGCAAAAAGCAGGCTGGCCAAAACAAACCAGCGCGTGAGGGAGTGTAATGCTAAAATAAAAGCGTACATATATTAATGTATGACGACCGGCAAAGGAAAAGATTTTATCCGAAATAAAATTATTTTGATGCCAATCCCCTTATATAAATTTCACCGGGTTTATCAGTTGGGCGCCTTAACGAATCTTTAAATTATATCCATTTGAGCATAAATATTATTCGCAAGAAATAACCCTTATCCAAAACAGAGCTGATTCATGGTATTACCGTATTTCCCAAAAGGGGGCATTATATAGCGTAATTGCACTAAGCTCTGATATGCAATCTGTTGAGATATATGAATTAACGGGCGACTAAAACCCTTTTATAACGGATTAGTAACCCACCATGTATTTCCGAATGGGTCTTTTACCCCTGCACTCCTACCGTATGGCTGATCGGCCGGCGGCATAATGCTTTCGGCCCCGCTATCAAGGGCCTTCCGGTAAGTTTCGTGACAGTTTTCTACATACACAAACATGCCTGCATTTTGCTGTTGATAAGTATTGGTACAGTCGGCAAACATGATGGTGCTGCCATTGATGTTAACCTCGGCATGCATAATGGTGTGTTCATCGCGCATGGTTTTAAATTGTTCCGTTGCGGCAAAAACCTTTTGGGTAAATTCGATAAACTGAGCGCCGTTTTTAACAATGAGATAAGGCATGACAGCCTGGTAATTTTCGGGAATGTTTATTGTTGCCATAGCTTGTTTTTTGCTCAAAATTAGCTGTCTTACTGTCCTCAAAATTGTAAAAACCGGACATTATGCATTCCGGTATTCAGTTCCCTCAGCTTTTCCTGAAAAATAAAAGCCCGGATGATAGCCCGTAAATTCTTTTACATCATGAATAAAATGCGACTGGTCGTAATACCCGCATTCCAGC
Source organism: Mucilaginibacter sp. cycad4 (assembly GCF_034263275.1). Classification (NCBI taxonomy): domain Bacteria; kingdom Pseudomonadati; phylum Bacteroidota; class Sphingobacteriia; order Sphingobacteriales; family Sphingobacteriaceae; genus Mucilaginibacter; species Mucilaginibacter sp. cycad4. Next base: position 6,074,047 of record NZ_CP139559.1, on the reverse strand, counting down.
GCTATCTGGGTTAGTGTTTTATTGGTATTGTACTGCTTCAGCGCATCCTGCAGGCGTACCAGCCGCATATAGGTTTTAGGACTAAAGCCCGCAGACTCCTTAAATTTACGGTCAAACTGCCGCGCCGATAAATTATAGGCATCAGCCAGTTGAGCAACCGTTCTGTATTGTTTATTATGGATCACGTCCCTGACCGCTACCGCTATGCGCTCGTCTTTTAACACATTTTGACGTAACCGGGCTATTAAAAAGGCCGACAGGACCTCTGCCCTTTTATAATTATTTGCGGCTACCATGATCTGCTCTTCCAACTCCCGGCCGGGCCGGCTTAAAAATGTATCGAAATCAAATGCGAGGTTACTGGTTTGGCTGCTGGGAACATTAAAGAAACATGGCACCGCGAACGGGTAGATATAGGCACCGAAAATGCCAAAGCTTTCGGCTGTTATAAACCTGCGGTATTGTGTAGTTTGAAATTGAATGCCTGATAAGCTTGGGCTTTGCTCATTCTTCTCATTCAATTCATTAAACGACGAACGGTAGTGAAATACCAATTCGGTGCAACCATCAGCAACAGAGCGATAAATATACGACGAATGATCCGGCTCCAGCTCATGCTCCAGCACCCAGTAAAATCTTACATAAGGTTTAAGCTCGGCCGGTGGCTGGATAGTGAAATAGCGCATCGTTTTGATTTGAGATTTCGGATGTTTGATTTCGGGATCAAATAAATTTAGGGTTTTTATTATTTAAAAACATTATCGTAAAACTTAAAAGGCACAAGTAGCTTCACCCTATTCCATCCCCTCATACTTGCGCCAGGATAAATTAATTCTCCGCAAACCAAGCATCATTTGGAGGTAAGAAGCAATCCCAACCTATGCAGAGAAACTTGCATAGCCTCTCTACCAAACGGGGATTGCTTCGTACCTCGCAATGACGGATCTTTAATAAAAGCAGCTTCTACAACCCCTTCGCAATTGCTTCATAAACCACATCCTGGATCCTTGGCCTGATATTAAGGCTACCTAATTTACTGCCTACAGAAGGGTTCACCCTGTTTGAGAGGAATATATAAACCAGGTTATATTTCGGATCGACCCAGATACAGGTGCCGGTAAAACCAGTGTGCCCGTAAGCCTGGTCTGATGCCAGTTTTGATGGATAATGCCTTTCAGCTATCGGGTCCCAGCGGTCAAATCCCAATCCGCGACGGCTCACCGGCGATTGTTTGGAGGTGAACAGGTCAACCACTTCAGGTTTAAAATACTGGGCACCACCGTAACTGCCTTTGTTTAAAATCATCTGGTATAATATAGCCACATCATTAGCACTGCCAAATAAGCCGGCATGCCCGGCAACACCACCCAAAAGCGCCGCTGTTGGATCATGAACATATCCATCCAGTAATGACATTCGGTACTCCTTATCATTTTCGGTAGGGATTATCCTGTCGGGTGTAAAGCGGTATAGGGGTAAAAAGCCTGCAGTTTGCATCCCCAGCGGGGTATAAAAATGCTGCTGTACATAAATGTTGAGCGGCACGGCAGTGATGTTTTCAACAACCTCCTGCATAAACAGCATGCTTACATCACTATATACGTACTGCCCCCGTGTTTTCAGCGGAGAGTTCAGCATATCGGGCAGCATTACATCTTTATAATAATCTTTGCGCAGGTAGTAATGATCAGATACTTTTGTTGGGTAAGCGGCAGACGAATCCGTACTGTGATCAGTTGGCTTTACCTTCTCAAACGATTGGATATCGGGAATTAAACCTGCCTGGTGCAACAGCACTTCGCGGATCCGGATATCGTTCTTATTGCTTTTACGGGCAAGGGGAATATAATCTCCAAGGGTTTTCTCCAGGCTTAATTTACCCTGGTCGGTAAGCTGCATGGTTTCCATGGTGGTTGCCGATACCTTGGTCATCGAGGCAAGGTCAAAAATATCGGTCAGCTTGTCTGGCATCACATTATCATAGGTGTGATAACCGTAAGCTTTATTAAATATCACCTTACCATCTTTGGCAACCAACACTACACATCCGGGGGTGGCATGTTCACGGATAGCTTCCTGTGCTATCTTATCTATCTCCTGCAGGTTGGCTGCATTTATACCGGCTTCTTCGGGAACGGTATATTGCAGCCTCGTTTTCTCGGTAGCAAAGCCCATCCCTGTTTTATAAACGGCACTATAGTTTTTTGCTAATTTTTGAGAGATACTTACCCCACCAAATATTGCTTCGGCACTGTACATGGCCGATACCGCAGATACCCTCTCCGTCCAGATCACGGGGGCGGTTATAACATCCAGTTTACCCAATAACGAACCACTGCCAAAAGCAGCGACAATTATATTCTTGTTTTTTTGATTGGTGCTGATAAAATCAATCACATCCGGATTGCTTAAATCGGCATCATTTACCTGTACTATAATGGTATTATAAAACTTCAGGTCGGAAGTAAGGTTAGCCAGTGTTTTATTACCCGAATAAGCGGCACCATCAAACAACTGTACATTGTTATATTTATTAAGCAGGCTATCAAAAACAGCGGCGTACTGGTTATTGAAATGTACGCTGGCAATTTTCAAATCTTCCAGCTTTTGCAGCGGCACCAGGTATGAGGCATTGTTAAGCAACACTGTTGAGTTGCCAACTAATCTTTCTTCGGCAATGAAGGCCTGCCCTGTTAACGGCGGATTTTGTGCACAAGCGGTATTAAATAATGCAAACCCTAATAGTACTAAAGGAACACGGCCCCATTTATTTTTTATCATATACTTTAACTCCGTTTATATAGGTTTGGGTCACTTTGGTTGCCGGGATCTCGCTGCCTTTTACTTTCATAATATCCTTATCCAGTATCACAAAGTCGGCGTATTTACCGGGTTCAATGCTGCCTTTTTCTTTTTCTTCAAAATTGGCTTTGGCAGCCCAAATGGTCATCCCTTTTAATGCTTCAATGCGGCTTAGCGCGTTTTCGGGCTGGAAGCCACCTTCCGGGAAACCTTTCAAATCCTTGCGCTCAACCGCTGCATAAAACGTATAAAGCGGATTAATGTTCTCAACCGGGAAATCGGTACCCAAAGGGATCCACCCGTTTTGCTTTAGCAATTGTTTATAGGCATAAGCGGTTTTAAGCCGTTCGCGGCCCAGTCTTTTACCGGCCCAGTACATATCTGATGTCGCGTGCGTAGGCTGTACCGATGGGATAATGCTGTATTGGCCAAACATGTCCAGGTCCTGCGGTGATACTATCTGCGAGTGCTCGATGCGCCACCTCAGGTCGTTCTTGCCTTTTAAATTGGCCGCATAAATCTTAAGCATTACCCGCACTGCCGAATCACCGATGGCATGGGTACACATTTGGAAACCACGAGCCGCTATTTTGGGAGCTATTTCTTCAAAATGCTTGGGGTTACTCAACAAAAAGCCGCTCCATTTGGCCGAGTCGGCATAGGGTTTTAGCAGGCAGGCCCCTCTTGAGCCAAGGGCGCCATCGGCATAAACTTTAAAAGCCCTTACATTTAACCGGGGTGTTTTAACAACTCCCTTCTTAAACAGGTAATCATAATTTTCCTGCCTGTCGGCCAGCATCACATACAGGCGCATTTTCAGGTCGCCTTTATTTTGCAGCTCGGCAATGGTGTTTACCATGGTATAAGGCAGCCCGCAATCATCAACGGTAGTTAGGCCAGCGGCAAAACAATTTTTCTGTGCCGATAGCAAGGCGGTATCTATAATAGCAGCGGTAGGTTCCGGAATTTTACGGGTAACTATACCTACCGCGTTATCAACCAAAATACCGGTAAGTTTCCCGTTACTGGTTTCTATTTCGCCGCCACTAATGGTTTGCCCCGGCTTAACACCGGCAATGTTCAGTGCGGCCTGGTTAGCTATAGCGGCGTGCCCGTCAACGCGGCTGAGGATCACCGGCCTCATCGGGAACAAGGAGTCAAGCCTGGCCTTATCCGGAAAATGCTTATTAGTCCAATCGTTTTGGTCCCAGCCGTTACCAATGATCCAGCCATCGGTATTGCGTTCGGCATAAGCTTTTACCGAGTCGATAATTTCGGGCCAGCTATGGGTGCCTACCAGGTTTACTTCCTGCAGGCCCATACCATATTCATAAAAATGGGCGTGGGCATCAATAAAGCCGGGATAAACCGCGGCGCCCTGCGCATCAATCACTTCGCGGGCGTTGTATTTTTGTTCAAGGGAATCGGCATTGCCTACTGCAAGTATCTTTCCTCCGCTTACTACAAATGCGCTTGCTGTTGTAAAATTGCTATCTACGGTGTACACAACCGCATTTTTTACCAGCATATCGGCATTGTATTCCTTTTGTTTGCAGGCCGCTGCCAGTAATAGCAGCGCGGGCAATAGTCTCTTCATAAAGTAATTGTATGTTTATTGTAATTGTATTAAACCACAAAAGTATATACAACTATCAAATCATAAAGTTATGCCTTCAAATATTTAATTTAGCATCGAAATAGAAATTGGAGGGAATTTTTTTTAGATGTCAGACATTATACAGCTTTTACCGGATGCCGTTGCCAACCAGATTGCCGCGGGCGAAGTAGTGCAGCGACCGGCTTCTGCGGTAAAGGAATTGGTAGAAAACGCGATAGATGCAGGTGCCGATAAGATCCAGCTTATTATTAAGGATGCAGGTAAATCACTGATACAAGTTATTGATAATGGCTGCGGCATGAGCCTTACCGATGCCCGCATGTGCTTTGAGCGCCATGCAACTTCAAAAATACGCAAGGCTGAAGATCTGTTTGCCATCCGAACCATGGGCTTCAGGGGTGAAGCGATGGCATCCATCGCCGCTATTGCCCAGGTAGAGATGAAAACCCGCCGCCATGAAGACGAACTGGGCAGTTGTATAACTATTGAAGGCTCTGAAGTAATAAGCCAGGAACCATGTGCGGCTAACGCGGGCACATCCATCTCCATAAAAAACCTGTTTTATAACACCCCTGCCCGCCGTAACTTTTTAAAGAGTAACCCGGTGGAGATGCGCCATATTATCGACGAGTTTCAACGGGTGGCCTTAGCACACCCCGAAATTTTTTTCACCCTTCATCATGATAGCCAGGAAGTTTATCATTTGCCAGGCACTGCGCTAAAACAACGGATAGTACACCTGTTTGGCAATAATTATAATCAGCGGCTGGTGCCTGTTGAAGAAGATACAACGATTATTAAGTTGCGCGGTTTTGTAGGCAAACCGGAGTTTGCGCGTAAAACCCGCGGCGAGCAGTTTTTTTTTGTAAACAACCGCTTCATCCGCGATTCATACCTTAATCATGCTGTAACAACCGCGTTTGAAGAACTATTGCCCGACGATTGCTTTCCGTTTTATGTGTTGTTCATCGATATCGATCCTTCAAAAATCGATATCAACGTACACCCAACTAAAACAGAAATCAAATACCAGGATGAAAAGGCTATTTACGCTATTATCCGGTCGGCAGTAAAGCGGTCATTAGGAAGATATAACATTACGCCCAGCCTGGATTTTGACCAGGAAAACAGTATCGAGCATTTGATTACCCCCAAGCCATTTGAAGAGATCATAGCCCCTACTATTTCATTTAACCCAAACTTTAACCCCTTTGCCGATAAAGAGGAAAAACCCAGGCAGGAGCATCCTTTTTTAAGGGAAAGCGGAGGTTATAAAAAAGACCCGATTCCGCAAAACTGGGATACTTTGTATGAGATCAGCAAAAAGGAAACCCTTTTTCAGCACGAGATCCACGAGGAAAAAACCATTGCGGTTGATGAGCAGGATGTAAGCAAGCCAAGCGAACGTCAACTGTTCCAGATCCATAACCGGTTTATCCTGTCGCAAATAAAATCGGGCTTTATGCTCATTAACCAGCAGGCCGCGCACGAGCGCATTTTGTACGAACGCTTTTTACAGCAACTGCAAAATCATTCGGGTGTAAGCCAGCAAAGTTTATTCCCGCAGTCGGTAACACTAAACGGTGCCGATTTTGAGTTATTGAAGGAGCTTTTGCCTGATATCCGGTCGCTGGGTTTTGACATCCGCGAGTTTGGAAAAAACACCGTAGTGGTAGAGGGGATCCCGGCCGAGCTGAACAATGTTGGCGAGCATGAACTTTTAGAACATTTACTGGAAGGTTTTAAAAACAATATGGCCATCCTAAAATTAGATAAACGTGATAACCTGGCCCGCTCGCTGGCCCGCAATGGTGCTATTAAAACCGGCACCAAATTATCTCTGGAGGAAATGAACCAGCTTATCGACCAGCTTTTCGCCTGTCAGTCACCCAACCAGGCATTGAATGGTAAGCCCGTAATCAGTACCTTTACGATGAACGAATTAATGGAACGATTTGAAAAATAGCCCCAGGCTAAATTATATATGAACGGATACAATCAATCGCCTTTTGCTAACCTGACACCTGTTGTTAAAAACCTCCTGATTATAAATATAATATGCTTTTTGCCATTTGTACTGTTCGGGCAATTTTATGATGCTAAAATAGTGCCGCTGTTAGGCGGCTTTTATTTTAATTCACCTTATTTCAAGCTATGGCAAATCATTACTTACATGTTCCTGCATGGGGGGTGGGGCCATATTTTCTTCAACATGTTCGCTTTATTTTCTTTTGGCCCTATTGTAGAATATGCTATCGGCCCTAAACGGTTTCTCAAATTGTATTTTTTGTGTGGTGTAGGCGCCATCCTATTTCAAATATTAGTGCAGGCAATAGAAGTACACAGTATGATAGGCCGGTTTACCATTGATCATCCGTCCCTCCAGTCATCTTATTTGGAATATGGTGCAAATGCGCAAAAACTTTTTGATATTTATGGTACACCTATAGTTGGTGCTTCCGGAGCGATATTTGGTTTGCTTATAGCCTTTGGCATGCTGTTTCCAAACCTCGAACTGATGATATTGTTTATCCCTGTTCCTATCAAGGCGAAATATATTATACCTGTATATGTAGTGATAGAATTGTTTTTAGGGGTTAAACAATTTTCGGGTGATTCGGTGGCGCATTTTGCACACCTTGGCGGAGCGCTTATCGGATTTTTATTGGTTAAAATTTGGAGACTACAACGACCAAACAATTTTTATTAATAACAGTAGTTATCTTTGTAATATAGCTTTATTATGAGCACCCTCTGGCAAAATATCCACTACAAAATGCTGCGCTCCGGCAATAGGCTGAACCTGCTTATAGGCATTAATGTGATTGTTTTTTTAGTGATAAATATTTCGGCAATAGTTGAACAACTACTAACACATTTTGGCGGCAGTATCATTTTACTTTATGCCGATAAATACCTGAATATGCCGGCATATCTGCCCGGTTTGCTCAAGCATTTCTGGACGCCATTGACGTATATGTTTATGCATGCCGGTATACTGCACATCCTGTTCAATATGCTTTGGCTTTATTGGATGGGGCAGATCTTTGAAGAATATCTGGGCAATAAGCGTACTATAGGGTTATATTTAATGGGAGGGCTCGCCGGCGCTTTGTTATACCTGCTGGCACTAAACCTGCTGCCTGCATTTACAAGTGTTAATGCTGCGCAAAATAGCACCATAGTTGGCGCATCTGCCAGCGTAATGGCCATTGTGGTAGCTACGGCCACCTTGCTGCCTAATTATACCATATCACTGATTTTATTTGGGCCGGTAAAATTAAAATGGCTGGTATTTGTAATTCTCGTTATTGACTTTTTGGGCATTGTTGGTGCAAACGCGGGGGGCGAAATTGCACACCTTGGCGGTGCTTTAATGGGATTTGTGTATATTAAGCAATTGCAAAAAGGGCATGATTGGGTAGGAGGAATAGCCGGGCTGTTTAAACGGAAACCCAGGTTAAAGGTGGTTTCAAATAATATGGGCAAAAACGCATCCGATTACCCGCGCCAGGAAGAGGTTGACCGCATTTTAGATAAAATATCACAATCGGGCTACAATAGCTTAAGCAAACAGGAGCGTGAAATTTTATCGCGTGCAAGCAAACAGGAATAAATGATAAAAAAAAAGCAAAGTATTTTTAGCAGGGTGTTATTATGGATAAACCTGTTTTTCTGTTTTGCTTTATTGATCGGTTATTTCGCCCCTTCTGTTGACCCGCGTAAGTACTGGCTATTTGCTTTCTTCGGCCTTGCCTATCCCCCTATACTGCTGGTTAATATAATCATGATGCTTTACTGGCTGCTGCGCAAACGCTGGCAGTTTTTGTTTTCGCTGGTCAGTATTTTACTTGGCTGGGGGGTACTTAATAACAATATCGGGTTCAGGTTTAAGTCGAGCTTTTCACTGCCTCCGGGGCTCAACGTTGTACATGTCATGACCTACAACGTGCATAACTTTAAACATTTCGGCTTCAATAATGATATATCAACCAAGCATGAGATCCTGGAGATCATCAATAGCGAACAGCCGGACGTGATAGGGTTCCAGGAGTTTTATACCCGCAATAAAGGGCAGTATGAAACACGCGACTCGATCAACAAGATATTAGGCAGCAATAACTTTTACTTTGAACCCTTTAATTTTAACAGCAGTGAAGCTATTGGCATGGCTATTTTTTCGAAATTCCCCATTGTGTCAAGAGGGATGATCCGCCTTGCAACAACCAGAACGTCCGGCAACCAGTGCTTATATGCTGATATAAAAAAAGGAGATAAGATTTTCAGGTATTACAATATCCACCTGCAATCCATCAATTTTGATCCGGATGATTATAAGTACATCGACAGCGTATCAAAGAAAGGAAAAACAGATATCAAATCAACCAAACGCCTGGGAAGCAAGCTTAAAATAGCATTTATGAGGAGAGCTGAACAGGTTTTCAAAGTAAAGGCGCATGCTGCTCAATGCCCTTACCCATATATTATAGCCGGCGATTTTAATGATACCCCATCGTCATTCGCGGTTAACCAAATGGCCAAAGGATTAAACAATTCATTCCGCGAAAAAGGCTCGGGCTTAGGCCGCACTTATAACGGCGACTTCCCTAATTACCAGATAGACTATATCATGAGCAGTCCGCAATTTTCAGTTTTCAACTACAAGGTGATCGAAAAAAAACTTTCAGACCATTATCCTTTACGGAGCGATCTTGTACTGAATTAATATAGATCATTGCTCTTGGTTTGTAAAAATAAACCCGAAAGCCGGCAGGCAGTAACTTAAAATTGAAAAAATCGTAAGTTTGCGCTCATGCAACAAAATTTGTTTGTTTACAACACTTTAACCCGTAAAAAAGAGTTATTTAAGCCCATTAACGCGCCGCATGTTGGTATGTATGTTTGCGGGCCTACTGTTTATAGCGATGTTCACTTAGGCAATTGCCGTACTTATATATCTTTCGACCTTATGTTCAGGTACCTTACAGCTATTGGCTACAAGGTGCGCTACGTACGTAATGTGACCGATGCAGGCCACCTTGAAGGTGATGCGGGCGACGAGGGTGAAGACAAAATTGCAAAAAAAGCCAAGCTTGCACAGCTTGAGCCAATGGAGATAGTACAAAAATACACCGTTGGCTTCAGGGACGTGATGAGGATCCTGAACAACCTGCCCCCAAGCATTGAACCTACAGCTACCGGCCATATCATTGAGCAGATAGAAATGGTGAAGGAGATACTTGCCCGGGGCTATGCTTACGAGGTTGACGGCACCATTTATTTTGATGTTGAAAAATATAACAAAAGCCAGGACTATGGCATACTAAGCGGCCGTAATCTCGAAGATCTATTAAATAACACCCGTACACTTGGCGGTCAGCAGGAAAAACATGGCAAGCTTGATTTTGCACTGTGGATAAAAGCCAAACCCGAACACCTGATGAAGTGGCCTTCGCCGTGGGGCGTGGGCTTTCCGGGCTGGCACCTGGAATGCTCGGCCATGAGCCAGAAATACCTTGGCAGTCATTTTGATATTCATGGCGGCGGGATAGATCTTGTGCCAACGCACCATACCAATGAAATTGCCCAAAATGTAGCTTGCTGCGGTACCAACCCGGCCAATTACTGGGTGCATACCAATATGCTTACGGTAAACGGCCAAAAAATGTCGAAATCATTAGGTAACAGCTTTTTACCGCACGAATTGTTTAGCGGCGAAAACTCGATATTAAACAAAGGCTACAGCCCAATGACCGTGAGGTTTTTCATGCTGCAGGCCCATTACCGCAGTACGCTTGATTTTGGCAACGAAGCCATGGAAGCATCCGAAAAAGGGTTTAAACGCCTCATGAACGCCTTCACCCTGCTTACCGACGGATTAAAAGCATCTGCCACTACCGAAGTTGAAATAGCACCATTAATGGAACGTTGCTATGCGGCTATGAACGATGATTTTAACAGCCCGGTTTTAATTGCCGAGCTATTTGAAGCATCGCGTATCATCAATTCGGTATATGATGGTAAATTGAAAATTGATGCCGCTAACCTTGAGCAGTTAACTGCGCTTATGAATTTATTTGTGGTTGATGTACTGGGCTTACAGAATGAGCAGGCGGCTAATGACGATCTGCCAAAAGTGTTAAACTTTATTGTCGACTTGCGCAGCGGGGCTAAAGCCAATAAGGATTATGCCACATCGGATAAGATTCGTGACGGTTTATCACAAATAGGTTTCCAGCTAAAAGATAGTAAAGAAGGCACCACCTGGAGCAAAGCCTGATAAGAGGGGATGATTTTAAAGCGAGTTGTAATAGCTGAATAATTTAGCTAAGGCGGCATCGCTTTTAAAATCAACTTTGTTGGTTTTGATATACTCCTGCATTTTATCGGCCTTATCGCTCATTGCTGCAAGGATGGTTTTTTGCGACGGCCGGATCCTGGTCATTTGGTTATTAGCAAAAAGGTAGTAGCTGTTGGCCATCATGAAGGTTTTGGTGGTCACCTGCGAAGCAAAACCCGTTGACTCAAGTACTTTTTTCTTGTAATAACGGAGCAGTTTTACCTTCCCGTCTCCTACTACCTGGTAAAAAGTTTTTGGGGTTTGATCATCTACAGCCGGGAAACCGCTGCTAAAGTTCATATCCGTTTGGTCACTTTCTTCAAGCGCAATGCCTTTTATTGAAAAACCTTTCACCGGGTCAACAAAGGCCTGTACCGATGAATCCCGGGGGCTCTTAAACAAAAGTTCATCCCCGTAAATATTATAGTTCAGTATTGCACTAGCTTTTTTGCCGTTAACGAAATCAACAGTGCCATTCAGCCAGTTATCGGTAAGGAGGGGGCTGCCTTGTATGCCATCGTTGGTTTTAAGATAATATGGACGGCCGGTATAGTCAGAAAGATATTGCGCTTTAGCCTTTATACACAGTAGTAAAAGTACAAATACGCAGTATAGCTTATACTTTTTCATGAAAGCAATTTATATTGATTTAAACAAAAACAGATTAGTTGGGTTATGAAGTTAAGTGTTTTTTTATTCAACTTCATTATTAAGTAAATTTAATTATTTACGCATATTTTTTATGATCAAACCCGCTCTCTGCAATTATTTGCCCATATCTTCGTTTCAGCATAGAACAAAAATAGTGCAATTGTTAAATTATGCTATGCAGTTTAATGCATTTTGACTATTGCGTTTCCGACTTAAAATTTATTACTAAATTGCTCCCTAAAACCCGAATATAAATATGAAGAAAATAATATTAGCTGCTACATTTATTGGTTATAGTGTTTTTGCCCTTGCGCAGGACGCTGTTAATGTAAACAAGGTAGTTAGTGTTGAACAAGCTTTTGATAAGTTAGTTGAACGTAAAGGAATAAAAGATGGTTTCCTGGCAGTTGCCGATCCCGATGGCATCATATTTAAGCCCGATGTAGTAAAGATTGTTGATTTTTATAACAAGATTGACAAACAGGCCGGAAAACTTAGCTGGCAGCCCAAATTTGCCCGGATCTCGGCCAACGGCGACCTGGCATTCACTGCCGGCCCTTATGTATATCAAAACGGCAAAACGGAAGATGACAAGGTATTTGGCGATTATGTGTCGATCTGGCGCACTAATACCGAGGGTAAACTGAAACTACTTATCGATTTGGGCATTCAGCACCCCGAAGCCGAAGAAGAAGTAGTTACCGATTTTAAAGAACCTGATCCGGCACAGCGTTCAGGCCCAAGTAAGGACCCGTTCGGCGCCAAAAACGTTATCATCGGTACCGATAAAACATTTAATCATGGGTTAACATTATCGGCTATGGCCAGCTATAGGGAGTTTTTAAGCCCGGAGGGCCGCTATTATTTCCCCGGCTTTCCACCAATGACCGGAACCGATGTGGTTATGAAGTTCATTAATAATGAGGCTATAAGCATCACTGCCGAAACTACCGATGGCGGTCGTGCCTCGAGCAATGACCTCGCTTATACCTATGGCCACGCCCGTATCACCAAGGGCAATGTTGTAGGCAATTACAATTATGTAAGGGTTTGGGAAATTGACAAATCAAAAAAATGGAATATCCTGCTTGAGATTTTCTCACCGATAGAGAATGAGTAGTCTTTTAGTGATTGGAGGTTGTTGTGAGAGATTAGAGGTTGGAGATCAGAGATTAGTCCGAAAAGTGATTTGGAGGTTAGAGATCAGAGATTAGTTTGAATACGAATCATAAATAAAAGGAGAGAGCCTTGTGATAAATCACAAGGCTCTCTCCTTTTATAAACTATCCTCATGCCCTCATGTGTAATGGGTAATGGAAAGGCCTTGTAAGCTAAATTATAAGGCCTTTTACTTTATTGACTATGAGAAAACGAATCTTCAACTATTTCTAACCTAACCTCTGATCTCCAACCTCTAATCTCTCACAACAACCTCTAATCTCTCTAAATCAAAACAACTGCTCAATAATATCCGCAGCTGATAATCCTTCGGCTTCGGCATGATAGCTGCGCACTATACGGTGGCTTAAAATAGGTTTGGCTACAGCCTGCACATCTTCAATATCGGGTGAGTATTTTCCGTTAAGCACGGCATGGCATTTAGCACCTAATACTAAAAACTGCGATGCCCTTGGCCCGGCGCCCCAGCTTAGCAAACGGTTAATTTGTGGTGTAGCAAACTCGCTGTTAGGCCGGGTTTTTGATACCAGCTTTACTGCGTATTCCATTACATTATCGGTAACCGGGATATTGCGCACCAGTTGCTGAAAATAAATGATCTGCTGGGCGTTTAATATTTTGTCAACCTCGGTTTTATTAGTGCTGGTAGTGTTCTTAACAACCTGCAGTTCTTCTTTAAATGAAGGATAGCTAAGGGCCACGTTAAACATAAACCTGTCCAGCTGTGCTTCGGGCAGTGGATAAGTACCTTCCTGCTCAATAGGGTTTTGGGTAGCCAATACAAAAAAGGGCTGTGCAAGCTTGTGCGTTACGCCGGCTGCGGTAACTGCTTTTTCCTGCATGGCCTCAAGCAGGGCCGCCTGCGTTTTTGGCGGCGTACGGTTTATTTCATCGGCCAGGATAATGTTTGAAAAAACAGGGCCGTGGATAAATTTAAAGTTGCGGTCTTCACCTAATATTTCGGAGCCTATGATATCTGAAGGCATCAGGTCGGGCGTAAACTGGATCCTTTTAAAATCAAGGTCAAGCACCTGTGATACCGTTTGTACCAACAAGGTTTTTGCAAGCCCGGGCACACCAACCAATAAACAATGCCCGTTACTGAAAATAGAGATCAGCACAAATTTTATCACTTCATCCTGACCTACTATTACTTTACCTATTTCGGCACGAATTTGCTGGTAGGCCTGTTTTAAAGCGTTTGCGGCTTCTACATCAGAGCTGTGTTGCATAAATTATTTAGATGATGATTTGGTTTTGGTTTCGGGTATCACGAGCGACGGGTTGGTATTTACCCATTTCTTCAACACATCATATGCCTGATATTCTTTATCAATTTTAATGAAGGTTTCCTTGCGGCGTTTTTCAAACCATTGAGATACAGTCCTGTTAACCTTGTCATTATAGGCATATTCCTTAAGCTTAGGGAAATCCTGCTCTAAATTAGCTTTATGGGCATTTGTGGCCGATTTTAGCATCAATATTTTGTAGCTTTTTTTACCGTCGGCACCAGTAAACAAATCGGGTTTTGAAACGCTGCCGATTTTCATAGTATCGGTAATAAGCGCCACTTTAGGGTCAAGCTTATCGGTTGGGATAAATGTTGAACGGTTTTGTACATCCTCGGCATTAAGCATCATACCACCATTGTATTTGGTGTCCTTGTCATCTGAGTAAAAGGCTGCGGCACTTGAAAAATCAACGCCTACATTTTTATCTTTTACAAGTAAGGTGTAAATACTATCGGCTTTTGCTTTTGCCCTATCCAGGCTGGCCTGGGTAACAACCGGTGTAATCAGGATGTGCCTTACGTGCACCTGTTCGCCGCGGCGTTCAATCACCTGCAAAAAGTGGAAACCAAAATCCGTTTCAAATACAGGGGAAATCTCACCTGCTTTTAACTTAAACGCGTTAGCTGTAAATTCCTTCACAAAAGTGGTACGGTCGGCAAATCCAAGGTCGCCCCCTTCAGGCGCCGAACCCGGATCCTGCGAATAAAGCCTGGCCAGTGTACCAAAATCTTCGCCCTTTTTAACGCGCTGCCTCAGTTCTTCGGCTTTTGCCTTATAAAGATCCTTTTCTTCTTTGTTCAATTTCGGCTGAAAAACAATCTCCCCTACTTCAACCTCTTTGTTAAACGAAGGCAGGCTGTCTTTAGCAATACCGTCGTAATATTTTTTAACATCCTGCGGGGTAACATTCAGTTTTTCGGTAATGTGCTGCTGCATTTTTTGAGCTACCATCTGCTCCTTCAGGTCGGGCCTGATCTCATCTTTATATTGAATAACCGAACGGCCTAAAAATGCTTCCAGTTTTTCCTGCCCGCCCGCGCGCTGCGTCATCTCGCGCATACGGCGGTCAACATTGGCGTCAACATCTTCTTCCTTTACTTCGATACTATCAATAGCCGCCTGTTGGGCAAGCAGTTTTTGGGTTAACAAAGTTTGTAAAATACGGGCTTTAACAGAAGGGTCAGGTTGGTTTCCCTGTACCAGGAAATTAGCGTATGACAGTTCAATATCAGATAACAGTATCGGGCTGCTACCAACTACTGCTGCAATTTTATCAAGCGTTTTGCCGGGTGTGGGGGCAATAACCGAATCGGCTTTAACCAGTTTTTTTGCTGCTGTATCTTGTGCTACCTGTGCCTTTGCAAATGTTATTGTTAAAATAAAACTTAGTACTAATACTCCTAACTTTCTCATGTAACGCTGTTATGCTAAATAAAACGGGATAGTTAACCCGTTAAAAACTACGAATTTCGGTAAAATTTATTAATTATAACCGAACAAATATTTTCTGTAAAACCAACCGGCTATAATTGTGCTAATATGCCTATAAAGCTTGAAACCGTTTAACTACTTTTGGTTAAAATTTGTTAAAGTGAAAGTTGAGAACCCGGCCGCATTTCGTTTTGTATTAGAGGATGAACTTTACCTGCTCAACGCAGATAAACTGTTATATGATAAAATTACTGAATCCGAACCTGCAGCAGCAGTACCACTATCCCCCACAATTGAAAATACAAAACCAGTATCACTAACAATTATTCCGTCTTTAACTCCTGAACCTCAGGCTGTAATAAAAACGCCGGTTGATGATTTTAAGTATCTGGGTAAAAACTTAAAGAACTTTTTGGTACTAACATGCTATAAAACTACTGAGTTTATAATAGCCGAACATTTAACCGCCCTTGAAAACATCCTTAAGCGTAAAGAACTTAGCCACGAGGATGTGGCTATATTCAACCTGGCAAACTACAATGAAACCAAATTCAGCCAGTTGAAAACATTTTTTAAGCCAACCAAAGTACTTGTTTTAGGCGGGGACGCCCTGCCGCAGGATATAAAGGTGCTTAAGCCTAATAAACCGGTAACCTCAAACGGCATCACTGTGCTGTACAGTTATTCATTTGATGAAATGATGGATAATGTGGATTATAAAAAAACCTTTTGGGAGTTGGTTAAAACATTATAAATAAAACACGCCATTAAAACAATATGCAGCAATTAGTTTTTGCTACCAATAACCGCCATAAGCTTGATGAGGTTTCGGCCAAGCTCAATGGGGCTATCCAGTTACTAACCCTGAACGACATTGGTTGTTACGGCGATATTGAAGAAACAGGCACAACTTTTAAAGCCAATGCATCTATCAAAAGTCACCATGTATATGCCGAATATAAGCTTAACTGCTTTGGCGATGACAGCGGGCTTGAAATAGATGCCCTGAACGGGGAACCGGGTGTTTACTCGGCCAGGTATGCGGGTGCCCATGGTAATCACGCTGCCAACATCAGTAAAGTGCTTGATAATTTAAAAGGCGAAACAAATCGCAAAGCCCGTTTCCGTACTGTAATTTCATTGATCTGGAATGGCGAAGAGCGTTTTTTTGAAGGCACTGTTGAAGGTACCATCCGGCAAGGGTTAAGCGGGAGCGGGGGTTTTGGTTACGACCCCATTTTTGAGCCCGAAGGATACGACATTACCTTTGCCGAGATGAGTATGGAGGAAAAAAATGCCATCAGTCACCGGGCAAAAGCAATGGAACAGTTGATCGCATTTTTAAATGAAGCCGGTGAATGATCACTTTGGGGCAATCAGTCTCAATTTAAACTTAGCACTTTACTATAGCGTTTTTGCCCGTTGTGCAGGTTTCTTTTTCTGTTTGGTAAAACGTTAAACTGAATTTATTCGATATTAGTGATATAAACGAAACCTTGCCGGGATATCCCCCGTAAAATAGAGCTATAAGGAATACCCTATGAACATTATTAAGCAGATCGGTAAAATTTTATCGGAAAGGGATGCTAACCCTAAGTTTATTAATAGCCTTAAAAAAGTTCGGGAGGCCGACCAAATTGCCGAATCAATCAATAAAAGGTTAAATGAATTAGAAAAACGCACCCGGCAGCAAGCGGTGAATTTATAATTACACACTTTGGCAGGATTTATGCTATTTATGCATAAAAATATACTGTCATGAAAAAGTTAATTCAGACCTCAATCGCAATCCTTTCACTTGTTTTGGTCATTTCGGCCTGCTCGTCAACCAAAAACACAACTACGTCTAATGTATCGCGCGGTAAATTTGTTGGTACCTGGACCTGCAATAATGTAAGTTATGACGGCCTTGTACAAAATGCAGTACAGAGCGTATTTGATCAGGCCCCTCCCGAAGCCTTTGTTGGCAGCACATGGAAGCTCACCAACAGCGGTAACGGCATCTACACTTTAACCAACGGAACATCGCAAACCATTTTCTGGTCGGTTTATAACGGTGGTACAACGGGTACCCAATTCCAGTTCAAAAAACTTTATGAAGGGGATAAAGCCAAAAACGTATCAGAAGGATATCGTTTAGATATTGCCAGCAACGATGGATCAACCATGACCCTGAAATCACCCGTTACTGTAGGCAATAGTACAGGATACATTGTTTATTCGTTCACTAAAAACCCTTAATTGAGGTTAAAGGTAAAAGGTTAAAGGAGCCCTTCTATCTGATAAAATGAAAAAGGCGAAGTTTGGAATATCTCAAACTTCGCCTTTTTCATTTTCAGCGCGAGGCCAAACCTTTCGCCTTTTACCTTTATCCTTTCACCTCCTTACTCGGCTGGTGCAAATTTTAAGCATACCGGGTTGCCGATATCAACTCTGATGCCTGTTTGGGCAAGCTTGCCGGTGTTTTGGTCTATTTTGAATACCCACATGTTATCGCTGTTCTGGTTAGCTACTATCAGGAAGTTACCCGTTGGGTCGATAGCAAAATCGCGTGGGTTTTTGCCATATGTCGACTGGCGGGCTACAAAAGTAAGCAAACCTGTTTCCTGGTTAACAGCATAAATATTGATCTCGTTGGTTTCCAAACGATTTGAAGCATACAGAAAACGGCCGTCGGGCGATAGGTGGATGGCGGCACCTGCGGTTTGGCCGGTAAAGCCATCCGGCAACATGGTAATGGATTGTTTTTGTTTTAACTTGCCATTATTGTAATCAAACGCTACAACGTTCGATCCCATTTCGGTGACTACGTAAACAGTTTTTTTATCAGCAGAAAACTCCAGGTGCCTCGGGCCTTCTCCGGCGGTAACACTTACAAAAGCCGGTGTTGCGGGTACAATGCGGGGCTCTTTTGAAGGACGGTAACGGTAAACATTTATTTTATCGGTGCCGAGGTCATTATACAATACATATTTTTCATCGGGCGTAAGAACTGCCATGTGTGCATGGGCCGATTCCTGCCGCTCTTTGTTTATACTATGACCATCATCGTGCACTGTTTGGATTCCGTTAGCTATCGAACCATCTTTATTTAAAGGCATTACCGCAACGTTGCCGCTTGAGTAGTTGGCGATAATCAGGTTTTTTTGCGCTTTATCAACCGATATGTGGCACGGATCGGCACCCAGGGTTGATTGCTTGTTAATAAAAGTCATTTTGCCCGTTTTTGGCTCGAACGAAAATGCGCTCACCTCACCTTTGGGCAGTTCATTAACTGCATAAATAAATTTATTATTAGCGCTTAATGTTAAATACGACGGATTGTTTACACCATCAATCTCACTGAGATAGGCCAGTTTGCCGGTTTCGGCATAAAAGCGGTATACCACAATGCCTTTACTTTTGCCGGTGGTATAAGTACCAACCACCAGGTCGAAAGTTTTAGGCCCTGTTTTTTTATTTTGTGCGAATGTTAGCGCCGGTGAAAGCATAGCTATGATCAAAAGAAATTTCTTCATGGTTGATTTAAATGGGTTATTGCTGTGCAAGATAACAAAATAGACAAAAAAAATGCCCCGCTGTTTAACGGGGCATTTTATTATTTCATTAGGTGTTTTAACTGGATCACCTCTTTTTCCTCAAGGTAACGCCAGCGGCCACGCGGAAGGTCTTTTTTGGTAAGGTTGGCATAAACCACCCTGTCCAGTTTTACCACTTCGTAACCCAGGTGCTCAAACATACGGCGCACAATGCGGTTTTTACCGCTGTGGATCTGGATGCCGATCTCACGTTTTGAGCCGCCGGTAACGTATGATACCGAATCGGGCTTAATAATCCCATCTTCCAGCTCAAGGCCGAAAGTTAACTTATTCAGGTCGCCCTGGGTTAAGCTTTTACTTAATTCAACCTGGTATAATTTAGTGATGCTGTTACGCGGGTGCGAAAGCTTATCGGCCAAATCACCATCGTTTGTCATTAATAACAAACCGGTAGTGTTACGGTCAAGACGGCCAACAGGATAAATACGCTCACGGGTAGCTTTTTCAACCAGGTGCATAACGGTACGGCGCTCCTGCGGATCATCGGTTGTAGTGATATAATCCTTTGGTTTATTTAATAATACATAAACCATTTTCTCGCGTTTCAGCGTTTCGCCGTTGTATTTAATGGTATCCTTAAACGGATCAACTTTGGTGCCTAATTCGGTCACCACTTCGCCGTTTACAGATACCACGCCTGCAGTAATCAGCTCATCGGCCTTACGGCGTGAGCAGATGCCCGCGTTTGATATGTAACGGTTCAGGCGGATCAGTCCGTCGTCTTCTGATTTTTTAGCAGGGGCATTTTTACGGCCGCGCATGGTTTTAGGGGCATCCTGTTGGTTTTCCCTGTCATGCGGCCTGTGTGCCGGTCTTTCGCCAAATGGCGATTTTTCTTTAAAACCGCCTTCGCGTTTTTTGAAGCCGCCTTCGGTAGATCGTGGTGCAAATTTACGCTCGCCGCTTGTATCGCCGCCAAAGCTTCGTTTAGGTTTGCCCTCAAAGCTGGCTGATGAACGGGTACGTGGAGATGAGTAAGGTTTCTTTTCACCCTGTGATTCGCCGCCGAAACTTCTTTTAGGCCTTTCGTTGTCACCGGTTGTTGGCCTGCCGCTGTAAGGTTTACGCGGGCCGCCACTAAATGATTTCCTTTCGCCTGTGTTATCACCGCCGAAGTTTCTTTTTGGCCTGTCGTCGCCGTCGCTTGCAGGCCTGCCTGAGTAAGGCCTTGGCTTAGCGCCTGATCTTTTATCGCCAGATGATTCCCCGCCCCTAAAATTGCTTTTGGGCTTATCTTCACTGAACCTGTTGCTTTGGAATGTTTTTTCCGGCCTGGAAAGTATTTTTTTCTCTCCGTTTGGAGTAGCTTTACCTTTTGGGGTTGATGCTGATTTTTTTGGTCGGTCGTCGGATTTTGAACTCCTTGATGACGACTTTCCGGGTTTGTCGTCGCGACTACCTGCTGGTCTCTTAAATACCATAATTTTTTGTTTAGCGCTTTCGCAGCGTGAGGGTCAAAGTTACGCTTTTTTGCCAATTTTTATCTAAAAAGATCAAAAAAATATCGTCTTGCAAAATCGCCGTTTAAACGGTTTTAAACGCCGTTTTTGAACCAAAAACCAACTCTAAAAAAGTTAGCAAAATGGTAAGTATTTGATTATGTGATCTGTATAACCTACCTTTGCAGCACATTCTACCAAATGTATAGTTAAATGATAGGAAAAGAAATGATTAAAAAACACTTACTTACGTGCTCCGTAACACTGGTGCTGGTTCTCATTTCAGAGCTTAATATTTTCGGTACAACGATCATCGAAAAGGCTGCAAAAGCGGCAACTTTAAGCACCCGAACCTCAGATTTTATTTTTCTCAAAAGCTCAAAGGCAGTTGCTTACAACTTTGCCAATGAGGCTTTACCAGTTAATGACGCAAGGGTTACGCGTAAACTCAACAAATCGCTCAGGCAGCACGACTTTAAAAGTGTGCAGAGCAATGTATTGCACCGGAAAGCCGAGCTATGGTTTCCGATCATCGAGCCCATTTTAAAGTTTTACGGTATTCCTGAAGATTTTAAGTACATCCCCCTGGTTGAGTCGGGCCTTAAATCGGGCACATCACCAAAGGGCGCGTCGGGCTTTTGGCAATTTATGCCGGGTACAGCACGTACCTACGGACTTAGAGTAGGCCATGGCGTTGACGAGCGGAAAAACCTTCGCAAATCAACTATTGCGGCTTGCAAGTATATCAAAGAACTATACGATGAATTTAACAGCTGGACACTGGCGGCTGCAGCTTACAACAATGGCTCAATCAAATTAGCGCGTGCCATTAATAAGCAAAATGAAGATAACTACTTTCGCATGAAGCTGAACCGCGAAACCGGTTCATATGTTTACAAGCTTATTGCTATGAAAGCTATTATCGAACAGCCAAAGCAGCATGGGTATGATAATTATTTTTATATCCCGCCTGCATCACAGTTGTTAGCAATTAATTAATAGCAGGTAATCATACTGTAAATTAATTAAAAGATTACATTACGGAGCACTTTGAGGCCGGTTATCCACAGTGGATGATCGGCCTTTTTTGCTTATATTTGTAGCAAACTGTTGATGGTTTAAGCCAAAAATTTTAGGAAAGCAGCGTTTTGTAAAAATCTGGCAACTATAATAATTAGCTTCAAACAATGTCAATAAATCCATATTAATAAAGTATGAGTACAAAACCTCTTGTTGACCTGGGCGAGCAAAGTGAAGTTGAAGTTTATGGTGCCCGGGTGCATAACCTGAAAAATATAGATGTTTCGTTTCCGCGTAACCAACTGGTGGTAATTACCGGCTTAAGCGGGAGCGGCAAATCATCGCTGGCATTTGATACCATTTACGCCGAAGGCCAGCGCCGTTATATGGAAACATTTTCGGCCTACTCGCGCCAGTTTATGGGCGGTATGGAAAGGCCGGATGTGGATAAGGTATCGGGCCTGAGCCCGGTTATTGCCATTGAGCAAAAAACTACCAGCAAAAACCCGCGCTCCACTGTAGGTACTATTACCGAGATCTACGATTTTATGCGTTTGCTCTTCGCCCGCGCCGGCGATGCCTATTCTTATACCACCGGCGAAAAGATGGAGCGCATGAGCGAAGACCAGATCCTGAAAACCATCAGCGAGAAATTTGACGGGCAGCCGGTTAATATCCTGGCACCGGTGGTAAAGGCACGTAAAGGCCATTACCGCGAATTGTTCGAGTCGATCCGAAAACAAGGCTTTTTAAAAGTTTGGGTTGATGGTGCCATTGCCGATGTTGAGCCCAAAATGCAGGTTGACCGTTACAAGATCCACGATATTGATATTGTGGTTGACCGTTTGGTAGTGAGTGAAAAGGACAGCAAACGTTTATACACCTCCGTTCAGCAGGCTTTGAAAATTGCCAAAGGAATTATCCGTATTGCCGATAAGGACAATAATGTATCCTATTATAGTAAATACCTGATGGACCCGGTTTCGGGTATCTCGTATGACGAGCCTCAGCCAAATACTTTTTCGTTCAACTCGCCTTATGGTGCTTGTGAAAAATGTAACGGACTGGGTTATATTTTTGAGGTTGATGAAGCTTCGGTGATCCCTAACCCGAAACTGAGCATCATGAACGGCGGCTTAGCCCCTATTGGCGAGTACCGCGAAACATGGATTTTCCAGGTATTGAAATCGCTGGCTAAAAAATATGAGTTCTCGTTATCTACCCCTATCGAAAAACTTAACCGCGATCAGCTGGATATGATCCTGAACGGCGCACCGGAGACCTTGAGCGTTGCTGTTGAATATAACAAATGGAACGTTCAAAGCTACCAGATTACGTTTGAAGGCATCATCCGCATGCTGGAAGAGCAGCAGGAACGTCGCAATGACGAAGGCATGGACGATATGGAGAACTATCGCGTGCTCCGTACCTGTCCGGTTTGCGAAGGTGCAAGGCTCAAAAAAGAGTCGCTGCATTTTAAGGTAGATGGTAAAAATATCTTTGAGCTGGCCTGTATGGATATCAACCACCTGCAGGAGTGGTTCGATGGCCTGGAAGACCGTCTTAACGAACGCCAGAACGTCATCGCCAAAGAGATCCTGAAAGAGATCCGTGCACGTATTGTATTTTTATTAGATGTTGGCTTAAGCTATTTAACGCTCGACCGTACAGCCAAAACCCTTTCGGGCGGTGAAGCACAACGGATCAGGCTGGCCACACAAATTGGTTCGCAGCTGATGAATGTGATGTACATTTTGGATGAGCCAAGTATCGGCCTGCACCAGCGTGATAACGAGCGCCTGATCAACGCGCTTAAAAACCTTCGCGATTTGGGTAACACCGTACTGGTTGTTGAGCACGATAAAGACATGATACTGGAAGCCGACCATGTAATTGACATGGGCCCGGCCGCGGGTGTACATGGCGGGCAGGTAGTTGCCGAAGGCACTCCGGCCCAGCTAATGGAAAAACATACGCTCACTACCTCATATATCAATGGCGAACGTGAGATAGCAGTGCCCAAAAAACGCCGCGAGGGCAATGGTAAAACCCTGAGCCTGAAAAAGGCTACCGGCCATAACCTTAAAAAAGTATCGGTTGATTTCCCTTTGGGTAAACTGATCGGCATAACCGGTGTATCGGGCAGCGGTAAATCGAGCCTGATCACCGAAACTTTGTATCCAATACTTAACCATCATTTTTTCAGGGCGAAGAAACAGCCGTTGCCTTATGAAAAAATTGAGGGACTGGAGCATATTGATAAAGTAATTGAGATAGATCAAACACCAATCGGTCGTACGCCGCGTTCAAACCCGGCTACTTATACCGGGGTATTTTCGGATATCCGCAACCTGTTCGTGGCGTTACCGGAATCGAGGATCAGGGGCTATAAACCGGGTCGTTTCTCGTTTAACGTAAAGGGCGGCCGCTGCGAAACCTGCCAGGGAGCCGGCATGAAAGTAATTGAAATGAACTTTTTACCCGATGTGCAGGTGCCATGCGAAGAATGCGGTGGCAGGCGATACAACCGCGAAACGCTTGAAGTACGTTACCGCGGCAAATCCATCAGCGATGTGCTGGATATGAGCATTGAAGATGCAACCCCATTTTTTGAACATATCCCATCTATTTACCGTAAAGTAAAAACACTAAACGATGTAGGTTTGGGCTATATCACCTTAGGGCAGGCCTCAACCACGCTATCCGGCGGCGAAGCACAGCGTGTTAAGCTCGCTACCGAGCTATCCAAAAAAGATACTGGCAATACTTTTTATATCCTGGATGAGCCTACCACCGGTTTGCACTTTGAAGATATCAACGTACTATTAGGTGTACTTAACCAATTGGTTGATAAAGGCAACACCGTTTTGGTAATTGAACACAACCTTGATGTTATTAAAGTGGCCGACCATGTAATTGACCTTGGCCCCGAAGGCGGCTCGGGCGGCGGTAATATCCTGTTCTCCGGCACACCCGAAGGTTTGTGCAAAGTGAAGAATAGCTTTACAGGTAAGTTTTTGAAAAAGGAAATGGGGTTGTAAGTTTTGGTTTTATACCTTTATAAAAAGCAATCACGATGGAGATTACAACTTACACTGCCTTCAAACAGCAGCTAAAATCTTTTTTAGATAAAGTGCGAAATGATCATAAGCCTTTGATCGTGACGAGCGCCAATGCTGAAGATATTGTTGTAATATCGAAAGCTGATTATGAAAGCATGGAGGAAACCTTCTATCTTTTGAAAAGCCCCAAAAATGCAGAAAGATTACTTCTGGGTATTGAAGAATATGAAAAGGGTTTGGGCAAAGAAAGAAAACTACTTGAAGAGTGAAGATAACTTTCCAAAATCCTGCATGGGAGGATTATCTCTATTGGCAAACCACAGATAAGTCCGTTTTAAAGAAGATTAACTTCCTCATCAAAGAAATAGAACGGACTCCATATGAAGGAAGTGGAAAGCCGGAACCTTTAAAACATACTTTAACGGGCTGGTGGTCGCGCCGAATAAATCTCGAACACAGATTTAATTTACAGGGTTGAGATAGACTCGATATTTATTCTGCAATGCAGATACCATTATTAATTATATTTTCCTTTCAGTAGCTTTATCTTTTTAAATTGACTCCTCATGAAAAAAATATTACTCGCACTATTCATAGCAGGTTCGTTTGCGGCCTGTAATCAACCTAAATCAACAGACACCGCCAGCGGAATTCCGGCCAATAAAGACCTTGCCAAAGTTTTTGAAGATTATTTTCAAGATGGCTTGAAGCTTTATCCGCTAAACGCTACCTACATTGGCGACAGGCGCTATAACGACCTGTTACCTAACGACGGCTCGGCTGAGTTTTTGAAAAAAGCGCATGATTATAACTCAGTCTATCTGTCAAAAGTGAAAAACTTTGAAAGGGCAGAGTTAAATGCTGATGACCAGCTATCATACGATATTTTCACCTATGAAGTGCAACTGGCGCTTGATAATTTTAAGTACCATTTTGAGTTTATGCCTTTCAACCAGTTTTATGCCCTGCCAATTACCATGGGGCAGCTGGGTTCGGGTTCGGGCGCACAGCCTTTTAAAACGGTGGTTGATTATAACGACTGGTTGAAACGCTTATCAGCTTTCCAGGTTTGGGCAGATACTGCAATCTCTAATTTTAACAAAGGGATTAAAGCCGGCGTTGTACTGCCAAAATCATTGGTTGTTAAAATGATCCCCGAAATGCAGGATTTGGTATCAAAGGACGTAGAAAAAAGCTTGTTCTACGGTCCGGTTACCAATATGCCCAAAGATTTTTCGGATACGGATAAAAAACAACTGACCGAAGCCTATAAAAAAGCTATCGCTACCATAGTTAACCCAACCTACCAAAAACTGGCCGATTACCTAAAAAACCAGTACCTGCCGCACGCACGTGCTACTTCTGGCTTTTCATTCTTGCCAGATGGTACTGCTAAGTACACCTACCTGGTTAAACAGCAAACCACTACCGATAAAACTCCGGAAGAGATTTATCAGTTGGGCCTGAAAGAAGTTGCCCGCATCCGCGGATTAATGGACAGCATCAAAACCAGTGTAGGCTTTAAGGGCGACCTGAAGGCGTTCTTCGAATACATGAAAACCGACCCTAAGTTTACGCCTTACAAAACGCCGAAGGATGTGCTTGATGCTTTTGAAAATATCCACAAACGCATGGAGCCAAACCTGAAAAAAATGTTTAACCATGTGCCTAAAACCCCGTTCGAAATCAGGCAGACTGAAGCTTTCCGTGCGGCATCAGCCAGTGCAGAGTATAACCAGGGGTCGGCAGATGGTACCCGCCCGGGGATTTTTTATGTGCCGATACTGGATGCTACTAAGTTCAATACCACATCGGGCATGGAGTCGTTGTTTTTGCATGAGGCAATTCCAGGGCATCATTACCAGATCTCTCTAACCCAGGAAAACGCTTCATTGCCAAAATTCCGCCGCTTTGACGGCGGGGAAACAGCTTATGTGGAAGGCTGGGCACTGTATTGCGAATCATTAGGTAAAGAGCTTGGCTTATACACCGATCCGTACCAGTACATGGGCGCGTTAGGTGATGAAATCCACCGCGCTATCCGTTTAGTTGTCGACGTAGCCATCCACACCAAAGGCATGACCC
This sequence comes from Mucilaginibacter sp. cycad4, assembly GCF_034263275.1. Taxonomy (NCBI): domain Bacteria; kingdom Pseudomonadati; phylum Bacteroidota; class Sphingobacteriia; order Sphingobacteriales; family Sphingobacteriaceae; genus Mucilaginibacter; species Mucilaginibacter sp. cycad4. Next base: position 6,047,529 of record NZ_CP139559.1, on the reverse strand, counting down.
GCGAACAGGCTATTAAATATATGATGGATAACGAAGCCATCAGCGAGCAAGGCGCAACTGCCGAAATTGAACGCTATATGGCTATCCCGGGCCAGGCGCTGAGCTATAAAATAGGCGCACTCAAAATCCGCGAATTGCGCATCAAATATGAAAAACAATTAGGCAGCAAATTCAATATCGCCGAATTTCATGATCAGGTGTTAAAAGACGGCGCAATGCCAATGGCGGTTTTTGAGGCTAAAATGGATGCCTGGGCTGCGAAGAAGTAAATTAAAAACTAAAAATTGTCATTTCGACCATAGGGAGAACGATCTTATAAACCCTGTACCGTCCAATTTGCAAGGTGGAGGAGATTTCTCCTTCGGTCGAAATGACAATCAGTTTTATTTTTTATCCGGGAACAATATCTTATCCAACTGCTTGCATTCTTTTTTGCTCAGCAATTCAACGGTCATGGGCACATCTGTGACAGGGCGGTCATTAGCACCTTTTTTAACGGCAGCAATACGATCTACCATATCGATACCTGAAACAACTTCGCCGAAAACGGTATAGTTTTGATCAAGGTGCGGTGAGCCTCCTACCGATTTATACCATTCGCGCTGCCATGCCGGAATTTTGCGGCCTTTAAGGCGGGTATTTTCCAATGTATCCAGTTTGCCGTCGGTAAAACGTTTGCCTTCCACAATATAAAACTGGCAGCCACTCGATTCTTTTTTAGGGTTATCATCCCGCGCGGCAGCAAGAACCCCACGTTTATGAAACAGGCTGTCGCGAAATTCGGCCGGGATGGTGTAACCCACTTCGCCATTGCCCAACTCGGCGCCGGGCGTGGCTTTTACCGGGTCTTTTGAATCCGGATCTCCCCCCTGGATCATAAAATTCTGGATCACCCGGTGAAACAGCGTACCATTATAAAATCCTTTTTTGGTAAGCTTGATAAAGTTATCGCGGTGCAAAGGCGTTTCATTATACAGGCGAAGGATACAATCCCCATATGCCGTATGGATCCGCACATACTGGTTTTTAGGTGACCCTGCAAACGCGGTACTAAGGGTTAATAAAAGAATGCTTAGGGTAAAAAGTTTCTTCATATATGACCGTTGATTATTTTTGATTTCGCTGATTGCGTTGATTTTTTTGATGAAGATAGATTAATTGTTTAAAATGTTCTAATTCCCTCCTTGGGGATCATACTGTCAATTTAAGGAGTAAAAAGCTGGGGAGTGCGCGATTCCCCTCTTGAGAGGGGCGGAGGGGTGTGTTTCTGCTTTGACAAGCTTGTAGCAGAAACACACCCCTGCCACCACTCGTTCCTCCGCGCCCCCTCTCGAGAGCAGGGCTGTTGCATTCTAATTTAATAGTTGTTTTAACCTGTTGATATCGTTGCAAACAAGCCTTTGCGCTTGTGCGAGGTTTGGGTAATCATTTATTCTAAATACATTAATAACTATGTTTCTGAACACAGAAGTATTTTCAGGCGCATTGGATGTTCTAATTCGTGAAGCGTCTTCGTTAAATGTCACGTCCTTTACCCAATGAAGACTGTTTTCTATACTCCAATGGCTTTTAATACCATGGCAGAATATTTGCGCATTACCGATTAAGCTACTGATGAAAAAGGCGTATTCTTCCCGGATACGTCCTTTTTCTTTTACCCAGCGATGCACTTTAATAAGTTGGCTTACCCCAGCCCATGTGTTACTGATTTCCTCTGTTCCCGGGTACACCCAAACTGTTCTACGTTCTATTCGCCCTTTGTTTTTCAACAACTCAACAAACTTACTACAAACCATTGCCTCGTCCGATGTAATGGTTTCGATCTTTTTGTAAAGGTTCTTTTGATTCTTCTTCACGCCTATTATATAATTGTTATCTGTATCAATAATAGCCTCTACCGTTTTTTTTGACAATGTAATGCGTCAAGTGTAAACGTTACCCCCTGTAATCCTAAACTGGAAATAAGCTGCTGAACTACAGAGATTTCACTTTGTTTTGAGTTGTCAACTAAACCATGGCCAACGACTTGATTACTCCTGCTACTATACAAGCTTACCAGGCTTACAAATCGTTGTTTGTCAAGAGAATAATCGCTCATCGTCCCTTTCATTGCCTTACCATCTATATGTAGCCATTCATTTTTAGACAAATCAATATGCTGACTGGCCCATTTATGGAAACTCTCATTTAAGCTGTTAAAGTCTAAATCTTGTATTACACGTCTTATAGTATAAAAGCTTGGAAGGCGGGCTTTATTAGGCTGAAAGAAGGCCAAAAGATCGACTTCATTCCGCTTTATAAAATCACCCATCGAACGATAGCCATGATAACCGCTCATTGTACTCATTAACACAAGCAACAGAATGAAAGTCTGGTCATGGCGCTGGCCTGCCTTTCGCCTTATATCCGGTAACTCTGATAAATACGCTAATATGCTCTTATCCATCCTAACTTTTTTGACCTCAAGTTAACTTATAATATTTAGAATGCAACAGCCCTGCTCTCGAGAGGGGATTTTTAAAACCCTGTTATCAACCCAACAAACTACTCACTAATCTCCCCCCTCCATTTCCTCAAAGTAATTTACAATGAGCGATTTCATCATCATTTCCTGCTCGAGCAGGGTATAGTTGGGGATAACTTTTATGCGTTTCCAGTGCGGCCAGCCATCCTGGTCAAGGCCTTCAAGTTCGTAAAAGCCCATCATGCTCATTAAGCGGCAGGTGGCAATATGCATCAGCTCCTCTTTTTGGCGCTTGCTGAATTTACGCGGCCCCTGGCCCAGCTCCTGCACGCCAATCAAAAAAAGCATCACCTTTATATCGGGTTTCTCGTTATCAAAATCATCAGCTATCTGCTGCTGTAGCGCATCCCATTTTTTATTGATCTCGGCAGGTGTCATAGGGTGCAAAGATAGGTTAGTTCATGGTTCATGGAGGATGGTTCATAGTAAAAAAAGCAACGTAGCCTTCCTTAGCTGTTTACTAAAGCCATGAACTATTAGCAATGAACCATGAACACCACATTATTGTTACAATGTTGCATTAGTATTCCCGTTTTAATACTTATTTTTGCGGTATTCCGTTAAAGGGATGTTGACTGTGAAAAAAAAACGCCTACATATTGTATTTGCGTGGCTGCTGCTTATCTGCTTTGTGGCTGGGCAATATATGGTTTATTCACACCAGCACGCCCTTATCAAAGGGATCACCAAACACAGCCATGTAGCCGCTGGCCAACAAACTGTTAAAGAAAAATGTTTACTGTGTGATGCCATGCACCATACCGAGGCTGTGGCCGTGAGCAATAGTTCATTTTTTACCCCTCTTGTAACTTCTGAGCATGTTTTTAAACCCGGCGATTACAATTTTGTAAGTATTGCCCTTATCCTTGCGGCAGGCAGGGCCCCTCCGATAGCTGCATAACGTTATCTTATCTTTTTCTCAAAACATGGCCGTTGCGAATAACGGTATTTATTGATTTTCTTAATCTTTTATCATGAAATTAAAGCTTATAAGCTTCATTATATTGCTGTTGGTGCAGGTTTCTGCATTTGCGGATGTTATTATTGTTAAAGGCCGGGTGGTCGACGCGCAATCAAAACAAACCCTACCGGGGGCGGTGATTACGATCCCCGAATTAAAAATATCTGCCATAACCGATCCTAATGGTGAATTTTCCTTTAAATCATTACCAAACAGAGGCAGGTTCCTGTTCTCGATAGAATATGTGGGGTATAAATCCCTTACCAAAATAGTTGATCTTTCGGCCAGCGTTCCGCTGGTTTTTGAGCTGCAGTCAAGCATTATCGAAACCCACGAAGTGGTTATTACCGGCACAGCCATCAGCGCTAATAATAAACAAAACAGCACATCAGTATCGGCTGTGGGGCGCGATGGCTTGTTAAGGCAGTCGACCAACCTCATTGATGCGCTTGCGCACCAGGTGCCGGGCATGTCGCAGATCACTACCGGCCCCTCTATTTCCAAACCGGTTATCCGGGGCTTAAGCTATAATCGTGTAGTTACATTGAGCGACGGGGTTAAACAACAAGGCCAGCAATGGGGCGATGAGCACGGTATCGAGATTGATCAATACAGCTCGGACAGAGTAGAGGTGCTTCGCGGAGCAGCTTCACTGCTATACGGATCGGACGCGCTTGGTGGTGTCATTAACCTGCTTGAGCCACTTACCCCACCCGACGGGCAGATCAAAGGTGAGTTTTTAACCAACTACTCAACCAACAACGGCCTAACCGGAACATCATTAATGCTTACCGGTAACGAAAACGGACTGGTATGGCGTGCCCGCGGCAGCTACAAAAATGCCTACTCCTTTAAAACGCCCGATTACTATTTCCCTAACTCGGGTTTTAATGAAACCGACCTGAGCGGTATGATCGGCCTTAATAAATCATGGGGTTACTCGCATATTAATCTCAGCTATTTTAAAAATAACATTGGCTTTTACGATCCGGAGCCAGATAATGGCCTCAACTTTCTACATGATGACGGTACGCCATTTACGCATGACGAATACAAAAGCCGTACGCTTGAATACCCTAAACAGGACATCCGTCACTATAAAATAAACTGGGACAACAACTTCATTACCGAAGGGGGCAATCTGAAAGTAAACCTCGGCTATCAGAAAAACCAGCGGCGCGAGCTCGACGGACCGGATCCTTCCCTGTTCTTTGATCTGAATACTTACTCGGGCGATGTAAAATATTATGTTACCGAAGCAAATGGATGGCAGCCTGTTTTTGGCGCAAGTTCGGATATTGGCCATAGTTTAAACAAAGGCTCGGAGTTTTTGATCCCGGCTTATGATACTTATGGCGTGGGCGCTTTTGCATATATCAAAAAAACCTGGGATAAAAACACCTTCAATGCCGGTATCAGGTATGATTATCGCAAAAATGAGGGCAAAGGCCTGGTTGAGGATGGCGAAACCAAATTTACCCCATTTACCAACAAGTTTTCGAACGTAAGCGGAGCGCTTGGTTATACCCATGAATTTAATGACAATCTGAATTTCAAGGCCAATGCAGGCTCAGCTTTCCGCGCGCCAAACCCGGCCGAACTTGGCTCCAACGGTGTACATGAAGGTACTTTCCGCTATGAAATAGGCAATCCTAACCTGTCGCCCGAAAGAAGTTACCAGGTTGACGCTACCCTGCAATACGATGACAAAATTGTAAGTGCCAGTTTAGGGATTTATGAAAACTACATCCACAACTATATTTATGCATCGCACAAACAAGGGGATGTTGCACAGGCCGAAGATGAAAGCGGCAGCCTGAGCCAGTTTGATGTGTACCGCTACAACCAGGTTAATGCTAACCTGTATGGCGTTGAAGGTAACTTTACCCTGCACCCGGTAAGCTTCATCCATTTTGAAAACACCTTTGGTTACACTTATGCCCGTAACAATACGCTCGACAGGCCGCTGGCATTCATCCCCGCCGGTACGCTAAAAAACACGCTGCGTTTTGAACCAACTATTAAAGGATTGAAACAATCATATATTTCGGTAGGTATTGATAACTTTTTTAACCAGTACCGTTATGATACCGCTTTTGAAACCGGCACCAAAGGCTACACGCTGTTAAATGCCGGCCTGGGTACAACGGTTAACTTTGGCAAACAACCAGTTAAACTATATGTATCAGGGAATAACCTGGCCAACATCAAGTACTACGACGCGCTTAGCCGCCTCAAACCTGGCCGTATAAGTTCGGAAGATCCGGAATTTGGTATTTATAACATGGGGCGCAACATTACCTTCGGTATTTATTTGCCATTGTCCATCAACTAATCATTAATGATGCTTCAGATAAAAAGTCCTGCCGCCCGGCGGGACTTTTTTATTTTCCCGCCCCTTCCAACTGGCGCAAGTATTATGTGACTGCCCGTGCAGGGATTACTTGTGCATTCCTGGTCCTGGATGTTGCGCGTGAGCCGCGTTAGGATTGCGGTGTAAAGCCCACAGCGTGAGTAGGGATTGCGGGCAGGAAAGGCGAGGACTTGTAACGGAAAGCCCGGCCCGTTAGCTAACGGGAACGCCCATATTATAAAATCGATCGAAAAATACACTTAATAATCAATAGCTTATAATCACCTCATTATAAGATTAACCATATCCATCTAACAAAACACTTCTTAGCGCACACCGCCTAAAATTTTGTTACTTTTGCTCATATTGCTATACTTATTTATGAGCGAAGAAAGATCACTGAACTTTATAGAGGAAATTGTTGAAGAAGATTTGGCTGCCGGTAAAAACGACAACCGTGTACTTACCCGTTTCCCGCCCGAACCAAACGGTTACCTGCATATTGGCCATGCCAAGTCAATTTGCCTTAACTTTGGTTTGGCAAAAAAATATAATGGCCTTACCAACCTCCGTTTTGACGATACCAATCCCGTTAAAGAGGATGTTGAATATGTTGACAGTATTAAGGAAGACGTAAAATGGCTTGGCTTTGATTGGGCCAACGAGCTTTACGCTTCCGATTATTTCGATCAACTGTATGCCTTCGCCGTTGAACTGATCAAAAATAACCTGGCTTATGTTGACGACAGCACAGCCGAAGAAATTGCATCGCAAAAAGGAACACCTACCGAACCAGGCACGCCAAATCAATACCGCAGCCGCTCTGTTGAAGAAAACCTGCAACTGTTTGCCGATATGAAGGATGGCAAGTATCCTGACGGCGCCAAAGTACTGCGTGCAAAGCTCGACCTTGCATCACCCAACATGCACCTGCGCGATCCGTTGATGTACCGTATTAAACATGCCCACCACCACCGCACAGGCGACAAGTGGTGCATTTACCCGATGTATGATTTCGCGCACGGGCAATCAGATGCAATTGAGGAGATCACACATTCTATCTGTACGCTGGAGTTTGTGCCCCACCGCCCGTTGTACGACTGGTTTATTGAGAAATTAAATATCTTCCCATCCAAACAATATGAGTTTGCCCGCTTAAACCTTAACTATACGGTAATGAGCAAGCGCAAGCTGCTGCAACTGGTTAATGAAAACTATGTTGATGGCTGGGATGATCCGCGCATGCCTACTATCAGCGGTTTACGTCGCCGTGGTTATACCCCTGCTTCTATCCGTGAGTTTTGCGAGCGCATCGGCGTTGCCAAACGCGAAAACATGATAGATGTTGGCCTGCTGGAGTTTTGCATCCGTGAGGACCTGAACAAAACCGCATGGCGCCGTATGGCTGTGCTTGATCCTGTTAAACTGATCCTGGATAACTATCCCGAAGGCGAAACCGAAGTGATGCATGGCGAAAACAATCCCGAAGTTGAAGGTGGCGATGGCGGCAGGGATATTCCATTTGGCCGTGAGCTGTGGATAGAGCGCGAGGACTTTATGGAAGTTGCGCCTAAAAAGTTCTTCCGTTTAGGTATCGGGCTGATGGTTCGCCTAAAAAACGCTTATATCATTAAAGGCGAAAGCATTGTTAAGGATGCTGATGGCAATATCACCGAAATTCATTGCAGCTACCTGCCCGAGTCAAAATCAGGCCATGATACCAGCGGCATCAACGTAAAAGGTACCATCCACTGGGTAAGTGTTGAACACGCTAAAACTGCAGAGGTAAGGCTGTACGATCGTTTATTCCAGGTTGAAGACCCTTCAAATGAGGATGGCGACTTTAAAGATTATATCAACCCTAACAGCCTGCATGTATTATCAACTGTATACATAGAGCCCGACCTGGTTAACGCCGAATTAGGCAAACCGGTTCAGTTTATGCGTAAAGGCTATTTCACCTTAGATAAAAACTCGACCAAAGATAAACTGGTGTTTAACCGCACAGTGACATTGAAAGACGGCTGGGGCAAAAAGTAAGCCTTTTGCCCCCCGGCCCCCTGAAGGGGGAGTTAGATAGTATAATATAAAAGCGTCATTTAGAGGTACGAAGCAATCCCCTATTTGCAGGTCTGCCCTGTATAGTTTGGGATTGCTTCGTACCTCGCAATGACGCTTCTTTTTGTTAAGCAGCTTTTAGGATCAACCCTTTTTTGTATTCGCTGCCTGGCCCCCTTGTTGGTGTTGTCACAGGTGTTCGGAAGAAAATAAAAAGTTCGGGATTGTGCGATTCCCTCCCTTGGGAGGGTGTAGGGAGGGGTTTATTCGCTTAAAACAGTTCATAAACCCCTCCCTGCCACTACACAACTCTGCCGCACCCCTCCCAAGGAGGGAATTAAAAAATGTTCCGAACACCTATGGTGGTGTCACCAAAAAGTATTCAGGCACTTGTTATAGTTGATACTACAAGAGCCGATTATATCGGAGTTATTCGCCTTTAAACTCCGCCTTCCGTTTCTCCATAAACGCGGCTACCCCTTCCTTAAAATCTTTTGTGCCGAAGCATTTGCCAAATTCGGCTATTTCGGTTTCATAGCCGTTAACGCCATCGGTATAAGCGGCATTAATGCTGCGGATGGCTGCGGCAAGTGCCAAAGGGGCACGGGATAAAATTTTATTCAGGATCTCTTCGGCTTTTATCAGTAACTCCCCGGCTGTAGTTACGTGGGTAACCAGTCCATATTGCAGGGCATCGGCCGCTGTGATCATATCGGCGGTCAGGATCATTTCCAGGGCTTTCCCTTTGCCAACCAGTTGGGCAAGACGCTGTGTGCCGCCATAGCCGGGGATCAGGCCCAATGTAACTTCCGGCAGACCCATTTTGGCGTTATCAGATGCTATACGGATATGGCAGGCCATAGCCAGTTCAAGTCCTCCGCCTAATGCAAAACCATTTACAGCGGCTATTACCGGCTTGCTGCCATTGGCTATCAGGTCAAAAACCTCGGTATGACCGGCGCGCGAAAGCTGTGTGCCCCCATTTGTATCAAGGGCCGCAAATTCGCTGATATCGGCCCCGGCAACAAATGCCTTTGGCCCGGCTCCGGTAATGATAATACCACCTATCTCCGGGTTCCGAAAAGCTTCAGAAAAAGCGCTGTGCAGTTCGGCCAGCGTATCTTTATTAAGAGCGTTCAGTTTGCTTTCGCGATTAATGGTGATTTGCTGAATGCGGCCTTTGTTTGTTATCAGTAAGTTTTGAAATTCCATGGGTATTAAAAATTACGGTGTTCATGCACCCAGCCGGTTATGTATTTAACAATATCCTGCGTGCTGGTGCCGGGAGGGAAAAGTTGGCCTACGCCAAGCTTTTGCAGCTCCAACATATCTTCATGCGGAATAATCCCCCCGCCGGTAACCAAAACATCATCCATTTTTTTCTCTTTAATGAGATTGATGATCCGCGGGAATACCGTCATGTGCGCGCCCGAGAGGATAGAGATACCAATGGCGTCAACATCCTCCTGCAGGGCTGTATTCACCACCATTTCGGGCGTTTGGCGCAACCCGGTATAAATCACTTCCATACCTGCATCGCGCAGCGAAGTAGCAATAATGCGTGCGCCGCGGTCATGGCCATCGAGCCCTACTTTGGCAACTAAAACACGGATTGGTCGGTTAAAGGTATTACTCATGAATAACCTATTGGTTTTTGTAAAAGTAATAAGAAAATTATGGAAGTTGTTTTATGTTTCTTGCGAACGAATAAAACCCTGGAGAAATATTTCATTGCGGACGATTATGGTACACGAATGCATTCAATCATCAAAAAAGGCCGGACCCCTCCATAAAGAAGAGCCCGGCAGATATAGTGATTAGGATTAGGCCAAGTTTAACGGTGCTATCTTTAAATAGAATTGCTTTAAGGTTTTTCATATTTTCAATACTTAAAAGTACTTTGAAATTCAAAGTTTATGGGTAAAAAAAATTATAGCTTTTGTTGTTTGATTAAATTTTCGAGGGCAAGGAGGTGCAATTTGAAGGCGGCCCGGCCTTTTTCGGACGCCAGGTAACGTGTATTTGGTTTGCGGCCGATGAAAGTTTTCTCTACCTGGATATATTCTTCCTTCTCCAGCGCTTTCAGGTGCGATGCCAGGTTGCCGTCGGTGAGGTCAAGCAGTTCTTTAAGGGAGTTAAAGTCGTAGCTTTCGTTGGCAACCAGTACGCTCATGATTTGCAGGCGGATGCGGTTTTCAAAGGCTTTATCAAACTGATCTAATGATATCTTCACTTATCGTATCTAAAATGCATTACTGTACCATAAATAATGTGGAGCAAGCCAAAACCAACGCTCCAAAAAATTAAGCCGTAGCCCGGCATCACAGCACACAGCAAACCTAATAAAATCTCCAATATCCCCAAGCTCATAATACCCGAATATGTATAATGACTGCCCGCAACTAATGACATACCATAAAATATCATGGTAGCTGGTGCTACAATGCCATAATAACCACGGTAAACAAGTATAATGGTAAACAAACCGCCGCTTACAAGGGGAATAGCCATGTTGATGAGCAGGCGTTTGCTGCCTGGGTTCCAAACCGACTGTCCGGTTCTTTTAGCTTTACGCACCGATAGCCAGATCCCTGTGCCAATAGAAAGCACAAGTACGGCTACTGCCACAATGAACAATTTAATGATCAGCATTTCTTCATTATAGGTATGACGTTCCCGGAGTGTGGCATACTCGCCTTGCAGCAGGTTATATCCTATACCTGCGCCAATAAACGCGTAGATGCCGGCCAATACACCTGACAGGCCACTAAGCGAAATAAACTTGGCCGAACGCTCCATCAGGTCGCGGATGGAACTTAACTCTGCGTGAATGTCTTTGTCTTTCATCAAAAGTACTTTGTTGTTCAAAGCTATATATAAGATTTGATTTTACAAGAGGGAGAGGAAGTTTTCTCAAAATTATTTAAATGCATCACGCATAGTTAACTCACCCGGTCTGCGCTTCGCTGCACCACCCTCTCTCCGGCTTCGCCGTGAAGAGGGTATAGAAAAAAGAAAATCCCTCTTTACGCTTGCGAAGAGAGGGGTGACGAACGCAGCGATGTCGGGGTGAGTCAATAACACGCTGTTTTTACTTAAATTTAATTTTCAGTATTTATTGAAAGTTTAAAATATATTGTATATTTGTTTCAGAAAACACTGAAAGTTATGAAAACGCTCAAGAACCACATGATCCTGTTTGACGCCGAATGCCCCATGTGCCGTGTTTATACCCATGCATTTGTAAAAACCGGGATGCTTGATCCTAATGGCCGCTCTGCTTACCAGGAGGCACATACGGGTACCTGCCCTGTTTATGACAGGCAGCGGGCAGTTAATGAAATTGCTTTGATCAACCTGGAAAACGGCGAGGTTACCTATGGCATTAAAAGCTTGTTCAAAATAATTGCGAATACCTGCCCCGTATTTACCCCCTTGTTTGCATTTAAGCCCTTCATCTGGCTCATGAGTAAAGCTTATGCTTTTATATCATACAATCGCCGGGTTATTATTCCCGCTGCCGAAACCGGGTTTGAATATCAGCCTACGTTTAAACTTCATTACCGTTTATTGTATTTGCTGTTTACCTGGTTCTGTACCGGTTTTATACTAACTGCTTATGCGCACCTGCTTGTTGGTGCGGTACCTTTAGGCAACCCTTACCGCGAATACCTGATCTGCGGCGGGCAGATTATTTTTCAGGGGGCCGCTATATGCAGCTTTGACCGCCGCAACCTGTGGACCTACCTCGGCAACATGATGACCATTTCTTTTGCCGGTAGTTTATTACTGCTGATAGGGTTGGCTATAAGTCACCTTTTTCAATTCGGTGCCGCCGTTTATACCCTGTATTTTATGGCTGTAGCAGGCTTGATGTTCCTGGAACACACTCGGCGTACCAAATTGCTTGGGCTTGGGTGGGTGCTCACCATTACCTGGGTAACTTACCGTATTGTTTTATTGCTGTTTATTTTAAACCTTAACTGATCATGAAACCTTATAAAAAAATTGTGCTGGCCGGCGGTAACGGTTACCTCGGTACGGTATTAGCCAAATACTACCGCGATCTGGCAGATGAAGTCATCATCCTGGCCCGCAAACAAAAACCGGTGAACGGCAATGTGCATACCGCTGTTTGGGATGGTGAAACCGAAGCCGGATGGACTGTTCACCTTGCCGGTGCCGATATGCTGATTAACCTGTGCGGCAAAAATGTAAACTGCCGCTACACCGAAAAGAATAAAAGAGAGATTATCCACTCAAGGGTTGTGCCTACCGAACTGCTGGGTAGGGTGATCAATAAAATGACGAATGCACCAAAGGTTTGGATCAATATAACATCTGCCACCATCTACCGCCATGCTGAAGACCATCCGCAGGATGAGGAAACCGGCGAAATAGGTTATGGTTTTTCTATCGATGTGTGTAATATTTGGGAAAGCACTTTCTTTAAAACGGATACGCCCCACACCCGCAAAATTGCCCTGCGCATGGGGATTGTGTTAGGCCGAAGCGACAGCGTTTTTCCAAGGTTGCTTAACCTGGTGAAGTTTGGCCTCGGTGGCAAACAGGGCGATGGGCAGCAGTACCTGGCTTGGGTACACGAGCATGACGTGGCCCGCAGCACGCAATGGCTGCTGGATCATCCCGAGCTACAGGGTGTGGTCAATTGCACGGCCCCCAATGGTGAACGAAATACCGATATGATGCATATTATTCGTAAGGCCTATGGCGCGCCGTTTGGTTTTCCTGCCCCGCAATGGCTGCTTGAAGTCGGTGCTGCGGTTATCGGCACCGAAACCGAACTGATATTAAAAAGCCGCTGGGTAGTGCCCAAACGATTATTGGATAGCGGTTTTAAATTTCAATATGAAAAAGCTGAGCACGCGGTGCATGATATTTTGAGTATCAGGGAATAGATGATTTAGTAAATTTAATAGATAGCTGCTCCCAAAGTGGAATGACAAAGCTAATAAAGATCGAAGTTTTAAAAACTAAATCTGGTTTCTATTACCTATTATAGGTGGGATAGTTTTTATACCTGTACAATCATTTTCCCTTCGTTTTCACCCTCAAATAAACCAATCAAAGCTTTGGGAAGTCTGTCAAAACCAACAAGCGGCGGCTTGTGCACTCCTGCCATTTTTAGCCCGAAGGTAGGGAAACGGAAATGTACAAAGTTTTGAGCAGCAATTTACCTGTTTTAATTGCGGGCAACTCTTCAAAACCGAAATGAAAATTGGCTTCCCGCGGTATTCCTATCGGCAGGGAAGCCAACCTGATCAAATTACTTTTCATTAGATGCCGTATTTTCCGGTGAGTGCTTTTAATTCGATGCTTTTGGCGAAAAGCGGTGTTTCCTCATGATTGTGGAGGTCTGATGCGGCCTGGCGACTGGCGGCGGCCTGCGCCAATGTAACGCCATGCTCTTTAATAAAAGCTAAAAATTCAGGGGTGGCAGTGGCGTGAATCTCGTTGGTATATTCGCAGGTATCTGCATCAATCGGAGTGGCTTTGAGTTCCCAAAGTACCTGCACGGTGCTACGGCCGCTTTTACCAAATACGTCAGACACTGATAGCATACGGCAATAATCCGGGCGATATTCTGTCGCCACATAATGCTGTATCACCATTGCATCGCCTATCATTTCCACGTTGATAGACATTGGCTCACCATCATAGGTACGGGTAAAACCGGCGGCTATGTGATTAACGGAGCATTTTTGATATTCTGCATCGGGCAGGTTGAAGAGCCAGTCGGCAATGTTTACTTTTTCAATGGGAGCGTTGATGGTAGCTTTTACTACAGAGTGAGATAACGCGTTTTCGGGAGTTTGTTGAATTTCCATGATCTTGTTGTTTAATTTGTTAAATCAAAGGTCTGCGATAAAACTTAATCGTCTAAACTCATTTTTTAGATATAGTTCATTGATAAAACCGATTATAAGATATGAATTGCCTATCTTAGATCATGGAACTTCGCCAATTGAAATACTTCATAAAAGCTGCCGAATTACAAAACTTTACCGACGCCGCAGCGGCGGTGTTTATTACCCAAAGCACGCTATCGCAACAAATTAAACAGCTGGAAGATGAATTACAGTTACCGTTGTTTGATCGTGTGGCCAAGCGCGTACGCCTTACCGAAGCGGGTAAGTCCTTTTTGCCTTATGCGCAAAAAACCGTGAGGGATGCCGAAGAAGGGCGCGATATGCTTAAAGACCTAATGAACCTGCAAAGCGGCACCCTTACCGTTGGCACCACCTACGGGCTTACAAATTTGCTTACTAAGGCTGTGTTGGATTTCAGTGCCAAATATCCCAATATCAAATTGCAGATCGGCTTCGGCACAACGCAGGACCTCCTCACGCAGTTGGAGCAGGGCAGACTGGATATGATGCTATCTTTTATGCCTGAGCAACAAACGGCTGCTATCCAATCGGAAAGGATCTTTTCATCCTGCCTTGCGCTTATCGTTCATTCAGATCATCTGCTGGCTCAAAAGAAACAGGTAAATCTAAGGCAGCTCAGCGAAATCCCTTTGTTATTGCCCTCGGCAGGATATAGTATTCGTAATTACCTTGATAGCGTATTGCTAAAACACCAGGTAGCGCCCAACGTTAAAATGGAAGTTAATGACATCCATATGCTCCTGCAACTGGTTGATACGGGCAGATGGGCCACTGTACTCATGGGCTCTTCGGCTTTTAATCATCCCAGTCTCAAAGCTATCAAGATCACCGGCGCAGGCATGGCCCGGGAAGCAACAATTGCCTGGCCAAGGAACGCCTACCGCAAACGCTCCGCATTGGCGCTGGCACAAAACCTCACAATTTATGCAACAGATTATCATGTAGACGAAAGCGATATCGCCTCGTGAATATTTTTACATTTCTCCTTCCTTCTTCTTCACTTCCTTGGTCATCTTCAAAGTCAAAAACAACAGCAGACCTAACGAAACTACGATCGCAACCCAAATCAGTGCCGTATAATCTTTTTTGGCAGGTTTAGCCGCTGCCGCATAGTTTGTATTTTTAATAACAGCCTCATGTTTAATAACCGGAGTGTTTCCACCAATACTGTCTGCAAAAAACTTAAGATCATATTCCGGTGCCTGGGCCGAGGAATCACCAACCAGTACCCGGTAGCTTTGCTTAGCTTCCAAATAGCTGATCAAATATTCGTCAGATTGCCAGGCTTTGATCTCGCCGATGCTCAGCGGTTGGTTATCGCCATTGCTGATTTCTATTAACAGGTGATTGGTTTTTGCAGCAATTAACAGATCAGGCGTTTTATCTGATGACAGTTCGGCTTCGCTCAATAGCTCTTTGCCATTTTTTACAAATTGGTAGATGGCAACGCCGCGTTTGTAATATCTCGGCGCGCTGATGTTGAGGTGCAGTTTGTTTAACTGGTAATTGTCATTCAGCTTAATATCAATAAAGGTGGTTTTATTACTATCGGCACGGATAATGTTTAACGGCGCAACAGGCGTATAACTTTGAGCTGTTGAGGCGTATTCCGTATAAATGCCGGCCTGTAAAAACTTAACAGGGTTCTTGTTTTTATCATTTACCTGGATTTTTAAATAGCGATAGTTACTCGCCGGAAAGGATAACGATTGCAGGTAAGTGCCTTCACTGTTTTGCACAGCTTCCTGCAACGGAATATCTTCCTGTATGGCAAACCACTGGTTTAAATCGTCGCTGCCCAGCAGGTTTACTTTACGTTTTACGGCGGTATTTTGCAGCCTGATCCAAAGGCGGTCGAGCACCAGGCCTGTTTTATTTTCAATAATGAAAACGGTACCGGTATCAGTCCTGGGCGTGTTGCCGATCTCCGGGAAAACAACAAAACTTTTCTGGCTTTTTTGAGGCAGACTGCCTGCCTGAATGTACGGCACAAAGTTCCCTTTAGCATCCAAAATACGAATGTCTGATAAATCGGGTTTGGCTTTCGCTACCAAATCCGGCTGTAAGCCAATCCGGTAAAAGCCGGTGCTGTCAATCTTTTGCAGCGCCGCTTTATATTTTAAATTTTTCTGTGCCGATGCGGATAATATAACTCCGCAAAGCAGCAGCGTTAAAAGCGTTAGCTTATTCATTTTTTTTAGCTTCATCATCGGCGATGGATTTTTTTGCTGTTCGCTGGTACATAAATGCCACAATAAGCAATAGTACCCCCAAACAAAAGAAAGCAGCTATTTTACCCCAAACCGGGATATTTTTAATATCGAACAAAAATAATTTTAATAAGGTAAGCGAGAACAATGTTAATGAGGCCACGCGCATTGCTTTGAGTTTATACTTCATCCCCAGCCACATCAGCGCGAAGGAAAGCAAGCCCCATAGCACAGGCAAGCCCGTTTTAACGTATACGGTTTCTATGCTATCTATAGTGTTGGTTTTGCTGAAGAACATCAGGTTGCTCATCAGGCTTACCTCTAAACTCAAAAATAAAACAACGCCGGCACTCAATACCCAGGTAAACACTTTTTTCGCGCCCTCATCCAGGGTTTGCTGGCAAAGGCGGATCACCCGGTAAAATAGTAATCCTACAAATACAGTACCTATCCAATGTGCAATGAAATGACTGGCAGCTGGTTTGCCGCCCTCAAGCATTAAATGCTGAAGGTCATAGTATTGCGGCATCAGGATCAGATAAACGGTAACGCAGGCCAGCAAGATGGCAAGTTTTACGCCATTGGCAAAGTTGATGACCTCTATTTTTGCGGATAATGTGTAATAGATGAATACGAACACAGGCGTGTAAACCATCATGTACAAGGTATTAAGCCCGCTGCCCGGATAATGGTTCAGGAGCTGGTGATTGATTTCCAGCAAACCGCTTAAAAATAAAAGTACCAATGCCGCTATTCCGAAAAGCTGCTCACTGAAGGCGGCCGCGTAGGCTTGTTTGGATTGGTCGCGTTTAACCAATATCGCAAGAAGGAACGAGCTTATAGCAGCACATAGCGTAGTAATAAAGCCTTTGTTAGCGATAATGGTTAGCGCTTCGTTGGTCATGGTATAGGTTTGGTACCAATCCATCGCCAGGCTCAGCAGCATGGCTATCCACAGCAATAATGAAGTGATTTTCATAAGCTGGATGCCCGAACGCTGGTAAAGCCAGTAAAGCAATACTGCTTCCGAAGCCCAGAAAATGGTGATGTTATTACCATGCAGCTGGATAGGGGCCGCTAACGAAATAAAGGTTAAAGTAATACCGATAAGCAGGTATAATATATTGGTATCCACCTTACGGTTGCGGAACAGGATGTATGACAGCACCAGGTTCACGACAGCCAAACTCACACAAAATAAACCACGGTACTGCTCATCATGCATCCTGGTTAACAGGTACAAACCGACAGCAAAATATAAACCGGTATTAAGAAGCAAAATGCTGAAATCGGAGGCGATGAATTTTTTGTTTTCGCGCACGTTATTGGCTATGTTGATAACAAAGTAAAGGGCGTAAAAAATGCTGGCATAAATAAAGCCGAAATGGTAGGTAGGCGGGGTAAGCGTATACAATACTGTCGAAAAAACAATCACAGTAAATCCGAACGATACAATATTAAGCACCCGCCATGCCTTGTAATAAGCAATAATGAGCAGGCCGGTATTCAATATCAACAGGTAAATAAACAAAGCATTATAATTGGCGCTGCCGTTACTAACCATGAACGGGCTTGCAAAGCCGCCAACCAAAGCAATTACGGCCAGCTCCTGCTTATCATATAACAGGGAGAGTGCCACCGCAAAAATGGTGATCACAATTAAAATAATGAACGCTGTTGTTTGGCTATTAAACAAATGAAACTGTTGATACGCCAGCGTTATGGTAAAGTAAAATACCGCTAAACCACCGCCTACCAGCACCGAGCTGAATGCCTTATAGCTATTACGAAGTGCATGCGCAACACCAATTAAAATACCACCGCAAACTATACCTATGCCTACACGGCCAACTAAGCCAATCCAATCGTTATCAATAGCGTATTTTACAAAGAACCCGATGGCCAGCACCAGGATGGCTATACCTATTTTATTGATGAGGTTTTCACCGATGAATTTCTCCAGATCGGGATGGCGCTCAAAGAAAGACGGCTTGGGCTGTAACGGTTTTGCAGGTTCAAAGTCGCGTGTTTTTATTGGGCGATTGATGATTGATAAGCTGTCTTCAATAACTTCGGGTTGCCTTTCAATAATTGGCGGCTTGGGCGGCTGAGGTTTTATTTCGGCCTCAACCGGCGGCTGTGGCTTTTCAACAGGAGACTCGGGGGTGATCGGGGTAACAGGTGCAGGGGGCGGAGCGGTTGCCGGCGCAGGCCCTTCCGCTTTTTTAACGTCCTCGTTAACTATCCGGGTTATTTTAAGCTGCTCAACAAGGCGCTTTAATTCAAATATTTTAAATTCGAGATCTCTGATCTTATTATTTAAACTGCCTTTGTGGTTCAGCATCATTATAATGACAACCACTAATAAGACAACCGCTAATACATCCATAGTTTTAGGTTTGTAAAAAATAAAGATAACGGAATTATAAAATAATCCACTATCGGGACAGATAACGGTCGGAGAAATCGTCTTTAAAATGATCAGACCTGTTAATAAATGGGTATGAAAAATTTTTACATGAATTGATTTTCAGGCTCATCACAATTATATCGAATTACACGAATTAAGATATGACAATTCGTGCAATTCGATCAATACGTAAAAATTCGTGTAGAAAATTTCTGCCTGTTTATTCAAGAACCGAAAATTGACCATGTGTTTAATAATCCGGCTTTAATTGTAATTTAGCTGTGCAGGCAATTGCCAATCACCTATAAACCAAACTACTTCATGAAGATATTTTTTAAATGCTGCTTTTTTGCGCTTTTCCTTTTTACTATAACATCCGTTTTCGGGCAAACCATCAATCCGGCGCTTTTAAAACACCAGTGGAAAGCATCCTGGATCACCGTTCCCCAGGAACCGTTAAAAGATTATGGTGTGTATTACTTCAGAAAAAATATTGAACTGGCAGCTAAACCGGCATCATTTGTAGTTCATGTTTCTGCCGATAACCGCTATAAGCTTTATGTTAACCAAACGCTGGTTTCATTAGGCCCGGCCCGGGGAGACACCTATTACTGGAACTATGAAACGGTTGATCTGGCCCCGTATCTTCAGGCAGGCAAAAACCTTATCGCCGCTGTAGTATGGAATGATGGTGATTATCGCCCCGAGGCGCAGATCTCGCTGCAAACAGGTTTCATTATGCAGGGTAACACCCCGGCCGAAGAGATCATCAACACCAATAAAACCTGGAAGTGTATCCGCGATAAATCATTTCAACCTGTAACCGGTATTGGCTGGCATCCTTATTATGTTGCAGGGCCGGGTGAAAGGATAGATTTAAACCAATCTATAAAAGATTGGAACACGACCGGGCTTGATGACAATAGTTGGAAAAACGCTATCCGTATTGACAACGGGAATCCAAAAGGAATAACCAATGCCTTTGGCTGGATGCTGGTTCCATCCTCAATACCCGCCATGGAAATGACCCTGCAAAGGATTCCCGTGTTAAGAAAAGCCGATGGCATCAGTATACCATCCTCATTCCCTGCAACCAAAACAACCATTACTATCCCGGCTAATACTTCAACTACTTTACTGCTCGATCAAACGTATTTAACCAACGCTTATTTAACGCTCAATTTCAGCAAGGGGAAAAACGCCGGTATTGGTATCACTTATACCGAATCGTTGTTTAAAAGTTTAAGCGGCCCGGAAGGCCCGGTTAAAGGGAACCGTAATGATGTAGACGGAAAGATCTTTGTTGGCAGGCGGGATAGCATCGTTTCGGATGGAGCTACGGGTAATTCATTCACCACCTTAACCTGGCGTACTTTCAGGTATGTTGAAGTAAAAATAACAACCAAAAATGAGCCCCTGGTTATTGACGATATCTACGGAACATTCACCGGGTATCCCTTTAAGCTGAATGCCAAACTGGACACGCCAAACCCCGAAATGCAGCAGATGCTGGATATTGGCTGGCGCACCGCCCGCCTTTGCGCCGGCGAAACCTATACCGATTGCCCTTATTATGAACAGTTGCAATACGTAGGCGATACCCGCATCCAGGCGCTGGTATCTTTTTATAACAGCGGCGACGACCGGCTGGTCCGCAACGCCATCAACCAGATGGATCATTCAAGGCTGGCGGAAGGGATCACGCTGAGCCGCCATCCTTCATTCTCACCCCAAATTATTTCCACCTTTTCGTTATGGTATATTGGCATGCTGCATGATTACTGGATGTACCGCCCCGATAGTTTATTTATAAAAGATAAGTTGCCGGGGATGCGCGATGTACTGAACTTTTTCAGCAAATATCAACAAACTGATGGCTCATTAAAAGATACTCCCTACTGGACATTTGTTGACTGGGTAAATGATAAAGGCTGGGATTTCGGCCAGGCGCCTAAAAGCGCCAAAGGTACATCGGCTATATTGGACATGCAGTTGATGTGGGCTTACCAACAAGCTGCCGAAATGGAAACTAAGATGGGGATGCCTGCATTTGCCGCAATGTATAAGGCCAAAGCTGCACAGTTAAAAACCGCTATTCAAAACAAATACTGGGATGCAGGCAAAAAACTTTATGCCGATACCGAGGACAAGCAATTGTTTTCGCAGCACACCAATTCCATAGCAATATTAGCCGGTATGGTAAATAACGCGACTGCGCATGACATCAGCTTAAAACTCTTGAGCGATACCACGCTCACCAGGTGTACCATCTACTTTAAATATTACCTGCACCAGGCGATGGTAAAAGGAGGCTTGGGCGATGGTTATTTAAACTGGCTTAACATATGGCGCGATAATATCAAAATGGGTTTAACCACCTGGGCCGAGATCTCCGATCTTGACCATAACCGCTCCGACTGCCATGCATGGGGAGCAAGTCCTAACATTGAATTTTATCGAACTATTTTAGGAGTGGATAGTTATGCACCCGGTTTCAGTAAAATAAAAATTGAACCGCATTTAGGGCAGATCAAAAATATTAGCGGCGAGGTACCGCATCCTAACGGAAAAGTTTATGCCAGGTATATGTTTGAAAAAGGGAAATGGAATATAAATATAACCTTGCCGCACAGTACAACTGGCGTTTTTGTATGGAAAGGAAAAACTTTTACACTTAAAACTGGTAATAACAGTTTAAGTATTTGAAAAAATTAACAGGGGTATTAACATTTTACCTTAATTGCACTGATTTTGCCACGCATAAGTAAAATACTTTTAAAAATTGGTTTGGTAAATAAAAGCAACACTAACTTTACTTTTATTGCTTTAAGGACTAAATTGATTTTATCGCATTATTTAACAATTTGATATTATTAAAATGTGATATTTATGCGCTGGGAACTAAGGGGTTCACCAAGAATAACTAACCAGCTAAATAAATTACGCTAAATGAAAAACACACCATCCCAGTTAAGAGTCCTTTCAATCGATATCGGTGGTTCGCACATTAAAGCCACTATCCTGAATAAAAAAGGGGATTTAAAAATGGAGTATGATAAAATTCCTACGCCGGCACCGGCAAATCCCGAAAACGTTATAAAAGCTATTAACACCCTCGTTAAGGATTTTCCGGCATATGATAAAATATCGGTTGGTTTTCCTGGTTATGTAAAAAACGGGGTTGTTAAAACGGCGCCCAACCTGGGTACCGATTACTGGGCAGATGTTGATTTGAGCAAAAAATTGGAAAAAGCATTAGGCAAACCTACCCAGGTAGTTAACGATGCCGACATGCAAGGGCTTGGTGTGGTAGCCGGTAAGGGCCTTGAAATGGTAATTACCCTGGGCACCGGTTTTGGTACAGCTTTGTTAATGGACGGTCATTTATTGCCACACTTTGAACTTGCCCACCTCCCGATAAAAGAAGGTATTACCTATGATAACTATATAGGTGAAAGAGCTTTAGAAAAAGAAGGCAAAGAGAAATGGAACAAACGCATGAAAAAGGTTTTCAAAATATTGAAAACTGTATTCAATTACGATACTTTATACATTGGCGGCGGCAATTCAGACGAGCTTACCTTTAAGCTTGATAAAAACATGAAGATTGTTACCAATGCCGATGGAATAAAAGGCGGCGCAAGGCTTTGGCTCAATGAAGGTGAAAGCAAAACCAAGCGCAAAATTGCAACACCTACCGAATAAATAAAACTAACACTAACTACAATACCTGATAACAAAATGGAAAACCAACAAGACATAGAAAAATTGGCGATAGATACCGTAAGGGTATTGGCAGCCGATGCTGTGCAAAAAGCAAATTCAGGCCACCCTGGTACAGCTATGGCGCTGGCACCAATGGGCCACGTTTTATGGACAAAGTTTTTAAACTACAACCCGAAAAACCCCGATTGGGCAAACCGCGACAGGTTTATCCTTTCGGCAGGCCATGCTTGTATTTTACAGTACAACTTTTTGTATTTAATGGGCTATGATCTTTCTTTAGATGATATCAAACAGTTTCGCCAGCTGAACAGCAAAACCGCCGGTCACCCGGAATATGGTTTGGCTCCGGGCATTGAAGTAACAACCGGTCCGCTGGGACAGGGCTTTGCCAATGCTGTAGGTTTTGCCATCGCACAAAAGCATCTTGCTGCGCGTTACAACAAGCCTGGCTTTGAGCTGTTCAACTACAATATTTACACTATCTGCAGCGATGGCGATTTGATGGAAGGTGTAACTTCCGAAGCTGCATCACTGGCGGGTCATTTGCAATTAGGTAACCTGATCTATTTATATGATGATAACCACATCTCTATTGAAGGCAGTACCGATATTGCTTTTAATGAAGATGTAAGCGCCCGTTTCCGTGCATATGGCTGGCATGTGCAGGACCTTACCGATGTGAACGATACCCACGCGCTGGAGCTGGCCCTCATCAATGCCAAAGCCGAAACTCAAAAACCGTCATTTATCCGCGTTCGTTCGCTGATAGCTTATGGCAGCCCTAACAAATCGGGAACTGCGGGCTCACACGGTTCTCCGCTTGGTGCCGACGAAATTAAACTGGTAAAACAGTTCTTTGGTTTCGATCCTGAAAAATCATTCAACGTATCTGACGAAGTGCTGGATTACTACCACAAAAAAGGTGCAAGAGGCGCTGCTGTTGAAGAAAAATGGAACAAATTATTTGCCGACTATAAAGCAAAATTCCCTGAATTAGCTGCCGAATACGAGGCTGCCTCCAAAGGTGAACTACCTGCCGGCTGGAAAGATAAACTGCCGGTATTTAAAGGTTCGGACCCTAAAATGGCAACTCGCCAGGCATCAGGCAAAGTATTGAACGCTATTGCCCCGGCATTGCCAAACCTGATTGGTGGCGCGGCCGACCTTGCCCCATCAACCGAAACCAACCTGAAAGAATACGATTCATTTACATCAGAAAACCGTGCAGGCCGTAACTTCCACTTCGGCATCCGTGAGCATGCCATGGGCTCTGCTTTAAATGGCATGGCTTTAACCAAAGGCCTGTTGCCTTTCGGCGCTACCTTCCTGATGTTCTCTGAATATATGCGCCCGCCAATTCGTTTGGCTGCCATCATGAAAATAAACCCGATCTTCGTTTATACACATGATAGTATTGGTTTAGGCGAGGATGGTACCACCCACCAGCCTATTGAACAATTAGCTTCATTGCGCTCGATACCAAACCTAACGGTGATCCGCCCGGCCGATGCTAACGAAAGTGCTCATGCATGGCGTGTTGCTATCGAGAAAAAAGGCGGCCCAACTGTATTGGTATTCACCCGCCAGGGCTTACCTATCCTCGACCAGGATAAATATGGCAAAGCCGAAAACCTTGAAAAAGGTGCCTATGTGCTTTCAGAAGGCAGCAAAGGCCCGGATCTGATCCTGATCGCTACCGGATCTGAAGTGGCGTTGATCATGCAGGCACAGGAAAAGCTGGAGGCTGAAGGTATTTCCACCCGTGTGGTAAGTATGCCATCATGGGAGCTGTTTGAAAAACAGGATGCGGCTTACAAAGAGTCGGTATTCCCTAAAGCAAGCAGAAAACGTTTGGCTGTTGAAATGGCATCACCAATGGGCTGGCATAAATACATCACCGATGAAGGCGATATGCTGGGCATGACCACCTTTGGTGAATCGGCCCCTGCCGAAGATTTGTACAAACACTTCGGCTTCACTGTTGATAACGTTGTTAAAAAAGCAAAAGCTCTTTTATAGACGCAAGAAATCAAGAGTCAGGAATCAAGAGTTTTCCTGGCTCTTGATTTAAAAAAATATACAAGTAAGAATCAAACGGTAAGGAAATAAGTTTTTCTTCCTGCCTCTTGGTTCTTGACTTCTTGATTCTAACCAAAATGAACTGGAACAGCAACCTGATAGATAACCTGGAGTGGGCCGATAAGATCATCAATATTGAAGGCAAACAAAAGGTAGCTGCCGAAATTGCAGCAAAAGTTAAGGATGGCGATATAATAGGTGTTGGCTCGGGTTCAACATCATACCTGGCCCTGGTGGCCATCGCCCAAAAAGTAAAAGATGAAAGGCTGAATGTAAAGGCTATCCCTACTTCGGTAGAACTTTCTATGTTTTGCGCCAAACTGGGCTTGCCGGTTACAACACTGTATGAATATAAACCCGACTGGCTATTTGACGGAGCCGATGAGGTTGACCCCGACAAAAGCCTGATCAAAGGACGCGGTGGGGCCATGTTTAAAGAAAAGTTACTTATCAGTTCAAGCGCAGTTAGCTATATTATAGTTGACGAGTCGAAAATGGTTGATAAATTAGGCTCGAAATTTCCGGTGCCTATCGAGGTTTTTCCGCAGGCATTGCCTTATGTGGAAAAGGAATTGAAAAGTTTAGGGGCTACAGAAATAGCCATAAGGCCGGCAAAAGGTAAAGACGGCCCGATAATTTCAGAAAACGGCAACCTGGTATTGGATTGCAAATTTGATGAAATTGGTAAAAGTTTCGAAAGGGATATTAAATCGATAACAGGAGTAATCGAGAGCGGTCTTTTTATCGGCTTTGATGTAAATATTATCATGGCCTCGAATAATTAGGTTTAGCCTTAAGTTCGAAGTCTTTAGTCCGAAACTTTAAAGAAAATGAGACTTTTAACTTGCTAATTCTAATTTAAGAATAAAAACCGGCATTTACTGCTAAAAACTGCAGACTTAGCCCGGAAATGTTAACAAAGTATGATATAAATCTTACAATTACTGACATTCTTATTAAGAACTTTACATAATAGACCGATTTGGTAGCAATTTTTACTACCTTCATCGCGCTTTTAACAAAATAATTAACAAACAAAAAAACAAACCCTATTATGGCAACTAATAACGTAGCGCAGATACATGGTTTCGGTCAGAGCATCTGGCTTGATTTTATTGACCGTGAGATCATTTCTTCAGGAAAGCTTAAACAATTAATTGACGTTGACGGCGTACGCGGCGTTACCTCAAACCCTGCAATTTTTGAAAAGGCTATCAGCAGCAGTTCTGATTACGATGCTGATATAGCCGCACTTAAATCTGAAAGCGATAACGAAAAGCTGTTTTTTGAAATAGCTGTTAAAGATATCCAGGCTGCTGCCGACCTGTTTAAAGGTGTTTACGAAGAATCAAACAAAGTTGATGGTTATGTGAGCCTTGAGGTTTCTCCATTTTTGGCTTTAGATACCGAAGGTACTGCCAAACAAGCCGAAGAACTTTGGAAAAAAGTTGACCGTGAAAACGTAATGATCAAGATCCCTGGTACAAAACCGGGTTTGGCCGCTATTCAGCAATCAATTGCAAAAGGTATTAACATCAACGTAACCCTGCTTTTTGGTTTAGAGCGTTACGAAGAAGTAACTGAAGCTTACATTGCAGGCCTGGAAGAGCATTTAGCCGCAGGTCATAAAATTGCCCACATTGCGTCAGTAGCCAGTTTCTTCCTGAGCCGTATTGATGTTGTTGTGGATCCTATTATCGAAGCAAAAGGCGAAAAAGAGCTGTATGGCGAGGTCGCAATCGCATCAGCTAAAAAAGCTTACGAAATTTATAAAAGGGTATTCAGCGGCGAAAGATGGCAAAAACTTGCCGATCAGGGCGCACAGCCACAGCGTTTGCTTTGGGCAAGTACCGGCAGCAAAAACCCTGCATTTAAAGATACCAAATACGTTGAGGCATTAATTGGCCCGGATACTGTTGATACCGTTCCGCTGGAAACTGTTGACGCTTTCCGTGATCATGGTGTTGCTGCAAACACGTTAGAAACCGGTTTAGATAAAGCTACCGAGATCTTAGCCAAACTACCTTCTTTGGGTATCGACCTTGCTGCTGTAACTCAGCAACTGGAAGACGAAGGTATCGAGAAATTCAACAAGCCGTTTGAAAAGCTGTTGAACGCCATCGAAACACAGAAAAATAAGTAATAAGTTCTAAGTAGAAAGTCCTGAGTTCAAGTCGGAATAGTTTTTTTTGACTTTGAACTTAAGACTCTCGACTAATAAATACTACCACCTATGGAAGTTGCTGATCTGAAGATCCTTTTTTTTGACGTGGGCGGCATTTTGCTGTCGAACGGATGGGGGCATGAAGCCCGCGAAGAAGCGGCCAAACGTTTTAACCTCGACTATGCCGAGGTTAATGCCCTGCATAATTTTATTTTTAACGTATATGAAATTGGCAACGTCACGCTTGACGAATATCTTGATACGGTGATATTTAACCACCCAAGGGATTTTGTACGCGAAGATTTTAAGGATTTTATCTATTCTACATCTGTTGAATTGCCAATGCTGCAATTCCTTAAGGATTGGAAAAAAGATTGCGGCTTCCGTATTATATCAGTGAACAATGAGGGTAAGGAGCTGAACGATTACAGGGTACGTAAATTTAAACTGCATGAGTGTTTTGATGCCTTTGTATCATCATGCGAAGTAAAAATGCGTAAACCAGATCCGGGTATCTGGCAGTTAGCTATGGGTATTGCCCAGGCGTCGCCTCAGCAATGCGTTTATTTCGACGACAGAAAAATGTTTGTTGATACCGCGCAAAAACTGGGCATCCGTTCGTTCCAGCATACCAGCCTCGAAAGCACAAAAAAAATTTTAGAAACTCTTAAAAAAGAAAACCTCAAAACAAAATGAGCGCAACAGAAAACAAATACGCCTTTGGTATGATAGGCCTGGGTGTTATGGGTCGCAGCCTGCTGCTGAACATGGCCGATCATGGCTTCGCGGTTGCCGGGCACGATAAAGATACCGGTAAAGTAGATTCATTGAACCAGGAAGCTGGTGACAGGGCCGCTAAGGGCTTTGCCGATGTTAAAGAATTTATACAGAGCCTTACCACGCCAAGGGCTATCATGATGCTGGTACCTGCCGGTAAAATTGTTGACGCTGTAATTGAGGAATTAACCCCGTTATTGGAAAAAGGCGATATCCTGATTGATGGCGGTAACTCGCACTTTACCGATACCAACCGCCGTGTTGAGGAACTGGAAGCTAAAGGCTTACACTTCTTTGGTATGGGCGTATCAGGTGGTGAAGAGGGTGCCCGTCGTGGCCCGAGCATGATGCCGGGTGGCGATAAGGATGCTTACGCTGTAATGAAACCTATTTTTGAAGCCATTGCTGCTAAAGTTAACGGCGAACCTTGTGTTACCTATATTGGCCCTGGCGCATCAGGCCACTTTGTTAAAATGGTGCACAACGGTATCGAGTACGGGATCATGCAGGTAATTGCCGAAACCTATGAGATCCTGAAAAAAGGCTTAAAGTTAGGTAACGACGAGATAGGCGACCTGTTCACTAAATGGAACGAAGGCCGTTTACAGTCATTCCTGTTAGATATCACCAAAGATATTTTCAAATACAAAGCACCGGGCACCGATCATCTGTTGTTAGATGATATTAAAGACGAAGCTAAAGCTAAAGGTACCGGTAAATGGACCTCGCAGGTGGCTATGGACCTGGTAACCCCTATACCAACCATCGATACCTCAGTATCCATGCGTGATCTTTCAAAATACAAATCACTGCGCGAAAAAGCTTCAACCCTTTACAATGACCCTATCGAGCTTGAAGGCGATAAAGAAGAGTTGTTGGTTGCTTTAGAGCAGGCTTTCTATTTTACCAGCATCGTTACTTATGCACAGGGTATGCACCTGCTTACCAAAGCATCTGAAGAGTACAAATATGATCTTCATTTAGGCGAGATTGCCAAGATCTGGAGAGGTGGCTGTATCATCCGTTCAGAATTTTTGAATGACATTTACAACGCTTACAATAAAGATCAGGCATTGCCTCACCTGTTACTTGACAGCGATATCCAGGCTCTTGTTGCCGGCACTTTACCGGGCATCAGGAAAGTATTATCGGCTACTGTTGCTGCCGGTGTTGCTGCTCCGGGCTATGCTTCGGCATTAAGCTATTTCGATGCTTTCCGCAGCGAAAGGATGCCTTCAAACCTAACCCAGGCTCAGCGCGATTACTTTGGCGCACATACTTATGAGCTTATTGGTAAAGAAGGTACTTTCCATACACAATGGGCTCCGGTAAACGATTAATTGACGCTATTAATTAAAACAAAACAATGAGCACAACAGCTAAATCAGACCCTACCATATTTATCATTTTTGGTGGAACGGGAGATTTAAACTCCCGGAAAATTGCGCCGGCCCTATATAATCTGTTTTTAGACGGATGGATGCCTAAACAATTTTCCATTATTGGTACCGGTCGTACCAAGCTTACCGACGAGCAATTCAGGGAGAACCTGTATAAAGATATCAACCAGTTTTCACGCAGCGGTAAAACCGATGATAAACAATGGGCCGAATTTGTAAAAAACGTTTATTACCAGGTATCTGACGCTACTGATTTTGAAACGTACAAAGAGTTTGGCAAACGCATTGAAAAACACAACGCCGAGTGGAAAACCAAGGCCAATGTATTGTTTTACCTTGCAGTAGCGCCTAATTTCTTCCCTATCATTGCATCAAACATATCAAAAGCTAAACTGGCCGATGATAAAAAACGTGTAAGGATCATCATTGAGAAACCATTTGGTCACGACCTGGAAACTGCAAAAGATCTGAACCAGTTATTGAAAAGCATTTTTGATGAATGCCAGATCTATCGTATTGACCATTACCTGGGTAAAGAAACTGTTCAAAATATCATGGCTTTCCGTTTTGCCAACTCCATTATGGAGCCGTTATGGAACCGGAACCATATTGAGCACGTACAAATTTCAGTTACCGAGCAGTTAGGCGTTGAAGAACGCGGCGACTACTATGATGGCTCAGGTGCAATGAGAGACATGATCCAGAACCACCTGCTGCAATTGCTTTGCCACGTAGCTATGGAACCCCCTATCAGCTTTAGCGCCGATGAGGTACGCGACCGTAAGGTTGATGTGCTGAAAGCAATGCGCAAATTTACTGCTGAAGATGTACGCAATTCGACAGTTAGGGGCCAGTACGGCAGCGGATGGATGAAAGGCAGGGAAGTACCGGGATACCGCGAGGAGCCAAAGGTTAACACCGAATCAAATACGGAAACCTTTGCCGCCATCAAGTTCTTTATTGACAACTGGCGCTGGCAGGGCGTTCCGTTCTATTTACGTACAGGTAAAAGAATGCACCAGTCATCATCGGTTATCACTATCCAGTTTAAAGATGTTCCTCACCAGATCTTCCCGGCCGAGGCAACTGAAAGCTGGCAGCAAAACAGGCTTATTATCAGCATTCAACCTGAAATGAGCATCCGTTTACAGGTTCAGGCTAAACGCCCGGGTATCGATATGGTATTAAACGCCGTTGATATGGTGTTTGATTATAAAGGTACCTACACCAATCAGGCTCCTGAAGCTTACGAAACATTGATCCTGGATACCATGATGGGAGATCAGACCCTGTTTATGCGTGGTGACCAGGTTGAGGCAGCATGGGAGCTGGTAATGCCGATACTAAACACATGGCAAAATAAAAAGAGCCTTAACTTCCCTAATTATTCGGCCGATTCATGGGGACCTGAAGCTGCAGAAGCTTTAATTGCCCGCGATGGCTATAACTGGTTTACGTTACCTGTAAACGGTAAAAAATAAGAAGCTGATGAAACTGAATATCTATAACACAGAAGGGGAGGTTTTAACCGGGCTGGCCGATCATTTTGTTACCCTGGCTACCGAAGCCATTAACAAAAACGGCAAGTTCAGTGTGGCGCTTTCGGGCGGCAGCTCACCTAAAAAATTATATGAGCTGTTAGCTTCAACAACTTATGCCGACCAGGTAAACTGGGAAAAGGTTTTCTTCTTTTTTGGCGATGAGCGCAATGTACCTCATGACCATAAGGACAGCAATTACCTGATGGCTAAAAAGGCGTTGTTTGAGCCATTAATGATCAGCCCGGCACAGATTTTCCCGGTTGAAACATCATTTGGCCCTGCCGAAGCTGCCGCTAAATACTGGGAAGTGATCTCGGCATTTTTTGACGACGATGAAGCAAGTTTTGACCTGGTATTATTAGGCCTGGGCGATAACTCGCATACCGCATCATTATTCCCTTATACGCCGGTGCTGCATGACCGCGTGCCCGGTGTAAAAGAAGTATGGCTGGACGATCAGCAGGTATGGCGCATTACCCTCAACGCACCGCTTATTAATGATGCTGCCCAAATAGCATTCTTAGTTTACGGAGCAGGTAAGGCCGAGGCTGTAAAACACATCCTGGAAGATGACGAGGATATTGAACTTTATCCGGCACAGCTTATTGATTCCATATCAGGCGAAGTAGAATGGTTCCTTGACGAACCGGCTGCTGCTGAATTGGAGAATAAAGAATAATATCTGCTATTATCTTGGCAATTAAAGGGCTTGGGCATTTGCTTAAGCCCTTTTTTGTTCGCAGGAGTGTGGGGTGGTTTTATCGCAAGTTGGACCGAAAGGCGCTATAGCTCTTAAATTAAGCCATCAGCTTGAAAAAGCATAAGTCATCCAATGCTTATATCTCCTACACAGCACCTGGGCTAAAACGAACGGGGGAGAGGAGAGATTGAGGTATAGCGTTATTTCTCCGTTAATACAGTAAACTTAAAATCAAGCGGTTCAAACAGGCGGATGAGTTCATCAATAAAGGTCTGCCCCCATTTTACATACATGAGGCCAAAGTTTTCAGAACGCTCCTGCAGGCTTTCTTTTGGGAAAAGCTCGGCTTTAACAGCGGTTAACTGCTCTAAACGTACACTATAGTTTCTCTTTTCGGCGCGGATCAGTTTCCTTTCAAGATTATCCATGGCCTTTTTAAGGCGGGCCTGTACAGCCGCAGCTGATGGTGAAAGCGTAGGGTCGATCTTATATGCGCGGAGTTTTATTTTCTCAAAAAGGCTTTCCATTTCGCGCCATTCTTCAGCAATACTCAGGTTATGGCCGCTGTGCTTTTTAATCCAGTAGGTTTGCAGGGCATCGCTTTCTTTAAACAGGTCAATGGCATCCAGGCTCATACGTTCAATCTTGGAGGCCTGCTCTTTTTTGATTACCAATGCCGAGTTGCGAAGGATCAGGATCGGGAAATCAATTTTATAATGATCAAAGTTTGATTTCAGCTCCAGCCAGTAAACCACTTCAGCACCACCACCAATATAAGCAATGTTTGGTAAAATACATTCCTGGTACAACGGCCGCATTACCACGTTAGGGCTAAAACGCTCGGGGTATTCGGCTATCTCTTTTTTCAGCTCAGCTTCGGTAAACTTAATCCCGGTGTTGAGCACCTGATAACTGGCATCTTCAAAAACTATTCGTTCGCGAAGCTGATCTTTCAGGTAAAAGAAATTGATTTCGCGTGGGTTAACCTGGATATGCACACCAAGCTCATGAAGCTTATGGTTGGTTTCGGTGATGTTTTTAAAACTATGCTGACCAATGATGTCCTGCTCCATAATTGGGGCGAACTCTTTTTTAAACTCGTGGTCATCGGCATCTATAATAACCAGGCCATACTGCCCAAACAATGAGTTAACTAAATAACGGGTGGCATCAGCCAGTTTATCAAATTTGGTATAGGCAGTTTCAACAATCCCGGCAAGGTCGGTAGCGTGGCCTTCCATGCCTAAAACACCTTTGTACTGGTTAAGTGCCTGGCGCATACTCACCGGGTCGATGCGTCCGGTAGCGCCCGAAGCCTCATACCACCAATGTACTTTTTTACCGCCAATGTTGGTGTAGTTGATCTCGGCAAAGTCATGATCCTCACTGGCCATCCAGTAAACGGGTACAAAGTTTTTATCGGGATGGGCGGTTTTCAATTGCTGCGCCAGTTTAATGGCCGTGGCAATTTTATAAAGGAAATACAGCGGCCCCGCAAAGATATTGAGCTGATGTCCGGTTGTAATGGTATACGTATTATCCTGCTTTAGCAGCTCCAGGTTCAGCCTTACCCCAACCCTCTCCGGGAGAGAGGGAGTAGTGCCATAACTACCTTCCGACTTTCCGGCTTTCCGGCTTACGGACTCTAAACACTCGTATTGTTTGGTTAAAACACGCACCAGCACTTCACGATCTGCAACTACCTTTTTGTTTTTCAAAAATTCGGCAAAACCGGCCATATCAGGGCGGTAGCCGTAAAAAGATTGCAGTTCGGGTTTATTGTCGATGTATTCGGCAACTGTGTGTGAAAAGAAACCGGTGTCTTTATAACTTATACAGGATGCGTCCATTTTTTATTCGGGTTTTGGATGCTCGGTTTCAGATTTGGCCTAAAACAAAACATCAGCAAATAAAATTAAATGCTGATGTCGAAATTAGATTATAAATCGCAAATCGCTTTACAGCAAGCTGCAAATTACTATTATTTTACAATTTGTCCATAAAGGTCAAAGTCTTCGGCGCTGTCTATCTTTACGTTAACAAAGCTGCCAACAGTAGCATAATCAACGCTGGCATCAATCAAAACTTCGTTATCAACCTCGGGCGAATCAAATTCTGTTCGGCCAACAAAGTAACCGCCATCCTTTTTATCAATCAGCACTTTGTAGATATTACCGATCTTCTCCTGGTTTTTATCGAACGAGATACCCTGTTGAATTTCCATAATGGCATCGGCACGCTCCTGTTTTACTTCTTCAGGCACATCGTCAACCAAACTATGGGCATGGGTCTTTTCTTCGTGTGAGTAAGTGAAACAGCCCAGGCGGTCGAATTTGGTATCCTCAACCCATTGCGCCATCTCTTCAAAATCCTGTTGGGTTTCGCCGGGATAACCGGTAATCAGCGTGGTACGCATCGCTATGCCCGGTACTTTATCACGGATCTCGTTTACAATGTCAATAGTTTTTTGCTTGGTAATCCCACGGCGCATCGATTTCAGCATATTATCAGTAATGTGCTGCAAAGGCATATCCAGGTATTTGCAAATGTTTTCGCGCTCGTTCATCACATCCAAAATCTCCATCGGGAAACCTGAAGGATAAGCATACTGCAGCCTGATCCACTCAATACCGTTCACATCAGATAAACGGCGAAGCAGTTCATCCAGGTTACGCTTGCCATAAAGGTCAAGACCGTAATAGGTTAAATCCTGTGCAATAAGGATCAGTTCTTCTGTGCCGTTTTTAGCAAGTTTCTTAGCATCCTCAACCAATTGCTCAATAGGCGAACTCAGGTGCTTGCCCCGCATTAAAGGAATAGCGCAAAACGAGCATGGGCGGTTGCAGCCCTCGGCAATTTTAAAATATGCAAAATGCGACGGGGTGGTTAACAAACGCTCACCTATCAGTTCATGTTTGTAGTTAGCCCCTACCGATGCCAGTAAATTCTGCAGATCATTGGTGCCAAAGTAAGCATCGACATTGGTGATCTCTGCTTCAAGCTCAGGCTTATAGCGCTCACTCAGGCAACCGGTAACAATCACCTTTCCTACCTTACCCTGCTCTTTAAGCTCGCTGTATTGCAGGATAGTATCTATCGATTCCTGCTTGGCGTTATCAATAAAGCCGCAGGTATTAATTACAATAATATCGTTTTTGCCTACCTTCCCGGCCTCATGCACCACATCAAACTGGTTGCCCTTCAACTGCCCCATCAATATCTCCGA
This sequence comes from Mucilaginibacter sp. cycad4, assembly GCF_034263275.1. Lineage (NCBI taxonomy): Bacteria > Pseudomonadati > Bacteroidota > Sphingobacteriia > Sphingobacteriales > Sphingobacteriaceae > Mucilaginibacter > Mucilaginibacter sp. cycad4. The sequence continues at coordinate 6,013,488 of NZ_CP139559.1, read as the reverse complement.
ATCGTAAATATTTTTTGAACAGCCTAATGTAACCACATTTACACGGGGTTTGGCTATCTTTTTGGGCTTATCTAACTCTTTCGTCCTCATTATCTTTTTTTGGGATTTCACCGATTTTTTAGTGATTTCGCCGATTTTTTTATTCTCTGGATTACACCGATTATTATATGATTACACCGATTTTTTCGAGTAATTTCATTGATTGCTAAATGGAGATCCTCTTTATTTCACAACTTGAATTGCCAAAGTTAATCAACAATCCGGTTTTAATTTTACTCGCTTTTAGATATGACAATACTTGGTTTGTAAATAGCACGGGCATAATTCCAGTAACTGATTTAAGTTCAACAATCACCATGTTTTCAACAAACAGATCACATCTAAACTTACCGACATATTGATCCTTAAAGAATACGTTAAATTCCCTTTCGGCTTCAAAAATTAAACCTTGTGAAGTGAGTTGATATTGCAATGCATTCGCGTAAATTTTTTCATTAAATCCGGGACCTAAAAACCGATGAACCTCATAACAACACCCAATTATCTTTTCAGTAAGCGGATCATTTTCAAACTTTCCCATCAAAAAATCAAAAAAGAATCAATCTACAATCAAAAAAAAATCGGTGTAATCATTCAATAATCGGTGTAATCCCAGAAATAAAATGCTATTGTTTAAACAATGAATCCACAAACGCCTGCCTGTCAAACAGCTGCAAGTGATCCATGCCTTCGCCTACACCTATATATTTTACCGGAATCCTGAACTGATCTGATATACCTATTACTACACCGCCTTTGGCTGTACCGTCAAGCTTGGTTAACGCCAGGGCATTTACATTGGTAGCCTCTGTAAACTGCTTGCATTGTTCAATGGCGTTTTGCCCGGTCGAGGCATCCAGTACCAGCAGTATCTCATGCGGGGCACCGGGGATCACCTTTTGCATTACGTTCTTGATCTTGGTAAGCTCGTTCATCAGGCCAACTTTATTATGCAAACGACCGGCAGTATCTATAATAGCTACATCATCGCCGTTGGCTACCGCCGAGCGAAGGGTATCATAAGCAACCGAAGCCGGGTCTGACCCCATGGCCTGGGCAACAACCTTTACGCCAACACGCTCTCCCCAAAGTTTAATCTGGTCGACTGCGGCTGCGCGGAAGGTATCGGCCGCACCTAAAACTACCTGGTTACCGGCCTGTTTTAGCTTGTGGGCCAGCTTGCCTATAGTAGTGGTTTTACCTACACCGTTAACGCCAACCACCATAATTACATATGGCTTATGGTCGCCATATTCAAAATTGCGGAAGTCGTTACTATTATTTTCGGCGAGGAGTTGCTGAATTTCATCTTTTAGCAGGGTGTTCAGCTCGTTGGTGCTTACATATTTATCACGGGCAACACGGGCCTGGATCCTGTCGATGATCTTAAGGGTGGTGCTTACGCCAACGTCTGATGTAACCAGGATCTCTTCCAGCTCATCCAACACATCATCATCAACGGTTGATTTACCGGCGATGGCTTTGGTGATCTTTGAAAAAAAGTTATCCTTGGTTTTTTCCAAACCGGTATCAAGCGCTTGCTGTTCCTGCTGCGTGTTTTCCTTTTTCTTAAAAAAATCAAATAATCCCATAGTGATCAGAATTTTCAGAATTATAGAATTTTCTGAATTTAAATATGTTTTCAGAAATATCAGATATTAATTCAAACAGCATTCTGTCAATTTATTAATTCTGTAAATTCTGATTCAGACAATCATTCAACAAAAAAAGCCCTCTCGTTAAAACAAGACGGCTTCAATATTTAAATCAAAGAGTGATTATATAGTTTTACCTGCAATTGCATCCTTAACTAAATCGTTAGGGACAATTTGCTCTTTGAATGAATAAGCACCGGTTTTAGGTGATTTATTCATGGTGATCACTTTTGAATATTCTTTGCCTTTACCTGCTACTTTCAGTGTTGCAACTACTTTCTTTGCCATGTTGTTTAATTATTGAATTAGTGAGTTAGTGAATTATTGAGTTGGCTATATCAATTTAAGACCTGACCTGCCAATCAACCCGGTCAACTAATTATTTAATCTCTTTGTGAACTGTTACTTTCCTCAAAACAGGGTTGAATTTTTTCAACTCTAATCTTTCAGTTGTATTTTTTTTGTTCTTAGTGGTGATATAGCGAGACATGCCTGGCATACCGCTTGTTTTGTGTTCGGTGCACTCTAAAATCACCTGAACCCTGTTGCCTTTTTTTGCCATTTTCTTTTTATGTTGTACGTGTCACCTCACGGCTTACGTAATTTTTTCAATTTTATTATACTGCTAAACTTGCAAGCCAACTACTAAATGTAGCCTTTTTTAACAAATTTATTGATGCAGGCGGTAATACCGTTTTTGCTGATAGTTTTTACAGCAGAAGTAGATACCTTTAAGGTAATCCATTTATCTTCTTCAGGAATATAAAACTTTTTAAGTTTCAAGTTAGGATGAAACCTGCGTTTTGTTTTAACGTTTGAGTTTGAAACGTTGTTACCTACGATAGATCCTTTTCCTGTTAGATCACAAATTCTTGACATGACAAATATTTTTAATTATCAACCCTTTATCCAAAAAGAGTTTGCAAATATCAGACTTTTAAATCAAATATTCAACAGTGATTTGAAAAATTTTCAAATTCTTTTTACTCAGTGGCATTAGAGTAAAAACAACGCTTAAAAACAGCAGCGTAAATTGGCTATAATACAATAGAAATTACCACACTAATTTTTTCGAATTAGATCGAATTACACGAATTTGAACAGAAGGGAATAATAATTCGCGTAATTCGACCTAATTGAGCTTATGTCGGGTGTTGTCACCATAGGCTTAAACAGTAATAACACAATTCAGACATCCCGCCAATCCGTTAATCCTAAAAATCATGGTTCAGAATCTGGGCGTTGCCAACGGGCCGGGCTTTCCGTTACAAGTCCTCGCCTTTCCTTCCCGCAAACTCTACACACGCTGTGGGCTTTTCACTGCAATCCCTAACGCGGCCCTCGCATCAACCCAATAATAATACCAAAATCTAAAGCCGTTATTCGCCCAATAATTACTTTTTAAAAAAATTTAAAAAGTAGCGATTTTAGTTTACACATCGCACATAAATTATTAAATTACGCCCACCATTTAAACCAGCATGAAACTGGTACGGGGCAACAAAAAACAAACAATTTAACCCCGGAACAGCTTCATCAACCAAACAACCAACCGATGAAAATTACATCATTTGAAGAGTACAAAAAAGTTTACCAGCAAAGTGTTGAGCAGCCCGAGCAATTTTGGGCCGGCATTGCCGATAATTTTTTATGGCAAAAAAAGTGGGACACCGTATTGGACTGGAACTTTAAGGAGCCTAAGATCAAATGGTTCCAGGGGGCAAAGCTCAATATTACCGAAAACTGCCTCGACCGCCATCTGGAAACCCTTGGCGATAAACCAGCCATCATCTGGGAACCAAACGATCCGGAAGAAGATCACCGGATATTAACATACCGCCAGCTGCATGATAAGGTTTGCCAGTTTGCCAACGTGCTCAAAAACAATGGTGCAAAAAAAGGTGATCGTGTTTGTATCTATATGCCAATGATCCCTGAGCTGGCTATCGCTGTTTTAGCCTGCGCCCGTATTGGTGCTATTCACTCGGTAGTGTTTGGTGGTTTTTCTGCACAATCCATTGCCGATAGGATTAATGATGCTGAATGTAATATCGTGATCACCTGCGATGGTGGTAAGCGTGGCAATAAAGAAGTGCCACTTAAAACTGTGATCGACGATGCATTGGTACAATGCCGTTCGGTGAAAAAAGTGATCGTACTTACCCGCAGCCGTACTCCGGTATCCATGATCAAAGGCCGTGATGTTTGGTGGGAAGATGAAATTAAAAAAGTTGAAACACAAGGTAACCCAAGCTGCCCTGCCGAAGTTATGGACGCCGAGGATATGCTGTTCATCCTGTACACCTCAGGCTCAACCGGTAAACCTAAAGGTGTGGTACATACCTGCGGTGGTTACATGGTTTATGCGGGCTATACTTTCGCCAATGTATTCCAATACAACCAGGGCGAGGTATATTTTTGTACTGCCGATATCGGCTGGATCACCGGGCACTCCTATATAGTATACGGCCCGCTTTCGCAGGGAGCCACTACTTTGATGTTTGAGGGTATTCCAACCTATCCTGATTGCGGCCGTTTTTGGGAGATTGTAGATAAATTTAAAGTAAACATATTATATACTGCGCCAACAGCTATCCGCTCACTGATGAGCTTCGGGTTGGACAACGTAAATAATAAAGACCTGAGCTCGCTTAAAAAATTAGGCTCTGTAGGCGAACCTATTAACGAGGAAGCATGGCATTGGTTTGATGACAACATCGGCAAAAACCGCTGCCCAATTGTTGACACCTGGTGGCAAACCGAAAATGGCGGTATCATGATTTCTCCTATCGCCGGCATTACCCCAACCAAACCGGGTTATGCTACTTTACCTTTACCGGGAGTACAACCTGTTTTGGTTGATGAAAACGGACAGGTGATTGAAGGTAACGGTGTAAGCGGCAATCTGTGTATCAAATTCCCTTGGCCGGGCATGCTGCGCACTACTTATGGTGATCATGAGCGCTGCCGCACCACTTACTTTGCTACTTACGAAAACATGTATTTCACCGGAGATGGCTGCCTGCGCGATCAGGATGGCTATTACCGCATTACCGGTCGCGTGGATGACGTGCTGAACGTATCCGGTCACCGCATCGGCACTGCCGAAGTGGAGAATGCCATCAATATGCACAGCAGCGTGGTTGAATCGGCAGTGGTTGGATATCCGCATGATATTAAAGGCCAGGGTGTTTATGCATACGTGGTTAGCCCTGATAAACATGGCGATGAAGAAATTACACGTAAGGATATCATCATGACGGTATCGCGTATCATTGGCCCGATAGCCAAGCCTGATAAGATCCAGTTTGTAACCGGCCTGCCAAAAACACGTTCGGGCAAGATCATGCGCCGCATTTTGCGCAAGATTGCTGAAGGCGATACCTCAAACCTTGGCGATACCAGTACGCTGCTCGATCCATCTGTAGTTGATGAGATTAAAGCTGGAGCATTATAAAAAACTAATTCGCATTCTTCCTGAATGCGGCCCAAACATAAAATGGGATGCCGGCCATAAGCAGTAGGAAACCATAATATACTGCCTCCTGTCCGGCTCCCGCAATAGCCCAAAGCGCATAAGCAAATGCCAGTATAGCCAATGCTATAGCTCCGGCCCAGCCTCCTGCCTTTGGGCTTTTTCGTACCCGGATAACCAGGTAAGCCGCCGCCGATAACAAATATGGGATTAAAACACTCAACAACGAAAGCAGCAGCAGGAACTTAAACTGTGCTACCAGGCCCTTGGTATAATTCATAGCCATAAACAGCGATACCATAATACTACTGATGATAATACCCATATAAGGCACACCCTTCTTATTAGTGCGGCTGAATATTGGCGGGAAAAGTTGATCTTTTGAAATGGCATAAGGCACTTGTCCCTGCAATAACGTCCACCCGTTCAGCGAACCGAAAGCGGCGATGGCAATACCTGCGCTAACCCAATAACGGGCGCTGCCGCCGTAGATGATCACCACGGTATCGGCATAAGGCGTAAGCGATTTTTGCAGTTGTGCTGCCGGGATAATGCCGATAACACTTACACTCCCCAATATATAGATAAAAGTGGTGATGAGTAGCCCAAGCATGGTTGCCCTGGCCACCGTTTTTTCGGGATTAGCTACACTGCCCGATGGTACAGTAGCGCTTTCAATGCCTATAAACGCAAACATGGTCATAGTAGCTGTTGCCTGCAGGGCGCTGACTATACCGGTACCGCTGGCGTTAAAGGGGCTGAAGTTTGCCGCCTTGATAAAAAATAAACCGCCGATAGCTACCAGCAGCAGTGGTAACACTTTTAAAATAGTGGTAACCAATTGTAGCTTGCCGCCGGTAACAACGCCCAGCGTATTTATATAAGCTAATAACCATATCGAGCACAAACCCGTACTCACCGCAATAACATTGCTGCTGCCTAATATTGGAAAAAAGGTGCTTAAGGCACTCACAAACGAGATAGTGATGGCCGCGTTGGCGCAGGCCACTGCAAGATAATATCCCCAGGCAACTAAAAAGCCAATGAAATCGCCCAGCCCGTCGCGGGTGTAGGCATATGGGCCGCCGGTGGCGTGAGGGAGAAGCTTGCTCAGGTTACTGAAAACCTTCGCCAAAAAAAATGAGCCTATCGCCGAAAATACCCAGCCCAGTAAACCAATGCTCCCGAATGATGCCATAGCCGCCGGCATCAGGAAAATGCCTGCACCTATCATATTGCCAATCACCAGCGAGGTGCTGGTCCACAGGCCTAATTTGTTTTTCTCGGACATTATTATCGGGGACTACAGATTTTCCAATGTTGTTATCCAGTTGTTAAACCGGGGGCTTTTATTCCTGATCTTTATCAAGCCAATGTTTTCGGCTAAAATTGAGCCATAAACAATTTTATTATAGCCCTTTATTAAACGATTTAACCTGTGCGATGGAGCGTTTTGAGGCGTGTCATTAATCAGTTCAGGATTAGGGTAATTAATGATGGTTTGTTCCAACTCTGTTTTGCCGATAAGCTCGTGTTGAGAAAAGTTGGCATTAAAGACTTCTATATCGTTAAATAATAATCCTTCAAATTCATGTAATTGCATGTAGGGTATAAAACGGTTGCTTATATCAACGTCGATTGCTGCGAACATGGAACTTTCAAGAAAAGTCATCTTAGCATTCTTGTCAATCATTTGTTTTGACATTCCCCATTCCGGAAAATTATGCTTGTCATGAATGCCGTAATAATCAACAAAGGTTGTTACGAAAGCTTCTTTATCCTGTAGTAAATGATTTTCTATTTGTTTCTTAAAAGCGGGCCATGGTACTATTCCACCACCTGATCTCTTAATCGTAGGAAGGTGCAGGTAAATTTCTTTTGAGTTGAAATGAGGCTGTAATACATCTTTGCAAAATTCCTGCTCGGTTTGGCCCTCACATATTATGATAATTCTTTTCATAATTGAATTATGGTTGCCCTCCCTCAAGGATATTTCTTTGCCATAGATCTCCTATTGAATAGTCTTCAAGCCAGGTTGCTAATTCTTCTTCATGTAACCTTTTAAATTCGGTTTGGCCGTTGATCTGGTCGACGGTAATAATATCCATCGCTTCAAAATGATTAATGAGATCTGACGACTGCGTTGCAACTATTACCTGGGTTCCTCTTGAGGCTGCACTTTTAATCATACCTGCCAATTTTGTGATAGCGAAAGGGTGTAAACCTAATTCAGGTTCATCGATGATTATACTTTTGCGTAATTTCGGTTGCATAAATAATGCAGTTAAAGCAATAAACCTGATTGTGCCATCAGATAAATCTGAAGCGCCATAGATAGTTGAACTATATTTATCCTGCCATTGTAATCGTATATGCCCTTCTTCATTTGCTTGTAAAAAGAAGTCGGAGAAATATGGTGCAACGCTTTGGATCATTTTAATGATACGATTGTAAATTATCATGTCATTTTGCTTTATGTGGTGCAAGAATGATGCAAGATTTCTGCCGTCTTCATAAAAAATATAAGAGCCATTTAATACGTTGCTCATTTGAGTAAATGGCGAATTCTTACCGGTTTCATGAAAGTGATATTTCTTGAAGCTATTTAAATCTTCTCTTATGTACTGTGCCCGATAACCGGTTGCTGTTTTTATTGAGGCTTCTGGTTTAAAGGAAGCAAAATCCCTGGCATCATCATTAAACCACAATAATTCTTTAGTGAAAATAAAAGTATCATCCTCACTCTGAACAGTAAATGAATAAGTATTTGTATGGTTTTTGAACGAAACCTCAGCGCTTATTTGAGATGTTATTTTACTTCCCTGATATAAGAATTTTTCGGCGCCACCATTCAACCCAATATATTCTCTAAGGCTTTGGTTGCTAACTCTATTTAAGAAGTCAAAAAATGAAATAAAGTTACTTTTGCCCGAACCGTTAGCGCCAATCAATATATTGATCGGTTTTAACTCAACTTTGGCTTCCTTGATGGATTTGTATCCCTTTATCTCAATATAGTCCATAAATACAAATTTATCATTTAAATGTTAATCGATATCAATTTACAAAACCTTATCTTTTTAATGTAGTGTTTCATTAATTCATAGTTCTATCACTCGGTTTCAGATAAAAAATAAGAACCCTACCTAAACATTTACCTGCTAAATTGCTTTTATAGCAGGACGTTGCTTTTTAAGCAATGATCCCGCATTTAGATAATCTGTTCGCATCAATAATGAAAAACAAAACAATTGCGATTGGCATTTTGCTGATCCTGTGCGCACTGTCTGTAACCAGCTTTAAAGATATCGGGAAGAAAATCATGCCGCCGGCAAAAGATACCACCAACGGCGGCTTATTCCTGCCCGGCAAATTTAAAGCGGTAGTGGTGGTTGACAGCCTGGAAGGGCGTGCGCGGCATATAGCGGTGAACACTAACGGTGATGTTTACGTAAAGCTCCGCTTCCCTGATTCTATCGGAGGCAATGTTGCCTTGCGTGATACCAATGGCGACGGCCGGGCCGATATCATTAAAAAGTTTGCCAATTATGAAGATAAAGGCCCCTATGGTACAGGTATGCGGGTACATAAAGGTTACCTGTATTTTAGTTCGGAGACCAACGTTTATCGGACAAAATTAAATCCGCAAACATTGGTGCCCGATGCACCGCTCGAATTGATTTTGCATGATGCTACTGCCCCGCACGAGCACGATGCTAAGCCGCTGGCCTTTGACAATGCCGGACATATGTATGTAGCCTTCGGCGCACCCTCAAACGCCTGCCAGGAGCAAAACAGGGTTCCAGGCTCAAAGGGAATCAAGGGCTGCCCGTTATTAAAGCAATACGGAGGCATCTGGCAGTTTGATGAGGCTAAACCTAACCAGGTACAGGCTGATGGGATCCGTTATGCTACCGGCATGCGCAGTATAGTGGCTATGGATTGGAACACTGCCGACAATTGCCTGTACGTTGTTGCTCACGGCCGGGATGACCTGCGTTTACAGTTTCCTAAAATATTCAGCGCCTGGCAAAGCGCCGTACTGCCCGCCGAAGAGTTTATTAAAGTAAAAAAAGGCACGGATGTAGGCTGGCCTTACTATTATTATGATCCTATTAAAAAGAAAAAACTCCTGAACCCCGAATACGGCGGCAATGGTGTAAAAGCCGGCAATGGTGCCCGGTATGCTCAACCTATCATGGCTTTCCCGGCGCACTGGGCACCTAATGATCTGTTTTTTTATACCGGCGATCAGTTCCCGGCAAGATATAAAAACGGCGCCTTCATCGCCTTTCACGGTTCAACCAACAGGTCCCCTTACCCGCAGGCCGGTTTTTTTGTATGTTTCGTGCCTTTTAAAAACGGCAAACCTTTTGGGCAATGGGAAATTTTTGCCGATGGATTTACCGGAAAAAACACCGTAGTGAGTGTAAGTGATGCTGTTTACCGGCCAATGGGGCTGGCCATGGGGCCTGATGGTTCGTTATACATCAGCGAAACGGAAGAAGGGAAGATCTGGAAGATTTCCTACACAGGCAATAAAGCAGGGTTCGGCAAAACCGAGCTTGCCAAAATGGAGCTTCGTAAAAAACTGCCGGCTTTCAGGTTGCCCGATGTTTTAAAAAACGACCTGCAAACCGGGATGCTTAAAGGCGGCGCTAAAATTTACAATACCTATTGTGCCAACTGTCATCAAAAAAATGGCCGTGGCGATGGTAATATGATCCCGCCGCTCAGCGGATCGGAATGGGTAACCGGCGGTAAGTTTATGGAAAAAGACCTGGCCATAAGGGTATTACTTAACGGCCTCGATGGCCCCATCAAGGTGAAAAACAGGCCTTACAACAGCGCCATGCCCAAGCATAATTTTTTAAGTGATGCAGATATCGCGGCGGTGCTTACCTATATCCGCAATAATTTTGGCAACAACAGCAGCCTGGTTACAGCGGCGGAAGTTAAAAAGGTAAGGGCAGAGAAATAACATCTCCAGGAAAAATCACCAAACCCGCATATTTTTTTTACAATTAAAAACCTACTTTAGAGTTTTTGTACTTATATATAACTATTACTGAAAGTATTAATGATAAACAATTTTCCGCTTAAAAAGCTTGTGCTGGTAGCCGGGCTTTGCTTACCTGTGTTCACTTATGCGCAGGAAGCTCCAAAAACTAAACCTAACTGGCAAAACCTTGATCTTAAAACCGATTCTGTATTTGGGATCAGTACCGAAAAAGCATACAACGAACTGTTAAAAGGTAAAAAACACGTTACCGTGCTGGTAGCCGTAATTGATGGGGGTATTGATGTTGACCATGAGGACCTTAAAAATGTGATCTGGAACAACCCGAAAGAAACTGCCGGGAATAAAAAGGATGATGACAAAAACGGCTATGCCGATGACATGCATGGCTGGGATTTTATAGGCTCGGCCAAAGGAGATGTACATTATGATAACCTGGAGCTTACCCGGCTGGTACGTATCAACAACACCCGCTTTGCCAATGTTGACAGTACCAAACTTACGGGGAAAGACCTTGCTGATTTTAAAGCATACAGCGCCATGAAAGCCGATATGGATAAGCAGGTTGCCAAAGCACAGCAAACATATACTGTTATCAATAAATTTAACACCCTGCTTGATGGGGTGCTGGCGAAGTTGGGCAACCAAAACCCAAGCCTTGATGATATTAAAAAGTTTGAGCCTAAAGACAATGGCGAAGCTTATGTTAAACGTGTACTGGAAAGCGCCCTGCCTTCGTTTAAAAATGTAGCCGAGTTCAGGGAGAAAGAGGTAAACGGCGGCTTAACCCACTTCAAAGAACAATTGGATTATCACCTCAACCTTAATTTCAATTCGAGGGATACCGTAGGTGATAACTACAATAACGCTAATGAACGTTTTTACGGCAATAATGACGTAACCGGCCCGGATGCCGATCATGGCACCCACGTTGCCGGGATCATAGGAGCGGTAAGGGACAACAACCTCGGTATTATGGGTGTGGCCAATGATGTAGCCATCATGTCGGTACGTACAGTGCCTACCGGCGATGAACGCGATAAGGATGTAGCAAATGCTATTCGTTATGCTGCAGCTAACGGCGCTAAGGTGATCAACATGAGCTTCGGCAAAAGTTATTCATACAATAAAAAAGCCGTTGATGAAGCTGTGAAATTTGCTTTAAGCAAGGATGTGTTGCTGGTACATGCCGCCGGTAATGACAACAATAACACCGAAGTTGAACTGAACGTCCCTAACCGTACTTATGACGATAAGAGCGGCGTAGCCGGTGCCTGGATAGAAGTTGGCGCGTCGGGCCCTAAAGACGATGAAACGCTGAAAGCATCTTTCTCCAATTATGGCAAAACCAGTGTTGATGTGTTTGCACCGGGCGTAGCCATCAATTCAACCACACCAAAATCAACTTACGGCGAGCACGATGGCACCAGTATGGCGGCACCGGTTGTAACCGGCCTGGCAGCGCTCATCCGTTCATATTATCCAAAATTAACGGCTGTACAGGTTAAGGAGATCATCATGAAATCGGTAGTGAAAATATCGCATAATGTAGAGATTAAAGATGGCGAGACTAAAAAAGAAGTTCCGTTTACCGATCTTTGTGTAACCGGCGGCGTTGTTAATGCTTATAACGCGCTTCAGCTGGCTGCCACTTATTAAAGATCGACCATTTTATGAAAAATATCATCCGCCGGATACCGGTATGCACTTTTCTGTTAGGTATTGTTTTCAGCTTTAACTCAAACGCTCAAACAATTGTAACCAAAGTATCAGGCGGATGGATAAAAGGTATTGAAGAAGGGCCAACCCTGGTATTTAAAGGCATTCCGTATGCCAAACCACCAGTTGGCCCTCTGCGTTTTATGCCTCCTCAGCCAACCGCCTCATGGAAGGATACGCTTGCATGCGAAAAATTTGGAAGCCCGGCATCACAGGGCGGCGGCCAGGCCGGACTAAAAGGCAGCGAAGATTGTTTGACATTGAATGTATATACACCTACAACAGCAAGGGATGCCAAACTTCCGGTGCTGGTATGGGTCCACGGAGGCTCACTTACAGGCGGCTCGGGTATGGGAATGAACGGACATGCATTTGCCGATGACGACAGCGTGGTTACTGTTACCATCAATTACCGTCTTGGTGTTTTCGGCTTCATGTATTTGGGTGATGTGAGCAAAACCTACCAATCGTCAGGAAATAATGGCCTGCTCGATCTGATCATGGCGCTAAAATGGATCAGGCAAAATATCGCGGCTATGGGCGGCGATGCTTCCAATGTCACTGTAATGGGCGAATCAGCAGGGGCCAAACTTACCAGCGCCTTACTGGCTACCCCTCAGGCTAAAGGCTATTTCAACCAGCAGATTTTAGAAAGCGGTGCTGTGCAATGCATCCGGGATTCTGTTACCGCTAAAGGCATCAGGCAGCGGCTAATGACCGAGCTGGGTGTTAGCAAACCTGCCGACCTCCTCAAAATCTCCGCCGAAAAACTTATAGCAGCACAGGCAAACATCAGCAATGGGGCACAGGGTACCAACTATTTTGGCCCGGTGATAGACGGCTCAGTTATTTTAGAGGATCCGTATCAATACATTCGTAAAAACAGAAATGACAAATTACGTTTCCTGATCGGTACCAATAAGTTTGAAAGTAAAATGTTCATGGGTTTTGATAAACGTCTCAATCACCCCGATAGCGCGGTGCTGTACGGATGGTTTGGTGATAATTACCGTTATATTTTATCAAACTTTGAAACTGAGGCTAAAAATGGCAATGCAGATAGCGCCGCCTTAAAAGTACTCACCCAATACATGTACCAGATGCACAGCTACCGGCTGGCCAACACTTTAGCGCAGGCAGGCAGCCACGTTTGGATGTACCGCTTTGATTACAAGCGCGATGGTACCGGCGCTACCCATGCCGATGAATTAGGCTATGTTTGGTTTCTACCCAAACAAAACAATTTTAATGATACGGAACTAAAACTGGCTAACCAAATACACCAAACCTGGGTAAACTTTATAAAAGGTAAAGCCCCGGGCCCGGTTAATGATAAGCCATGGCCGTATTTTGTAGCCGGCGAGAACAATATCATGGTTTTTGATACCGTTTCGGGGCCGGCGCAGCTTAGCGGTATTTATAACGATAAGACCCACCCTTCTTCCTCCTTGGTACTGAAATAATTGCCTTAACTGTTCATGGCTTATTTAAGCCGGCGTAAGTGGGTGGAAAAGAAAAAGGTGCAGGTTATGCTAAATCTGCACCTTTGACAAACTAATAGGAATACAAGCGTTATAATCCGGGCTGTATGTTTATACGAGCAACTGGCACTTATAGCCATGATCGTCAAGGATGCCCATAACCAATTGCGTTGAAATATCCGGGCCCTCTATCCTCAATACTTTATCACAATCTTCCAGGTCAAAATTTACACTGCTGTTTGTGATGTGTTTTTGAAGCAGGCCCACCAATTTTGCTGCCTGCGCCGGATCCTCAACATTTGTTTTAAAAACCTCGACCATTGAATTAATAGTTGTTTCCATTGCTGCGGTTGATTAATGTTATACATTGAGAAGGAATACTTGCACCGGCTTCGGGCTAAAACCGGTAGCTGATCCCCGATTCGACGGTAAAGCCGGTCTTTTTTAATTCGGTCAGTGGAACACGTTTGTTCAGGTCATTAAATGGTGCCCAGTTAACTTTTTGATCTTTATTATAAAGGTCAAGCTTCTGTACAAAATTGTAACCGCCACTTATTTGTACCGAAAAGTTTTTTGCCAGCTGATAATTGTAAAAGAGTGTGTTTTTATACTGCTGAACCTGTAAATAATTGGATCCCGTTTTCTTCGATAGGCGATATGATCCTCCGCCAATACCAAAATCGCTGCTGAAGCCGATGATACTTTTATCGTTGAGCTGGTACTTTAATTTTTCGGAAACGGGCAGCGTGCCGCTAAAGCTTAGTTTTTCGCTGATCTGCCACTCTATCCCAATAACCGGGAGCAGAATCGTACCAAAAAACTGCCGTGAATAACCCGCACCAATAGCGTAGGAAAAGTTTTTCGACTTGCGGATCTTGAGCATGGCAAAGCCTGAGTATAACATGTCTTCGCCCGAAACATCTTTCAGGTCGGATGATAAAGTGGGGATTGCTGATACCAGCAGCGCATACTTTGCAGAAAACGATTTTTGAAAAGTGATGGGCACCGAAATAGAATAAAAATCATTACCGCCAAACGTTTTCCCCATACCGGATAAGGTAAGCCCGCTGTAACTAACGCCGGCAAGCAAAAAATCAAGCTTTCCGTCACTGAAATTATTTATAAGCGGCACGTTAAGCGAAGCATTCACTTGCCTGATGCTCATTTTTTTATTTTTAACGGTAAACGGCGAGTAGGAGTAACCGGCATCGAATGATCCGATTTTGGGCTTAAATACAGAATCAGTATTGGTTGCCATTTTTTGCTGGGCGCCTGCAGTAAATTTAAACGAAATCAAAAAGATGACAAGATAGATCAGGGATGTTGCTTTCATAGCATTTGTGTTGTTAAGACGATTATTAAAATTTGTCTCTTAAACACGCCTGAAGCATTTTACCCTCATTGCTGTTGATGATATTTTTTTAAAAAAGTGGATTGGGGTGATCTGTAAGACAATAAGCTTCCGCAATTAAATGCTGATAGCTGATATATAATTTACCTCTGGGTATCATGTTACATTTATATAAGCGGCTATAATTATAATTGAAAGTAATGATATATTAGCGCATTGCCAAGACCATCCATGCGCCTGAAACAAAAACTACCTGTAACCTATCTGCTATTCACTTTTAACGGCCGCTTATCGAAAGGAGTTTTTTGGCTGGCTTCGCTGTTTTACTGGTGTACTTTTTATGTGCTCTATAATTTGTTATTATTTGCCATAGGTGAGGGTGCTACGTTTATACTTTATCCTTTATTATTCTGGATCATTATGGCTACTTCCATTAAGCGCCTGCATGATCAGGGCTATTCAGGCTATTGGCTGTTTGCTGTTTTAATACCCGTGCTTGGGCCGTTATGGTTATTCTGGCGATTAGGTTTCAAGAAAGGGAATTATACGACGAATCAATATGGCCCGGTACCGGGAGCGGCGCCAGATTATTTAAAAAATGACGAAGGTAAAGAGATTCCCCACCTTAAAACAGATGAGCGTATTATTGACGACGTAACCCGGCTGAATCCCGTATTGGTTAGTAAAATTGAGCGTCCAGCTTCGGTCGGGGAAACCTGCGAAATAGTAAAAAACGCTGCAGGAGCTATCTCTGTAGGCGGCGGTCGTTTTAGCATGGGTGGGCAAACAGCAAGCCCGCATAGTTTGCATATTGATATGCGCGGAATGAATAAGGTACTGGAGTTCTCGGCAACAGAGAAGCTCATTAAAGTGCAAACGGGTATCCGCTGGTGCGATATTCAGCAATATATTGATGAATATGATCTGAGCATCAAAATTATGCAAACCTATGCCAACTTTACAGTAGGTGGCGCATTGAGTGTTAATGCACATGGGCGATATATGGGTATGGGACCGGTTGTTTTATCAGTACGTTCAATTGATGTTGTATTAGCCGATGGCTCGTTAGTGCATGCTACCCATACAGAAAACCCGGAAATATTCTTTGGCGCCGTTGGCGGATATAATGGCATTGGCATTATCGTTCAGGCTGAGCTCGAGTTAGCCGATAATCTGGCCATTAAGCGAATTGATAAAAAAATGAAAGTTGAAGAATATAAGGATTACTTCTTCAAAACCATACGCGATAATCCACAGGTAGTTTTCCATAACGGGGATATTTACCCACCAAAATATACGCGTTTACGAGCTGTAAGCTGGATAGAAACCACCGAAAAACCGACAGTTAAAACCCGCCTGATGCCGTTAAAAGAATCTTATCCACTGGAGCGGTATTTCCTATGGGCTTTTACAGAAAGGCCGCTGGGTAAGCCGTACCGGGAGTTTGTGATTGACCCTTTATTGTTTAGGGGGGAAAAGATCCACTGGCGCAACTACGAAGCTGGTTATGATGTTGCCGAACTGGAGCCTAAATCACGCATCAATAGCACTTATGTATTGTTGGAATACTTTGTACCGGTTGATCGTTTTGAGGAGTTTGAACAGGCCATGGCCGAAATATTTATCCGGTTTAATGTAAATGTGTTAAATGTCTCTATCCGCCATGCCAAAGCCGATCCGGGAACCTACCTGGCCTGGGCACGGGAAGAGGTATTTGCTTTTGTAGTTTATTATAAGCAACGCACAGACCCAGCATCTAAACATGCTGTGGCTGTTTGGACACGTGAACTGGCGGATGCGGTTGCAGCTGTAAACGGTGCTTATTACTTACCTTACCAGGTACATCCAACCGCCGAACAGTTTCATAAAGCTTATCCCAACGCGCAAAAGTTATTCGACTTAAAAACCAAGCTTGATCCTGATTATAAATTTAAGAACATTTTTTGGGATACTTATTATAAACCGTTAAAACCACAAAGCAATGGCTAATACATCCGAATTTAAAGCCGTATTTAATGATACCAAATGGAGCGACGATTTTTACCGATTTTTGCAGGTGATATTCCATTTGTATCCCGAAGATAAATTCCATCACCTAATAAAAGAAGAAACCGCTGCACGCAAAACGGATGAGGAAATCTATAAATCGGTACAAAGCAAGCTGAAAAGCATCAAGCCGTTCTTATCGGAACTAACCTATGCCTTACCGGCACTTAAAAAACAAAAGAAAGAGATTACCCGGCAAACGCTGGAATTATTGGGCGGTATAAAACAGATCGACGGTTATGCCGAGATTGGTTCTACGGGCCGTTATATCAGTCAGCTGCGGAAAGAAACCAACGTTACCGGGCCGATATATTTGATAAATGACCTGGCTCCAACCAATTCACCGGGCGATATTATGGAACGCGGTCAGTTAGGTAAGCTGGGCGCTTTCGTGGATATTAATGGTTATGCCCCCATTAGCAGTTCAATTATCCCCGATGCCAGCCTGGAGGTGGTTACCTGCTATATTGGTTTACACCATTGCCCGATAGCTAAACTGGATGGGTTTGTAAAATCAATTAACCGCATCCTGCGGCCCGGCGGTTCATTTGTTATCCGCGATCATAATGTTAAAACGCCCGAGATGGCCACCTTTGTATCCCTGGTGCATACCGTGTTTAATGTTGGATTGAACGAGACCTGGGAGTTTGAAGCTAAAGACTTCAAGAACTTTAAACCGGCAGATGAATGGGCAGCAATTATAGAGCAGGCTGGTTTTAAAGATGCCGGTAAACGTATACTACAGGATAAAGATCCATCCGACAATACCTTAATGTTATTTACCAAAATACAACCATGAGAAGGCTGCGGTTACTAACATTAATTGCGCTGCTGCTGGCTATTATAACGTTTGCTGTTAAAAATAGTAAGCCTTCTACTATGCCAGCCGGGAAGGGATTGTTGGTTGATAAAGCCTGGCTGACAACCAATAGCCAAACGTTAACGCCACAGGCGGACATACGCCCGCCCGATCAAACTTTCCTGACTTACCCCGAATGGTTCCTGGTATTTAGTCCGGCTGAGCAGGCGGATTACTTTAAAACGCACACTTCAACCACATTTCCATACCTAAAGCATGTTGACCAAATGTGGGGTGGTTATGGCGTTGTGTATGATCAGATCAAAGGCAATTTCCCTTTCAATACAGGCTATCATGTGATGATATGGGTAATAGCCGGCAGTACAACAATTGAATACGGTATCAAATCATTTTACGAAACCATTGTCGGCCGGGTCACCGATACCAGCCCCAATGAAGAAATGACCGCCGAAGATAAGTTTAACGCCGGCTATGAACAGAGCTATGTGAAATTTATTGAGGCGCTGCCATGGTACGAGTATGATTTTAACCATCAGCTTAAAATGTTGTGGAGCAATACTTCCATTTCCGGTCCGCATTTACTGCGTAAACTGGAAAGGCGCTATTATCTAACCACCGAGCTATTGGTTAAAAGCAGCTATGGCTGGCTGATTGGTCTCGGCACCAAATCGGCTTATGAAACAGCCTCGTTGCAAACAACGGTGGTAATGGATAGGCTACCCGCAGGGCTGGATACCACCGGATTTTTTCATAATGTAAAAGTATTGCCAAACGGTACGGTGCTGGCTAATTTACCCCGTTACGCTGAATTTAATACAGCGGTTAATAAGCTGGCAAAAAACGGTGTTAGTTTTACTGAGATTGCCGGAAATAAAAGTGCTATTATGCTTACCATTTTAACCGATAAATCTTTAAATGTGATCGGGAATTATAAAGTATTATTTAGTCAGCCGATCTTTACCAAACCTGGTTTAAACAGGATTGCTTTAGTCACAACGGTGGGAAACCTATGCTCGCTGGTAAGCACACTAAAACTAAAACAGGTGACGATAGAGCATATTTATGACTATTAATTAATTGTTTAAAAGCCACAACTTATGAAATTTAACCTGCTAAACGCTCGATTAAATTGGACTATTGGGAACGGATCATGAAACTAAAGCTTGCAAAAGACACAGGATGTACCGCTAATTACTGAAAGGATGTTTCGCTAAAATTTTGAAAGGTCCCGCCTTTGATCTTATGCAGCCTATACCGGTGCGGGTCAAAATTGTACGCCGGCATATAACTGCCCTTTCCATTCTTTTCCCACCTTAGCGCAAATACATCTGCTCTACCTTTAAATAAGGATTTATATAAATTCAGTTGAGCATCGATCATAATTTATCGGTGTTACGATAAGTAGTATCAGGCAATGATACTGTAAGCCGTATTTCGACCACCACCTGTTTCTTTTTCTAATATCCCTTTCTCGATCAGATCCTGAATATCCCTTAATGCAGTGTCGGGGGAACTCTTTGTCATCTTAGCCCATTTAGTACTGGTTAGCTTTCCATAAAACTCATCCAATAAGGCAGTGACCATCTGCTGTTGGCGACTATTTAATATAGTTTCCCTATGCTTATCCCAAAACCGGGTTCTTTTCGCTACGGCAGATAATGTTTCCTCTGTATGGTCCATCGCATAATACAGACAATCTAAAAACCACTTCAGCCAGGGAGTAATATCCAGGCTACCCTTTTGCGTTGATTCAAGTATATGGTAATAAGCTGCTTTTTCCTTCATGATCTGAGCTGACATACTATAAAACCGTTGTGATGTCCCATCCGCACGTGCGAGCAGCATATCGGTAATAGCCCTGGCAATACGGCCATTGCCGTCGTCAAATGGATGTATGGTTACAAACCATAAATGCGCTATGGCAGCTTCCAACACGGCATCAGTATTAGACTCTGCGTTGAGCCAATTTAAAAAAATCTCCATTTCTCCAGATAGCCGCTCTGCTTCCGAAGCTTCAAAATGTATTTTTTCCTTGCCCATAGCTCCCGAAACAACCTGCATAGGTCCAGCCTCCGGGGTGCGCCAGGCCGCAACTGTAATCTTGTGCATACCACTTCTTCCGGTTGGGAATAACGCTGCATGCCAATCAAATAAGCGATCTGCTGTCAGGACATCGGTATATTTCTGAGTCGCATCCAGCATCATTTCTACTACTCCCTCCACGTTACGATCGGCAGACACAGCACCTGCTATTTCGATACCTAACCTTCGGGCTATAGAAGATCTCACCTGGTCACTATCCAATTTTTCCCCTTCTATCTCACTGGATTTAGTAACATCTAATGTCAGCGTATCTAATAATGCATTTTCCTTCAATTTAAAGCCAGCCGAACTCATCAAACCTAAAATATGCCCCTGCCGATGCCTTACTTCGCCTAAACGGATAAGTATAGCTTCAGTGTCCCATGTAAAAGATGGCCAACCCTTTAATTGATGTATATACATATCTTAGTGCTTATGCGGTAAATATATTTATTTTTCTCCGCAATTTTGCGGAATATAACTGGTTTGTTTTCCGCATAAGTAAAACATAAACACCTGCGCATAACAAAACTTTAATCGAAAAACTTAGGCTTAGCCGACAAAACACATGATCTGGTTTGAGACAAACTCTTACGCCGCTTAATTGAAACGTAAGATTGGATTGATCGCATTAGCACATAACCTTGCCAAAAGGGCTGCTTAAACCATTGTTTACCTATCTGAAAATTTGAGTATAATATCCAAAAGATCAAATCGAATATCTTTACTCTAAACATAAACAAAAAGAGGCTGCCCTTTTGAGACAGCCTCTTGATTATCAGTGGAGAATATCGGAGTCGAACCGATGACCTCTTGCATGCCATACGAAAATTAGCAAAAATAAAATAGTTGCACATAGCGTATAAATAGCTAATTATCAATAATTTAATTTAATTTATTTACTAAAATATTTGGCATTTAAACTTATCTTTCTCTACTTTTGCTTTATCAGAGCTTCATCACAACGGTTTGTAGACAGAGCTCTTGCATACATACTTGCATGCAAAAAAATACGATAAAAAAAATATAATGGACATCGTAGTAACACCTATAGTTTGGACTTATAGAACAATATTAGAAACAGACAAAAATTACACAATCGGAGAACATGAGGTTCGGATTAGAATGTGGCAAAATCGCACACCGAAATACATTTCCACCGGTTACAGTACTAATCTTGAAAACTGGGACAAGAAACACGGGATGCCTAAAAGCTCTCACCCTAAATATCTTGAGTTAGCCTCACGGATAAAAAAGATAATCGCCGATATTGATTATGAAATAAAAACTGCTGAAAAGGCCAACCGCCCAATTACTCACATAGAGATTAAGGCTAATCTTACAAACCATGTAAAGTTATCGGACGCTCCTGAAAAACCGAATAAGATTATGGCTTATGTCCAATCCATTATTGATTATTACGACTCGATGGATAACCCAGGATATTCAAACGTATTTTACAATCTTAAGCTGACTCTAAAAAAACTATTGAAGGACAAGGATAAATTGTTTCTTGCTTTTACTAAAGCGGATCATGAGGCTTACGAAAAGCAAATTTCAGGAACTTCGGAGTCTACAATGAGCCATTATTTACGCACCTATTACAGGGTTTGGAATTTGGCTCTTGCAGACGGCTTGTGCACAAAAGATCATCACCCCAAAAAGTATATCAAATTTAAAGCCTATAAGCGGATCAGAACAAAGAAGCGTTCTATTAAATCCGATTACTGGGAAAGGATCTTGAAACTTAAGCCCGCAAGAGAGACCAGAATATATCGGTCGCATCTGTTAATGCAGTTTATGTATTATGCCAGGGGCATGAATTTCAACGATATGCTTAAGCTTAAACGAGAGAATTTTGTCAATGATGGTATTGTGTATAAGCGTTCAAAAAATAAAAGGAATTACGATTTTGAGTTGCATCCTGGCGCTGTAAAAGTCATTAAGATATTTGAGACGTTTCCTGAACAATCAGATGCCGGCTATATATTCCCATTTATCATGCAAGAGCATAATACAGCGAAGAAAATAGACGTGCGCATAGACTCTGCACTTAAAGATTTTAATGAAGATTCAAAAGCTATGGCAGAGGCCGTTGGGTGGCATAAACAGTTTACATCAAACGCCCTACGACACGGATTTGCAAGCCATTTGAATGAAGCCAATGTTGACATCAAAATTATTCAGGAAGCAATGGGGCATGAAACCCAAGCGGATACGCGCATTTATCTGGCTGATCTTGAAGATAGTGTAATTACAAACGCAATTAATAATGCATTGAAATAAATTAACTAATCGATATAGGTACAACAAAAGGTCATAGGTTCGACTCCCGTCAAGGGATCGAGAAAACTTCTCTAACTCGTATAAATTCCGTGATCTGTCATTGATTCGAACTCCGGCCAGTTTATGATCAAATATGTCTACTAGGATTGGAAAGATCCAGTCAATTCAGAAACCGATTTGCATCTTGAAATTTATAAGATTTACTCATTACGCAAACTTTTGGCGGGCTTGGACATGCTGCCTTGATAGCAGTTTAGCCAACTGTCGCCAACGAAAAGGATTACGATAAAAGCTCAGGCCAATGAAATTACAACTTAAATTTTATGGATACAGTAAATTTCGATAACTATAAGTCGGTTGGCATGGTGGATATAGAATTTGAAAAACTAATATCAATTAAATTCCTAGCTTATTTTTCGGATGCTATAATTGATGTTGTTGTAACGATTGCGCGAAAACGGCGTCTTTATAGGAGAAAATTATCTTGGTGATATGATCGAAATTTTTCAAGATATTCGTAAAACGTACAATTTTGACCGACCTTCGGATGAGTTGGCGGACGTCGTTGAGTTCTATGGAGAGACTTGCAAGGAAAAAACCAGGCTGTATTTGGACGGGCGAAGTTATACGATCAGGATGTTCCCGAGTTGGACACCAACCTTTTACATTAATCTTGGCGAACCCTACCAAATGCTGGTCGGTACGCGCTCTCACGGAATTGCGCAGCAAAAAGATGTCCTGATCCTGCGCAATTCAATTGTTGAACGGTTCAATCACCCCGCAGATCATATTTACATCGTGAAATTCCATCCTGGTGGAATGGAAGGATTATTTCACATCCGGCAATCTCTGCTTGCCGACCAGGTGATCGATCTCAGCCAGGTATTGCCCTTTGAATTCCTGAACAACCTGAAATTAGCAGGTGATTTCCGTCAAAGGTGCGCTTTGATGGATAATTACCTTTTGGGCCTGGGCAGATCACACAAACAAAAGGACCATTACCTGAAGCTTGTTCGCAGTGCGATAGGCGAATACAATAGCGGCGCCATGCAACTTAGCGTATCTACAGTAGCCGAAAAAAGTTTCGTTACTTCAAAAACGATCAGCCGATATTTTAAACAGACGATCGGCGTCTCGCCGAAGGCCTACTTTTCCATGCTTCGTTCGCGCACCGCATTGGCCGGTTATGTGCAGGACAACACGCAGTTCAATCCCTACCAGTATGGCTATTTTGATCACAGCCATTTTTATAAAGATGTCTTTCGGTTTACCGGTCAAAAAATATCGGAACACCGTTTATGAAATTGTCCGTTTTTTACCTTTTTTTATTTTCACCTGGTACGGTACTTTGTATATATGAATAAGACCAGAACAACACTTCTTCTCCTGCTGTTTTTTATGCTGGCAGGGAACTATGTTAATTCCTTCGCGCAAAGCTATAAACCGGCCATTGAATGGAAAAAGTTCTTTCCCGCTGATCCGCGGCTGATTATCAAATCTGGATACCTAATTGTTCCCGAGAACCGGGAGAAACCACAGGGCAAAAAGATCAAAATGCCTTTCATATTCATCCGAAGACCTGGCCAGGATCCAAAAAAAAACATTTCCTTGTATAGCGTCGGCGGACCCGGTTATAGTACGATAGCCGGTATCGATAGCATCGGCTATGAATTTGGCTACCTAAAATTCGGTGGGACAATCATGTTCGACCAGCGTGGTACCAAAAATTCATTTCCGAGCTTGGTAAGTCCCGAGATTGACGACGCAATTCGGCAGAGTTACCGCAAGGGTTTGAACAAAGATAGCCTTGTCAATTTGGCGGCAAAAACTGCCCGCGGGCGCTTCACTAAGGCCGGCATTGATCTTTCCTGTTATAACACGTTGGAATGTGCCGAAGACATCAATGACCTGCGGCAGGCTTTAGGCCTCGACTCGTTAAACCTGATCGGTTTATCTTACAGCGGCGGGCTAATGCTGACGGTCGCCAGGAATCATCCTGAAGCCGTCAGGACATTGATCTTGAGATCCCCGCTGCCAGGTTTTGTCAATTACGAGGAGCACGCGCTCGTCAACTTTAATGAGGCATTGGAACAGGTGTTTGCCAACTGCCGGGCAGATTCTGCAAACCGGGCCTATTTAAACTTAAAAGAACGTTTCCATAAATACTTCTCAGACATCAGCGGCAAAAAGTTCACCATAAATTACTTAGAAAAAGGAAGCAGGGATAGTATCCCGGTTACTTATGATAAAAGCGACCTGCTGACGGTGATCGATGATATGCTTAGCGGCGGCGATGCGCGTGGTGCGCCAAAAGCGATGGTCGATATCATGGCCGGGAAGCATGCATCTTACATCCGTGAACTGCTGGATGGGTATTTTGCCGGCAATAGTGCTGTCGCCAGGGGCATGCGTTACTCCGTGTTTTGTTCAGAACAGGTTCAATTTGCTGATGGGCGCGTAAAACAACAGCAAAACCGCATATTACCTTGGTTGGCCGATTATCGTTATAATAATGTAAATCCTGCAATATGCAGTTGCTGGAAGGTCAAATCCGAACCGGTCAGCGTGAAGATCCCGGTCGCGTCTTCTGTTCCGGCAATTATTGTCGGCGGCGATTCAGACCCCGGCTGCAGTCTTTTCTATAACCGGCTGATCAAACGTACAATACCCAACAGCCAGCTCTTGATCCGACATAATGAAGGCCATGGCAGCGGCTTTAAGGTGGACGGCGTCGATTACCTTGAATTGTTTCTTGCGCATCCTTATCAAAAATTGGTATCGCGTTCGAAGGATCTCATCATTGAATAATGTCAGTAGCTAGTTTAATAACGTCAAATAGTCCTCTTTTATCCCGATGAAGGTGGGAGGCCTTCTTAATTCGTACGCAAAAAAAGTTAAAATAAAAGACAAGGTCTCATGTTTTTTAGTCATCAAATATCCCGTTATGTACATAATATGACCGAAGCAGTTCCATTTTTTTAAGATAAAATCCCTTAAACCAGTCTGTGTAGTCCTTAGCGATGCTGGCTGTCTGGCGACCGGAATAAAATGCCAGTTTTACGCATTCCGCTGCCTGTATACCGGACATCAAGGCCATCAAGAGCCCCTGGCCAGAGGCTGGGTCAAGGATGCCGGCGGCATCCCCGCAAAGTATGATGCCTTCATAGGCCAATTTATCGTAAAGGCGCCAGCGCATATTCCGGTGTACGGATTGGAAAGAGTTTCCTGCCACGGGCGATATCGGCCTATGCGCATTACGTAAGGTCGAGACCGTAGTCCATGTACAATACTGGTGATCCTCTGGCGCTAGCCATTGCCAACCATGCCGGGTCATATCGAACGAGGTATGCAGTTGTGAAAATACATCATCACTGATACCGCTTGTTAGCCCTGTCCAGCAGTATAGAACGGGAGAATAAAAACTTTTTTTGAGGTTCAGTATTTTTCCGGCGATCTGACTATGCCCACTGGCATCGATTAGGTATCGGGCCTGATAGGTAATACCGGCCGATACTTTTACGACCATCCGGCCACCGTTTCCTAAAGCCAGGCTGGTTATCTTTTCATTGGAAAGAGTTTCGGTTCCTGACAACAGCGCTGCGGCGATGAGACCCTTTACAAATAAGGGCTTGTCGAGATGATAGCCCTGCCACTTCCCGTGAGCGTCGGAGCCCAGAAAATTTACAGAATTTCCTGTCGCGATCCCGTCATACCTCCCGCGACAGGACGCGGCCAAAAGATTAAATGCGCCTAAGGCGTTCAGAAGCGTTTCGGCCCCTGGGTGGACACTTTCGGACGGGGTTGTTTGAAAAAGCACATCGAGCGGGTTAAGGTTGCCGGTGATCATCAGGCAACGAAGCCCTGACTGCCGGCAGCGGATCGCGGTGGCGGCGCCAGCAACACCGCCACCCGCTATAATGACATCGAATTCGTTATCCTTTACCATTGTTCCACTGAACTTCTGCCGGACTGGACTTGCCCGTTGGCGGTATGACACACCAGACGAGATCCTCTTTGGTCACCTGGCAAACGTAGATATTTTTCAGGTTCAGTAGCCGTCGTTTACTATCGGGATGTGTCCATTGATATTGGTCCGGCGTCCGCTTAAATTCATAATACGGATCGACAAATACATATAAAAAGCCCGAGCCGTTCTTGGGGAGCCTAGAGATTGTGGCCCAGGCTTTATCCTGGCCTACAAGGGTTTTCGGAATTCCGATCGCCTGCGCTCCTGTTCTCCAGTCAGCGACCTCTTCAGCACTGACCAGCCAATATTTTGAATAGCGGAACTCTTCACCTTCGATCAACTCCTTACATTTCCGAAGGCATTCTATCCTCTCTACAAGTTGGGTGCAGGTCAGTTCCCTTAACCGGGACATATTAAACCCAGGGGCACTCTTCCCGATCAGGTTCTCTACGTAATCGGCTCGACCAATATCGGTAAAATGTACTTTGAACTCATCGCCGGCACGAATTAGGAACGGTCCTTGTTCGCCGTCCCATCCGAAGGAGGGTCCCATGACTTCCGCTTCTGCCACTCCCGGGTGTTCCGGGTGGATACCGATCTCCAAATCCATTAGAGGTATGGCTGTTGGGGGGACCGTCTGGTCTAGTATATGTTTTAATTTTTTCGGTGTTGGCAGCGGTTCCAGAGACCCCTGAAAGGTGCGTGCGGCATCTGGCGAAGCTACCGGCCACATGCCATTGGCTGCAGCGCATAACTTCATGTCCTCCGGGAATGGTGAGCCCAAGCCGAAAGTAGCGAGAAAAACTCGTTTCGGATCATCACCAGAGGAATAAGTGGCCTCCCAACCGGGTGCGAAGACAAATGCGGAGGTATCAGACAAAAAGCTGTTTACGTGGTAATCCCGCATTTTTGGCTGTTTGTAGATCTCTTTTGCTTTATAGGAGGTGTTGGTTGGAGTTCCGACGCTAGATACGATTGCCAGCATGGTGTCCGACACCTCGTACTCCAGATTAGTACCTTCGCCTTTAGCGATATTATTTTGTTCGTACTCAGGTGTGTTCGTCGTTTTCCTGAAAGGGAAAGCAACGGAGTCTTCTACCGGGTCCTGGATAGCTGGGTTAGGTCCAAGACGACAATAGCTAAGGTTCTCGACACCACCTTCAAGAAAACTACTGTTTCCTCTTTCATCATAATCGGTAAGGTCATAGCTATCGGATAGCGGAAAGAAATCAGGGGCCGTTGAAAGCGAAAATGCAGGCAGTACTTTCAGTTTTTGTCCAGTGATGACAGCAGTTACGCAACCCTCGCAGATATTGTCCTCAAATAATGCGGTATTATAACCCCCTTCTTTGATCAATGCCTCAAAATCCTTAGTTTCCGCGCCCAGATTTTCCGTTGTGCTATTGGAATTGATCATTCTATTACGGATGTTAACAAACATAGGCGCATTGCGGGGGGCGCTGAAGCGCGTTGCTTTGTATTTTGGATAAATACCCTCAGTTAGCACAAAATCGGCGATATCACTAACCCTTTTGTTCAGCAACTTCAACGACGTATATCTTCGGTCCGATTTGAACCCGTCCCCACCTTTGATCTTATCAACCTGAAAGTATACGATCTTCCCATTCTGTGTGGCTTTTTTGACCAAGGGAGCTGGCACTGGACTGACCAGTACAGATGAGCCTGCTGTGCGAAGGCTGATCAATTCACCATCGCCTTGTGGAGGTTGTCCCTGGGTTACATGAGACCTGTTCGTTTTGACAAACGGAGCTTGTCCCCGCTTGAATTGCGCCGGGATAACAACACCGCCATTTCGGTCCAGTTTTTCCAATTGCTCATTGATATGGCTTTCATGGAAAACAAGATTGGCACCGCCGATCATCTCGTCGCCGTCGAATATTTTCCTGATCGGCTGAAGAAAACTTCGCTGGGTTGCAAAAGGGAATATGCCATGGTAATCCCGGCGTTCCGCGCTGTAGAGGTTCACATCCTGATACCGCAACTTTTTGGCCAAGAACAATCCATATCTTGCGGGCGTTACCGCGATACATTTATTAGCCTCTGGGTCCTGCGGTTTGTTGGTAAAGCATCGCTTCGAGGCATCATAACTTAGCTGTTGGTCTCCAATACGGGCGATACCCGTGCGTGAAAATACATGGTCGGCATAAGGGCTGTCATCTGGGGTCTTAAATGCCGGACGGTATTCGTAACTGAACATGGCCAGAACAAAGTCGTCAGGTAAGCGGTCCAGCGGATATTGGAATACGTGTTGTGCATAGATATAGTTTTCCAAGATATCTAACTGCTCAAGGCTTGGAAAGCATGATGCCGGCATTGGGCTGCCATCCAAAACGGGTTTGACACGCGGACTGGCAAGAACGTGATATAATAGGCTCATGGAAGGCCTGCCGGGTTCTATAAGGCGCATTCCTGCAAAATCATCTAAACCTGAAAAATTGTTCATATTATTCAATGGCTTGGCAAACACTGTCGCCAAAGCATCCGCTGACACATCAAAGTGAAGATTCGTTACTGAAGTCAGGTACGTATGCCAGCCTTTCGTCTTTAGCCATCCGAAAAGGTCCCAAAACTGTTTCTCAATGATCTGCGGGGCACGAGACGGCTTAAACAACTTTAAAATGGAATCATCGCTGTCAAATTCAAAAGCTACCGGAACAATTCGCTTGCCAAAAGCTGGTGTAGCAGTTGCTGACACAGCAGCTACTGCTATATATTCTATGAACTTTCTTCTTTTCATGTTATACTAACCTCGAGGTATTTATTAACGAAGATCCTCTGGCTTAATGAAGGATAGTTCCTGCGGACGAAATGTAAGTTGTTTAGATAAAGTAGAATCGCCTAAAAAACCATGAACTCCATCAATACTGCTTTGCATGATGTTAAATCCTTCTACATCATAGGGTTTATTTACGACCGGTTTAAAGAATTTTACGATAGGAATGCCGGTTATGCCATAGGACTGCAGGCTGTAATAGACCTGGGTCTTACCGCTTTCTAATTGTACGTTCGCGGCGATATAGGGAAGTTTATCGATACTTAGCCCTTTTTTCAGTTTTTTGATGAGCAGGTGATAAGAATACCCCACCCCGTAAACTTTTTCTATATTATTACACACGACGATCTTTGGCTCGACATAATAAACATTATAGCTGATCTCTTCTTTCTCCAGTTTTAAACCGCCGAAACCTGGAACACTTACGCCTGCTTGATCTTTGCCATTGTATATTTTAATAACGGTCTTATAGTTATCCAATTCCTCGCGTGTCGTAGGGCCAGTACAACTGTTCATGGGCAAACCGTTTTTCTTAAATGACGAAGCATTAGCTAGGTAAGGGAAATTTTTTAATAGCAGTTCGCCTTTGTCGGTAACAGCGCTACCGGGGACAAAGCCTTCTCCTGATTGGCAGGCGTACAAAAAAATGCTGATGCAACACAGGAATAGTGTCTTCTTCATGATAAGGTAATTAGATAGTTAATGATTGAACTTCCGGCGTTCAGGTGCCGTGCATAAATATACTACATCACCTACTGATATTCAAATAGTTAAATTAAAATAATAAAAATATTTATTGTAATAAAAAAAATCACGCTCTGAGTCGGGCAAACTCGGAGTATTCCGAAAAGTGATAAACGGAACTTTGGTCTGCCGATAGCGGCAATGGGACCGCTAGAAGGGTATTTAAAAAAAGGGATCCAGTTAATCTTTTTTATAAATTTTTAAGCAATTGTTCCATTTCCCGTTGATGTCCGGTAATAAAGCCGGCCAGCTCTTCCTGTTCATCTACACTTAATTCATTACCATCATAAATCCAGTTATCATTTTGATCGAATAAGATCCGGCCGATGAACAATTCCGCAAGCGCGTCATACAATTGATAACCGTCGCCTTTGTCCGGCAATACTCTGATCCATCGCTCTGTATTGGTTTTAGCCATTTCCGGCTGTTCTTCAAATAACTTACTTCTCATAAAACAAAAGTGAATAAAAAAATGTAAAAAAGTATAATAGAATGCTAATATTTTTAGCATAGTTTTGTAGTCCCCAAATTGATCGTCATGACAGCCGCAAAAGAAGATATCATCAATCAGCTCCGGCAGGATATCCTGCAATGGGAAGGATTCAGACCGCCGCAGCCAGGCAGCACCGGCAGTATCGGACTTGGCCCGGTCGAAAACGCTTTTCCACATGGGGTATTCCCTACAGGCGCTATCCACGAATTTGCCAGCCTGTGTCCTGAAGATACGGCGGCTTGCGGTGGCTTTGTTGCAGGATTAGTAAAAACGCTGCTTGACCAGGGTGGTGCCTGTTTATGGATCAGCTGGTCGCGGCGTATCTATCCGCCCTCACTCAAATTATTTGGTGTTGAACCGGACCGGGTGGTTTTTGTCGATGTGCCGCAAATGAAAGATGTGCTTTGGGTAACCGAGGAAGCGCTGAAATGCGAAGGAGTCGCGGCGGTGATCTGCGAAGTGAATCAAATGAGCTTTATGGAATCCCGAAGGCTTCAACTGGCCGTAGAACAAAGCCATGTAACCGGTTTTGTTATTCAAAAAGGAGCAAAGAAGTTTGGTGCGACCGCAAGTGTCGCCCGATGGCGGATAACACAAGTGCCAAGTCAATTACGTTCCGGCATGCCGGGCGTTGGCTTTCCGCGCTGGCAGGTCGACCTGCTGAAAGTAAGGAACGGCAATCCGGGAAGCTGGACAATAGAGTGGTCAGAACGAAGGTTTACGGCGATAATACCACAGGCAAGTGTAGAAACGGTGCGTCAATATGCCTAAACGTTTTGTTTCCATATGGTTCCGACATTTGTTGACCGATTGGAAGGTTATCCGTCAATCATCGCTCAAAGGGCGTCCTTTTGTTTTTGCGGAGCCTGATCACGGGCGGATGGTCATTACAGCGGCAAGCAGCGCTGCCGAAAATTTAGGAGTGAGTGAAGGTATGGTGGTAGCTGATGCCAAAGTGCTTACTCCTGATTTGCAGGTGTTTGACGGTAAACCCGGACGTAACCTTAAATTGCTTAAAGGCCTGGCGGAATGGTGCCTGCGTTATTCTCCGCTGGTGGCAGTTGACCCGCCGGACGGTTTGTTACTGGATGTTACCGGCTGCACGCATCTCAAAGGGGGCGAAAGGGAATTTTTAAAAGATATGGTAATCCGGTTAAAGGGCTTAGGTTACGACGTCCGACCGGGAATGGCCGACACTATCGGCTGCGCCTGGGGCGTAGCCCGCTGCGCTTCATCCGGTCTGATCGTGCCGGAAGCCGGGCATCGAAATGCCCTGATGCCATTGCCGCCGTCCGCACTACGCCTGCCCACTGATCTGCTTCTGAAATTACAGAACCTTGGTTTATATCAAATCAGCAGTTTTATTCATATTCCAAGAGCCGTACTGCGGCGCAGGTTTGGAAAAAATATGGTTTTAAGAATGTTACAGGCCCTCGGTCAGGAAGAAGAATTTCTGCTTCCGATGAAAGAGCCCGTTCCATATAGTGAACGGTTAAGTTGCCTGGAACCTGTCAGTACACGTACAGCTATCGAAATCGCCGTTAACAACCTGCTGGATAATATCTGTAAACGCCTTCGAAATGAGGGCCTGGGATTGAGAAAGGCGACGATAACCTATTATCGTATTGATGGTGAAAAAGGCACGATTGATATAGGCACCAATCACGCCAGCCATCACATTGAACATCTTTTCAAACTTTTCAGCCTCACTTTGGATACGGTCTCACCAGGTATGGGCATCGAACTCTTTGTGTTGGATGCCTGGCAAACAGAACCTGTAGATGCACAGCAAAAGGATCTTTGGGCCGCCAAACCGGGAGCGGACAGCAAACAAGTTGCAGAGCTCCTTGATCGCGTTGCGGGAAAGATCGGTTCTGATGGGATCCTGCGTTTTTTGCCTGATGAGCATTACTGGCCGGAGCGGAGTACAAAACCAACAAGCGACATCAAAAAAAAGCCGGAAACAGAGTGGCCTGCCGATAAACCTCTGCCCGTACAATTGCTGGCAGTGCCCGAGCCTATTAAAGCAACGGCATTAACACCCGATTACCCGCCGATATTATTTTTATATAGAGGCCGGAGGCATGAAATTAAAAAGGCAGACGGCCCCGAAAGGATTGAGCGGGAATGGTGGATCGAGCCTGGTGAACACCGTGATTATTATGTTGTCGAAGATCAGGACGGCCGGCGTTACTGGATCTTTAGATCAGGGCATTACAACGGCATACAGGAAGATCACTGGTTTTTACACGGCTTTTTCGCATGAGTTACGTCGAATTACAAGTCACGAGCAATTTCAGTTTCCGGCGCGGTGGTTCTCACCCCGAAGAACTGGTTGACCAGGCGGCTGACCTCGGCTATGACGCGATCGCAATTACCGACCGGAATACGTTTGCCGGGGTAGTTCGTGGCTATGTCGTAGCAAAAGACCGGAACATCAGGATCATACCGGCCTGTCGCCTTGACCTGCTTGACGGGCCGAGCTTACTGGCCTATCCAAAAGATAAAGATGCCTATGCCCGGTTGTCTGCTTTATTAACCTTAGGCAACCTGCGTGCAGAAAAAGAAAAATGTTTTATCTATAAAAAAGATGTCTACGAATATGCTGAAGGCAGCTATTTCATTGTTGTGCCGCCCGCGAACCTGAATCAAAGCTTTGAGTTTGAAATGGTGTTCAAAAATGATCTGCGGGAATTTCAAGCGCATTTTAAGGATGCACTCTACATTGCGGCAACAAAATATTATACCGGCGATGATGCCAAACGGTTATTTCTCCTGGCTGAATTAGGAGTGCCATTAGTCGCCACGAACGATGTTCATTATCATCATCCGTCCCGTCGTGAGCTCCAGGATGTATTGACTTGTGTAAGGGAAAAATGTACCATTTTCAATGCCGGCTATAAATTGCACAGGAATGCCGAACGGCACCTGAAAGCCAGGGAAGAAATGGAGCGATTATTCCGGAATTACCCGGAAGCCATCGAAAATGCCGCTAAGATCGCTGACGGTTGCCGGTTCGATTTGAAATCGTTGAAATACCAATACCCGCGGGAACTGACCACGGATGGCCGTACCCCGGATGAACAACTGGAGGTTTTGGCCTGGGAGGGTGCAAAGAATTATTATGGCGAAAACCTGCCGGATAAGGTAGTTAAGCAAATCAGATACGAACTGGACTTTATCAAAAAGACCGATAATGCGAATTACTTTCTGACCGTGGAAGACTATGTACGCTGGGCCCGTGAACATGGTATACTTTGCCAGGGTCGTGGCTCAGCGGCGAACTCGACTGTATGTTTCTGCCTTGGCATTACATCCGTCAACCCCGATAAATTCAATCTGCTTTTTGCCCGGTTCATGTCCGAAGCCAGGAACGAGCCGCCGGATATCGATGTTGATTTTGAACATGAAAGAAGGGAAGAAGTGATCCAATATATTTTTAACCGGTTTGGCCGTGACCGTGCTGCGATCTTACCGACCGTGACCGTTCTCCATCAGAAAGGTGCGATCCGGGATGTGGGCAGGGCCATGGGGTTGTCGATGGATACCGTTAGTCGCCTGTCCAACGCGATCTGGGAATTTACGGACGAGTGGTTTGAAGAAGGCAAACTACTGGAAATGGGGCTGAACCCGAAGGAACCGCTGATGCTGAAAGTATTGGAACTGACCTCTCAACTGATCGGGTTTCCCCGGCAATTGGGGCAGCATACAGGCGGTTTTGTGATCACCGAAGGCCAGCTGAGTGACCTTTGTCCCATCTTCAAGGCAAGAATGCAGGACCGCACCAACATCGAATGGAACAAGGATGATATCGACGCGCTTGGTTTTTTAAAGGTGGATGTCCTGGGCCTGGGCATGCTGACCTGCATTCGCAAAGCATTTGACCTGGCTAAACAGCATTACGGGTTGAACCTTACATTAGCCAATATTCCGCAGGATGATCCAAAAGTTTATGAAATGATCACAGCGGCCGATACCCTGGGCGTTTTTCAGATCGAGAGCAGGGCACAAATGTCCATGCTTCCCAGGATGAAACCCACCTGCTTTTATGATCTCGTAATAGAGGTTGCGATTGTCAGGCCCGGACCAATACAGGGAGATATGGTACATCCGTACCTGCGCCGCAGAACAGGTGAAGAAGCCGTGGATTACCCGTCGGAGGAAATCAAGGCGATATTGGAGCGAACATTGGGCGTCCCTTTGTTCCAGGAACAGGCGATGGAAATTGCTATTGTCGCTGCCGGCTTCACACCTGCCGAGGCTGACTTATTACGCCGGAGTATGGCTACATTTAAATTCAACGGGCTGGTTACCAAATTTGAACACAAGCTGATAGGCGGCATGGTGGAACGCGGGTATACCAAGGAGTTTGCGCAACGTATTTTTAAACAACTCGAAGGGTTTGGGAGTTACGGCTTCCCCGAGAGCCATGCGGCGAGTTTCGCCCTTTTGGTCTATGTTTCCTGCTGGCTCAAATATTATTACCCGGATGTGTTCGCAGCCGCGCTTTTAAACAGCCAGCCAATGGGTTTTTATCAACCGGCACAAATTGTCAGAAACGCCTCGGAACACGGCGTCAAAATTTTGGCCATAGATATTAATCTTTCTCAATGGGATAATCTATTGGAACATAAATGCGGAGATTATTATGCATTACGCCTGGGCTTTCGGCAAATCAAAGGCATCAGAGACGATGAAATAAAGATGCTGATCGCAGGACGGCAAGGAAAATACACAGCTGCAAACCAGTTATGCGAGGCAGGCGTGTCGGTCGCTACGCTTGAATTACTCGCCAATGCTGATGCTTTCCGTTCAATGGGTATGGACAGACGGCAGGCGCTTTGGGAAGTAGCTGCGCTGAAAGACCGGCCTATCGGCGCCTTTGAAGGTCAGCCCTCCGAAAGTGAGTTCGAACCACAGGTCCAATTACCCTTAATGAAGACTTCAGAGCACGTAGTACAGGATTATGCGACTACCGGTCTATCTATCAAAGGACATCCTGTAGGCTTTATACGCGACAAACTGAATTTGTTCAATGTGCTATCCTGTAAACAGTTAAGTGACTGTATCGACGGCCAAATAGTCAAAGTAGCTGGATTGGTGTTAGTACGTCAGCGGCCCGGTACGGCAGGTGGCGTTTGTTTCATTACGCTGGAGGATGAGACAGGGAACAGCAACCTGGTTGTATTCCCCCAGCTTTTTGATAAATACCGTAAAGAAATACAAAACGCCCGTCTGCTGATGGTGGAAGGCAAAATCCAAAAAACTGAAGTCGTTCACGTTATCGTTCGCCGTTGTTTTGATTACACCAGTCTTTTGAGTAAATTAACGGCTATTCAAAATGATCAGCAACCTGTTCTTACGTTATCGCGTGCAGATGAAAAAGCATCGCCATTCGTTCCGGTAGATAAACGTACGCAAGTTCGTGGGCCGGCTCCGGATGAATATTTAGATAAGGGTAGGAATTTTAGATAACTAAGTGTTTATTTAAGTTTCAATATTTAAGTACGATATGCGTTTTGCAATGGTTGACGACTTGCGAATTGAAGCACAAACCGGCTTGGCCGGGCTGTGCCCCAGATGTGCAAAGCCTGTTATTGCTAAATGCGGATCTCGAAGAATTCATCATTGGGCCCACCGCAGCATGACAAGGTGCGATAATTGGTGGGAGCCAGAAACCTATTGGCATCGCTTATGGAAAAATAAATTTCAGGCAGAATGGCAAGAGTTTATTCTTTCTGATGAACTAACTGGCGAGAAACATATTGCCGATGTCCGCACCAGTCAAGGCTACGTCGTTGAATTTCAATATTCGTCTATCGATCCAAAAGAAAGAGCCGCACGAGAAAACTTTTATCAAAACATGGTCTGGGTAGTTTACGGCATGCGGAAAAAGAAAGACTATGGCCATTTTTCCAAAGGCAAAAAGTGTTTCATTATATTGAAACCCGGCATATATCTCGTAGGATACCCACAAGGATACTTTCCATTAGATTGGCTACAGTCGTCAGTGCCGGTCATCTTTGATTTTTGCAACGTGGACGAGACCGGTGAATATAAAGAGATAGAAGAGTTACTGTATTGTTTATTTCCTGTACGTTTTGACAACTGCGCAGTTGTCGCTGAGATATCACGCAAGGCTTTTGTTAATTGTTTGATTAATGGCTCATGGCCAACAAGGATTAGGGATTACATGACTTTGCTAAATCAGGAAAAGGAAAAGAGGGTAACTGACTTCGAAAAATTACGGCCGAAGCCTGATGAAATGAATGTTGAGGGCTTTTTAAGGGATGCACAACGACATAAAAACAGAGGTTTATAAATAAATACATCTTTTTCGTTCGCTATCTATGCTTTATGTTGTATCAAGCAGCAGGATAAAGCAGTGTTTCCTCGGTATCCATATAACTCATATCAATTGGTGGCAACATATCGTAGGTTGTGGGATTTGCCTCTCGTTGTAAGTATTCTTTGGTGATAGTGCAATATTCCATTTCTTTAGACGGTACCTGTGTACGGGCAATTTCCTGCATTCTTTCAACAGATGGATTTCCAAGCAACCATTCATAAGCAACGTCATCGCTCACAACTGCCGGCATCCGCCACTTGTTATCTTTATTGTGAATTTGACGCATCAGGGCATTAGCTTTGGTCGTAGCAAAAGCGAATGTATAAACCAATTCTCCGGTTTCTTTATCCAGCACCTGATTATATAAACCAGGCATCCACCAGTATTCCTTATCTTTTATAGTCACCATATAAGGATAAGCATCCGTGGTTTTTAAAGGTTCGCCTTTCTTTCCAATTTTATTGATATGCCGGTTTTCTACCATGCCGGTGGAAAGCACCAGGCAGGTCCGTCCATTTTTAACCGCACTTGCCCACATCGAAGGTTCTCCTTTATCATTCAGGAGCATGTTTTCAGATTTGAAGTTCATTGTGGTGTATTTCCGCAAAAATAATTGCGCGTCTTCGTGCGTTTTAATACCGTAAGGCATGTAACCCCAGTGCGCCTGCACCAGTTCAAAATCTGTTTTATCGCTGTTGGCAATGGCGATGGCCGAGGGCTGGAACATGAAGCCATTATGTACGCCTACATTTAGAAAATTATACCGGCGAACTTCCTTTTCCAGGTTTTTTAATCGAATAAACTCGGCACGGGTGACTTTTTGTCCGTTGTAGTAACACATATCTGTATATTGCTTCTAAGATAACTGGCAACAAGCTTGCCGACTTCTTCAGCCAATGCTTGCCGCCCTTCAGGAATTGACGTCCAAAACTTTTTATCATCCTCGTCATGGGCAACAGTGATGATCAAGGGCAGGAGCGCGCGTTTCGAAAACTCGATACGAAATACCCGGCCTGATTTCAAATCATGTTCGGTCACAGTTGCCGGAGCTCCGTCATAAACGATATCGAATTGCTTAATTACTGACATTTGAAGTTACAAAGAATTCAGGAATAATACAATGCTAATATAGTTAGTATTTTGTGATTTCCAAACCCTTATTTACATTTTTAAATCTCGTTCCACTGTTTACTTTGATTTTTGATCACCTTCCCAATGATAAATTAACAGGGTTGTCTTTTTGATATTACACAGTAAAGCTAAAAACTGCTCAGGCCAGCGTCGATCTGCTCGCCAATTCCGCTAATATCATCCAGACTAAGCCCGGTATCGCCAACGTGAATATAGCCCCCAACTGTTTTACAAATTGTTCCGATAATGTCGTTATCTTGTTTTAATAAAAAACAGGGACCTGCGTGTCCGGCACATTCAGTTTCGATAGCTTCCATATCGCAATGCTTGTCACCGATAACACAAGAGATTTGTAGAGGGTCCATGGCTTAATCGTTAAAACTTTCAATCTTTGATACGAGTTTCTCGAACAACTCGGCCGGGAGCGGATCACCTGCGATTTGCTCCCAGTCTTCGTTATGTTCAATAACGCCAATGAAAATGCCGTCTTTTTCGATTCCGAAATGTCCCTCATTGTCCGTGATCCGGTAATGGTGTTCCGTGCCATCTACAATCTCTGAAAAAGCAATTGAATCAAACGGTTCCTTTTCTTTTATGAATTCCACGATCTGATCTTGTTCTGCACAGCTGAATGCATCGCCCGTAAACTCCCATTCCCCCACCTTGTAAAGATGAAAAGCTACTTCCCCCAATTCCTTCCCGGTCAAGTCAGTATCTGTTAATCGATAAACGCCTGTAAATTGTTTGGCCCCTGGGAGCTCTATCAGCACAGGCTCTATGGTGACGGTCTGTTTAGAGCCATCATCTTTATTGACTGTAAATGTGGTGATATTGATCATAACGATGTTTCCTATATAGCAATCCATAAGAAAAAATGTTTGTATCATATCCGTCTGACGAATATCATGCGTAACTTCGGCCTATGCATTTTGGAAGAATCGAAACAGATTTATCTAACGTTGATTATAGCTTGCCTGCTGATAGTGCCATGACTATATCTACTTTGCAAGGCTCTCAGCCCTCAAGTGGGTTTCAAGCTTATATAGGTGCGCCGAAGTGGGGTTACAAAAACTGGATTGGTACAATATTTCCCAAGGGTACGAAAGATGCGGACTTCTTAGGCAAA
The DNA here is from genome assembly GCF_034263275.1 of Mucilaginibacter sp. cycad4. Classification (NCBI taxonomy): domain Bacteria; kingdom Pseudomonadati; phylum Bacteroidota; class Sphingobacteriia; order Sphingobacteriales; family Sphingobacteriaceae; genus Mucilaginibacter; species Mucilaginibacter sp. cycad4. The sequence goes on along the minus strand of NZ_CP139559.1, from coordinate 5,974,910 downwards.
TATGCCAGGCATTTTAATTCAATTGAGTTCAATGCTACATTTTATCAAATCCATTCTCCTGAGCGGATTTTTGCCTGGAAACAAATGGTAGAAGAAGTTCCATATTTTAAATTCTGTCCTAAATTTCCGCAAAGCATCTCTCACATACGACGGTTCCGAAACGTGGAAGAACAGACCAACGAATTTTATACCAGCATATCCGTTCTTGGTACTCACCTCGGTCCGTTGTTCCTGCAACTGCCGGATAACTTTTCGTCGAAGTTCTTATCAGAGCTGAAGACCTATTTGATAACACTGCCGGCTGAGGTACCGGTATTTGTTGAAGTACGTCATAAGAATTGGTTTATTGATAATGGGGAACGTGATAACCTGTTTAACTGTCTTAGAGAATTAAACATGGGCACAGTTATTTCCGACACCGCAGGCAGAAGAGATTGTCTTCACATGACCTTGCCAATTCCACATGCCTTTATTCGATTTGTGGATAGTGGCGATGAGCCGACCGACTTGCTGCGACTAGAGGGATGGATTAAACGTTTGAAAGAATGGAAACAACAAGGATTGCAATCCTTATACTTTTTTATCCATGCAGGTGACGCGCCGTCATTGTCATTGTACGATTATTTCATAACCAAACTCAACCAGGAACTCCAATTAAATATTCAGTTGCCAGGGGAAACGCCCCATTAACATACTATGGAAGATCAAACTCCGGTATTTAGTTTCGAAATAGAATACGCAGGCGAAACCGTAATTTGTAAAGTGATCATGCAGTCGATAAACTATGATGTGCTGTTTAACGAACGCTTTATGGCTACAATAGGGCATACCGGCGAATGGACGTGGATACAGGAATCCGGCGTGATATTGCCAGATTCAGTTATTGAAGAAATTGGCTACCGGATAGAGAGTGAATATAAATAACCTTAAAAATAGAGTCATGCCAGAAATACCGGATCTAAATATATTTAGCAGCAATCTTACTAAAAAACTTGTCGGAAAGACATTATCGTTAGTTGATATTCTGATAACCCGGCAACTTAAAGTCCCCGCCGCAGACATCAAGACGGCGTTGGAGGGCCAGCTTTTAAATAAGATAAACAGAATAGGTAAGGAGTTACGTTTTGAATTTCAAAATGGCCGTGTGTTAAGTATTCACCTGATGCTTCATGGTACTATGTTTTGGTTTGAGGGTAAAAATGAAAACAGATTTACCATCGCTGAGCTGTTATTCGATGATGGTACTGGATTGGCAATAACAGACTGGCAAAAGGCTGTCATATTAACCTTGGATCCAAAACCAGCTACGGCCCCTGACGCTTTGGCTATCCCACCCGGTTATCTGCATTCTGCTCTGTCAAAACTCTCGAAACCGATCAAAACCGTTTTAACTGAAGGCAAGACTGTTCAGGGGATTGGCAACGCCTATGTAGATGAGATCCTATATGCCGCGAGAATATCGCCCTTTTCTAAAGCGAATAAAATTCCTGAGATGAATATCGACATCCTGGTTGAGGCGATCAATACGGTCTTAGTTGATGCAGAAAATCATATCCGTCAAAATTTTCCGGATACCATCACCGAAAAAGAGCGTGATTTTCTGCAAGTACACCGGCCAAAGCAAACCTTGACGCTCAATGGTGAGGTGATTCTCAAAGCTGAATTGGATAAGCGTAAAACGTATTATGTTGAAAGTCAGCAATTTTTCGAATAATATTCTATTTTTATAAATGCTCGTAATAATTTTTACAAGAATTGGATAGCATTTCACAAAGTTCCAATTATAAGATAATTAACAGATTGGTAAATCTATGTGTCTAAACCAATCCGGATATCTTTTAAAAGATTCAGTCGTGTTTTGAACAGATGTTTACCATTTCAACATATTTTTTGGAAAGTCATCCGGTATAGATTCGAAGAAAGTTTTATTTCCCGGAGAGGTTTTTATCCTGTGGGCAATCGACCGATATATCCAACAGCGACGAAGAATAGAAAAAAATCGGAGGTCCGCCTCTTAAGAGGCGGATTTATTATCTTTGGATAAAGCCATCAATAAACCTTGTTGCTTAAGTTAATATGTCAAATCACAATAAACTGCTGGTATCTATACGCGATTATTTATCCAGGTTTCAAGTTCAGGTCAAAATTGCCACTGCAAACTCAGAGTACGACATTAATCAACATGCTGAAAATATCATTATTCCAATCCTGAATATCGCATTTGAAGCGAGGTTTCGCAATACCAACGAGACAGATAGAAAGAATGCAGAAAGCATAGATCTTGTTGACGACCAGCTCAGAAAGATAGGAATTCAGGTCACCGCAACGAATTCGCTTGAAAAAGTTAAAACGACTTTAAACAAATTTTTAAAGTCCGGTTACTCCAAACGTGTCGACCGGGTATTAATTTATATCCTAACTGAAAAGCAAAGAAGTTATTCGCAAAGCTCAATTGACAGTGTTACAAAGGGGAAAATTAAATTTGACGTTAACAGTCAAATCCTAGATGCCTCGGATCTTTACGCACTGATCAAACACTTGAATGATGTTCGCAAGTTTCAGAAAATAAACGAATTATTAGAATTGCAGTTTTCGGATTTAAAGATCGATAATGACTTTAACTACTCCGATTATGAGAGTTTTCGATTGTCATACAAAGACAAATGTTTCAATAATTTTTCCCGACTGAACTTTTTTGGGCTATCCGTGACTAAACAACGTCCCCGCGAGGTGGAATTATACGAACTTTTTGTCCCTCCTTTATTTGATTTCGGATTAAACTGGAAAAACAGTAATTCCGGAATAATTGAAATGGCTTTAACTTTTCCAGATTTATCCCTGGCAAAAGCCTTGAATGTAAATATGTTGAAGCAAGCTTTTGCAGACAATGCGAGCCGCCGTATAAAAGGAGTTTTTCCTTTAAATGATTTTCAATACAAAGGATCGTTTGGCGGTGAATTTGAATATCTTTTTAACCACGGTCAGAGACTGGTTATTTTAGGAAACCCTGGTGCCGGCAAATCTTCAATTATCAAATATGCTATTTGCAAGATTCTGGAAAATGATGAGAGAGTCTTTGAAAACAACGATATATATCGCTACCTGCCATTCCGCATTGAATTGCACAAATATAATCAGGCGAAAGTAGCTCATGGACTCAGCTTTGCAGCATTTCTTGTCAATACTTTAGCTAGCGAATATCAAACTGATATTTCTCTGGAAAGGATAATCCGTATCCTTTCTTTTTTCCCCTGCCTGATTTTCTTCGACGGTATCGACGAAATATTTGATGTACAGGACAGGATCAATGTCCGCAATGATATTGAGAATTTCACCGCGACTTATCCTGACGCATTTGTTATTGTAACTAGCCGTTATGAATCGTACGAAGAAGTTTCCTTTAATAACTTTTACGAGCTTGAAGTAAAGAATTTTAACCAAGAGCAACTCGAGGATTATGTTGGTAAATGGTACGCTTTGGAGGAAAAGGATTTCCAACGTCGAAGATCAGAAATTGCCGGTTGTGTAGCACAACTCGCATACGTCGACAATGAATTGAAATTTAACCCATTATTGCTGTCTCTCATTTTGATTCTTTATCGTAATGAACTAGAATTGCCAACCAATAAACTTAGTATTTATGAAGGCTGTACTAATACTATTGTGGATCATAGGGATGAGAAAGAAAAGAAACTAAAGTTCAACCTGCAAATCCATAATAAAACTTCCGTATTTTCTTCTATTGCTTACTGGCAATTTGATAACCCCACTAAAAGAATTAATAATACAGTCGTCCAAAAGCACATCAAACAATACCTGATGAAAAATGGAGAGATTGAAGACGAAAGCGAAGCAGAAAAAGCAGCGGTAGAGTTTCTCGATTTTGCGAAGATCCGTTCCATTTATTTCGAGAATAAGTTTACTCACAAAACTTTTCTGGAATATTTTACAGCTTACTATATTTTTAGTAAGTTTTACATCGGACAAAACCAACGGCGTTTTAACGATATCTTAGATAAAAATATAGGACTTTCGTCTTGGGCCGTGGTGCTTGAATTGCTGATCTGTAAAATTGACAGTAATTTGATCGAATCTCGTGCTATGGGTAAGATTATCGATACCCAGTTGCAAAAAAACAAGAATGATGCTTTGCTTTTTTTTCTTCAAATTTTAAAGTACTTAACAAACATCAACGAAAAAATTACTTTTAATCTCATTGTCTCCGCCATTAAATCTTGTTTTACAACTGAATTTCCGCTCAAAGAAAGCAAGATTAATCATAAGGAAGTGTTGTTCGGCCAACTAGCAAATATTTTCCGAATATCACGTTTCTCCAAAACGTTTATTAAGGCTTTTGATTCAATAGCTCAAAGCGGCGAGTTGACTATCTCCCAGCTAACAAATTTTGCATATGAAATTTCCAACCCAACTAGAAACGGAGGTCTTATCAAAATAATCAATACGAATCATACGATTGTCGAATCTCCTGAATTGTTCATAATAAGAAACTTTATAAACATCGATAGTCCGGAAAAGTATTTGGATCTGCTCAGGTTTTTTGTAAGCCGTTTCGGGACGGAGAACCTTGATAAACTCTATAAATCAGCCTTCGGGCAGCGGTTATTCTTTGGCGGTGATTCCTTCAGTTGGATAACGAGCTTTATAATTTCTACGCCGCCCGAAAATTGTTACAATCAATATCAAAAGCTGAAAAGCATAGGTTTGTCACATGCAACTATTCGACGTGGAATTAATCATAAGATGCTAACTGCGTCTATAATTGAACCCTATTCAAATTTACTTAAGGGGTTGTCTCAATCAGGTTTTCGTGATTTCATCTTAGCTTGGGTCAAACCTTTCCGTAATAAACAGCATTCGGGGAAAGAAAAGTTTTATGATGTCTTTTATCAAAAGCATAAATAATAATCTTCGCAAGATCTTTATTGGCCTGCATGAGAATGCTGATGAATTGCGGTTCGCAAATCGTAGTTCAGTCTGTGGTTCATTAATTGCCGTATTTAAATATGGCAATTGATATATTCATCTCTAATAATGTTCGGGATAATTGAAAGCGTTTACGCAATTTCAATTAAAGCAAGAAGTTTCAGTTGCTCCGAAATTTGGTTCGAATTATGTCCAGTCTGGGGACTGGAGCGGTATCCTGAGGAGCAAATACAACTGATGGGCCAGTCAGAAGGTGCCTCCGACATCCCCAATTGGCTAATAAACTTCAAAAATTATAATATCTTTAATTTTAATTCAGAAAAGAACACTAATGGATTATATCAAGAAAAGAGCAGAGAAATTCGTTAGTCACTACATAGAACATCAGGTAGATGAACATGAGAAAGTAATCAATGAAGCACAATCGGAACTATACAATATTAATAGCCCTTTAGATAAAATAACTTTCCTACGTGTGATCCTCGAAGCGAATGATAAAGAATATCGAAAGCATATTTTAGTCTGCACCAATAAAGATGAATGCCAGGTCAATTATGAACACGAGTCTATTCACTACTATTTAGCAAAAGAACTGGATGATTTGGGTATCCGTATAAACGAAGATCAGTTTACAAGAGAAGAACAGATTGCTGCGGAAGCAAAACTTGATCAAGTATTGCAGGAATTGGAAAAAATAAAAATGGGACAACAAATCATCTATGATGACCTTTCTGCTGAACTTCAGGAACTAAAAGACTTTTACATACTTGGTAAAAAGAAATGGTACCAACTTTTTTTAGGTAAGACTACGGAAATGGTGATAAGCGGCGTGATAAGTGAGACAGTATCTAAAGAACTAATTTCAGCAATGGGTGATATTGGACGTAAATTACTTCTATAATGTTAAAATACAGTCTTCCACTGAGTAACACTCTATACGTGAAAAATTTAAAGTCCTATTTACTGCTTGCGGATGATAACCTACAACGCTTTAAGGATCAGAATGATGATTTTACGGAAAGGGTGATTAAAAATGAGACGAGTAGCGATTGGCTTGATGAAGGCAGTCATCTGAACAATATTGAATGGCTTTTCGTAAATTCAATTTTTGTGACCATGTATGCCTCCTTTGAACATTTTCTCATGAAAGTGGCAAGCACTTTGGAAAGTCAACCAAACATCCATATCAAGCTAAACCATATTTCCGGCAGAGGAATTCTGGAACAATACACTAATTATCTGTCTCTGGTAGGAAGGCTAGTTAGCGCATCTCGTGAACATGCCCCCTGGGGGCGACTTGCACACTACCAAAATATCAGAAACCTTTTAGCCCATAACGGCGGGGTTATGCAGGATAATGAGGAGAAAGCTTTGGATAAACACAAAGATTTTAAGTTTTTACAGCAGGAGCAGGTAAGTATGGCCGGCAGCGTTGGTCTAATCAGGATAAGGAATAAAAAAATCCTTGAATCCTTTCTTAAGGATACTTCTCTACTAACGAACAACATTATTAAAGAATTTAATGAGAAATATCCTGCTCTATAGATACCAATCGTTAGTCGTTTTTTACTTCAGTTCGCGTTCTCTTGAAAATCAACAATTATTTATTTAAATATTGAGGGCTGACCTATTGGCTGATTGTATTACTTATTCCTGTATCGGCCGGACATTTCTTTACTAGTAAGCGACCGATAGTCAACGAAAAATGAGCAAATTAAGCTTTTGGTTTCATTGATGAAAGAGATTCATATTGAAACTTAATTTTAAAGTAGTTCCGTTATTAGTTAGAATCTGAAGATTTCCTCCCAAATCATAGTCCGCCAGGCCAGACATTAGTTTTATACCAAATGATGTTGACTTCTCTAAAAGGAAAGTATCAGGCATACCACAGCCATCATCCGTGATAATTAAACAAGCAGCATCCTCCGATGCAAATAAATTAACTTTAATTTCTCCTGCCGACTGTTTATTAAATGCGTGTTTGATCGAATTTGTAATCGCTTCATTTATGATCAATCCAATAGGAACTGCGATGCCTACATCGAAGAAAAGCGGTTCAATATTTATTGAAAAAGCTATTTTATCACCACTATCGAAACTTTGTTTTAAGTAGTCGACAAACTCTGCTATATATTCTGGCATGTAGACAGTTGTGCCAAGCTCCCCTTTGTAAAGTTTTTGATGAATTAGCGCCATCGTATAAACTCTGTGTTGGCTATCCAAGACCGCGCTTAAAGCCGTTTTGTCCTGCAATCCCGCGGATTGAGAATGCAGTAAACTAACAATTGTCTGCATGTTGTTTTTTACCCGATGATGTACTTCTTTTAAAAGCAACTTATTATCGGTATTCAATTGTTCCAATAGAGTATTCTTTGATATAATTTCTGTTTGTTTCTCGCGAAGCAGTTTAATATTACGACGCCTAAGCCGATTTCGACTATACAAAGCTGCGAGGATAATGGTCAGCAGAACGATACAAGCTATAAAATATCCCGAACGCTCCCTATCCATCAGGGCTTGTTTCTTAAGTAAAGCTATATTCTTATCTTTTTCGGCTGTTGCATACTTTAATTCCATATCCGAAATTTGTCTGGCCTTCGAAAAATTTAGAATTGTATCTTTAATCAGTTGGTAATTTCCATAGTGCTTGATGGCAGATAAATAGCGATTATTTCCCGAGTCTGTCTTGAACTTAATCAGCTCGATTTCGCTTTCGGTAACTTGATTGGTTATAAACTTCGGAATGGAATCCAGTTCGGTTATATAATGTGCGGCTTTTGTATAATTTCTTCTGCTCAGATAGAAATTTATTATGGTTAAATAGTTATTCACCTTAGTTTCTGAAATCGCGCCTATCGTTGACATATCTCCTTTCCCAAATTTCAATAATTTCAGATAGCTATTCTCAGCGTTTTTATTATTTCCAATAGCCTGGTAATAGGTCCCCAGGCTACGATAATAGAAGCTTGTATCATACCAGGTACGCAGGTCTATGTTTTTCTTATTATTTAAAAAAAAGAGGATAGCTTCTTTTTTTCGTTGTAATTTGATAAGGTCGTTCATAAACCTCCAAGTCAGCTCCCCTTGCGTTGGATAGAGTGCGAAGCTTTTTTTGAGGTAATCCAGCGCTAAACTGTATCTTCCCATCCCTTCGTAGGTAAGAGCCGCTTTAAAAAAATAATACGCTTTTTCCCATTTTGAGGTCGTAGCCGGCATGGTAGAAAAGACCTTCATTCGATACTCAAGTTCTTTAGGCAGATCCCCTCTTAAAGCGCTGGAACTAGCCAGTAAGAAATAAACTTCATGGATTTTTTGAGGACTAACCTTCTTATAAATTTGTAAAACCCTTTTTAGCTGGTTGTCAGATGAATCTAGATTCCGGATATACAAATTTGCATCTCCCATGTGTTTGAGCGCTAATGCTGCACCATAGACATCCTTTTTTGCCAGCAATATCTTTCGTTCCTCATTACTGAAAAATACGCTCCTAGACACCATTTTAGCATTGATATTCGTGCCGAATAAAAACATGGAAGAAAGCGTATTATAGGTTTTCGCCGCGTTGACTAAATCGTCACGCTTGAGATAAGGAGCAACGGCCATCTCACTAAAAGACTCACTTGTCTTCCATTCATTTTTCTTTGCATACTGAATGGCGAGCAAAATTGATGTTTGAACGATTTTTCGCTCATTCCCAGCTGCCGTACTAAGCTTGTGCGCCTTTAACAGGTATTTTATCGAACTGTCAACAAAGTGGTATGGTGCCAGATTAGCATAAAAATCACCCTTATGGATCAAAGAGTCTGTGATAATAAGCGATTTCGATATAGTCGCGTGTTTTAACTGGGCTTTACTTTGTTGAAATGAGAAACAGAAAACGGCTGTAGCTATGATATAGAAAAGCAGGACTTTTACTTTTTGAGCCGTCATATAGGGGTAATCTGTCATCACTATTAAAGGATTAGTCAAGCGCAGTACTAAATTTAGTGAAAAACGCGCATTTGACAATCGCAAATCCCTTTAAAAGTTATGCATTGCAATCAAAGTTAATACAATATTAATAAAGCTAGTAGTTGCATAGCTATAACAATGGCCTCCCGGCTTATAGAACCCCCAACGTTACCAGATATTTTGTAAATAATGACCAACCTATCTGACTCAAAAGTTTTTGACGAGAAATTTTACAGTAACACAAAAAAAACTTAACAAGGGTATTTATCATAGAAAATATCTCAGCTTGAAAAGAGTAATCGTATATTTGTTATTTATCCCTGTACTAATTACGCATCATGCCAAACATAGCATTGCTTCACGATTTTCCCGGAAAAATTCCTGTAGAAAGGGACTACATTCAAAACTGGAATATTCGTGTAGTTAATTGTAATAATCTTGTTTGTGATAATTATATCTCTCCTAACCGCAGAGATTTTTACAAAATATTATTTATAAGCCGAGGAGAAGGATTGTTCTCATTAGGAATGAACAATTACCATGTTGACCGGCCATGCATTTTCTTTATCCATCCAAACGAGATAATATCCTGGCGTAGCATATCGCCTACCCTGTCAGGCCATTATTGTCTGTTTAAGAAGAAATATGTTGATTCATATCCTACGTTGAAATACGCGATGGATAAGCATAAGCTTTTCTCAGATATTTCAAGAAGTGTGATCAACCTGGATCAATCTGCTGTAACTGCAATTGATGCACTCTATGAACAGATGCATACGCAAGTTGCAGAGGGAGGCGAATTGACAGAGGAAACATTGCAAGTTTATCTGCAATTGATCATCATTGAAAGCGTTAAATCAGCTGACATCCCTGTGCCAAATACTGTTTTGGAAGAATACCGGCACATTCATCAGTTTTTTCAATTACTGGAGACTGAAGCTTCTGACATCAATCAGGAAAGCCCAATACGTATCAAAACGGCAAAGGAATTTGCCAACCATCTTGCTTTGCATCCCAATTACTTAAACGCGTTATTAAAAAAGCACACTGGCCAGAACATTAGCACGCATATTCGGGATCGACTACTTGAGGAGAGTAAGGCTTTGCTATTACAAACGGATTGGACTTTAAACGACATCGGTTATTCGATTGGCTTTGCTGAACAGCCTAATTTTACACAATTTTTTAAAAAGAACCTAGGTATTACGCCTAGCGAATACAGGAAGAGTTATTCCTTCCAAACGTAAAACCATATATAGCACAAAAGGTAACGGCATTTTAACAATAGTTCATTACTTCTCCTTAGATGTTAATAATGAAGGGCTTTAGTTTTATTTTGTCATTTTTTAGCTCAATGCATCAGAAAGTCTTCTAACAAGTTTACCTTTGTAAATAGACAGATCTGTGTGTTATATTCAGCGTTGTAAACGTTGAATTTATTGATGATTTATTATGGCAACAACTAGTTTAGTTCCCAAAGATTTACGAACTGAAAATATAAAAACCTTAAAGCCAAGGGAGCGCATATTAAAAACAGCGTACGCGCTGTTTAATGAATTTGGTTTCAATACGGTCGGTGTTGACCGTATTGTCGCGGAGAGCGATGTGTCTAAGCGGAGTTTCTATGATCATTTTCCGTCAAAATCTGATCTGATGAGTGCCACCTTAGAGTTTCGGGATTGGCTACGTTTCTCTGATATGGAAAAACGTGTTTCAGAAGGCACACATGATCCTAAGCAGGAGATCCTGGCAATTTTTGATTCGTTAAAAGATTGGTTTGCAGAAGAGGATTTTAACGGATGCGCTTTCAATCGGGGTTTAAGTGAATTCAATATTAAAGAATCTAAACCTCTCCGCGATAAGGTCGGAGCGCATTTTGAAAAATGGAATGATTTTATCAGAACGCGCCTATTACTATTAACCACTCCCGATAAGGTTGAGATCCTTCTCCCTCAACTATTGACCTTAATCACAGGAGCGCCAATCGTAGCACAAATTTCAGGAAACGGCGATGTTGCCGCTTTAAATAAAAAAATAGCTGAACGCTTGTTGAACGAACTTTAAAATCGTTGCAGTATATTTTGCCTTCAATAACGAAATGGCATTTTACAGCAATTCAGATTTTTATAGTATCGAGAGCGTCAGCTTAAGAATATGCCGCTATTCATTAACGAAAATTGGCAAAAGAAAAAGGGGCAGAAATCAAATTTCTACCCCTTTTTCTTTCCTGGAGTTAATAATGACTTGTTAGATAGTCTTATAGCCCCGGTCTGTAATAACAGGGATTATTTTGCCAACGCCTTTTTAATTTCAGCGGCTGCATGTAACATTGCAGATTGAGTGCCCGGTACTTTAGCCAATGGGTTTAACAAACCCCAATCGTGAATCATACCATTGTAGCGGATAGAGCTAACCTTAACACCGGCTTCATCCAGCTTGCGTCCATAAGCTTCGCCTTCGTCACGCAATACGTCATTTTCCGCAGTTTCAATCACTGCTGTAGGCAACCCTTTTAATTGATCAGTTGTTGCCTGTAGAGGTGAAGCATAGATCTGGTTGCGATCCTCAAGGTTTGGAGCATAGTTATCCCAGAACCATTTCATCATATTTTTTGTAAGGAACCTGCCGGTAGCAAACTGGTTGTAAGATCCAGTCTCGAAGTTAGCATCAGTCACCGGCCATAACAACACCTGCAGTTTTAGCTCAGGGCCCTTTTTATCTTTTGCCATCAACGCAACCACAGCAGCCATGTTACCGCCTACGCTATTGCCTACTACTGCTAGTCTTTTTCCGTCTACATTTATTTCGGCACCGTGAGCAGCAACCCATTTTGTAGCACTATAAGCCTGGTTGATAGCCACAGGGTAGTGAGCTTCCGGTGACGGGGTGTAATTTACGAATACAGCAGCAGCACCTGAATTAACCACCAGGTCGTGAACTAAACGTTTGTGTGTTGGAAAATCTCCGAGTACCCAACCACCACCGTGGAAAAACATGAATACTGGTAAAACGCCTTTAGCATTGGCTGGTTTAACGATATCCAATTTTATTTGCTGTCCATCTTCTGTAATGATTTTTTCGGTAACACTGATATCGCTGTAGTCAAATTTTACTGATTCTTGTGCGCCGACCAGTACTAAGCGGGCATCTTTTGGAGAAAGCTGTTCTATCGGTTTACCTGTTCCTGAATTGAGCACGTTCAAAAATGCTTTCACATTACTTTCAATGTGTGGATCCTGGGCAGGGTCAATAGGTTGAGTTGTTTGTGCAACTGCTGCGCCGCCTAATGTTAAGGTTAGAATTACAGCTGAAATTCTGCCGGCAATAGCTGAAGTTTTCATTTTATTTAATTTTAATATATTATCCTTTATTGAACAAGACAAAATTACTGTGCATATCAAGGCCATTCAATGCACCGAATTCGTCGTGAACAGGACAATTTCCCCCGCCAGGACATACTTAAATAAAATAATATACTATACTGACTTCAATTTGAAGTCCCGGTAAAATTTAACTGATTGATGCTACCCGAATCTTTGGTTTGATATTGCAACCGGAAGTTTTGTGGCGAAGTTGCTGCATGTTTACTGAATAAGCGAATAAAATAAGAGGGATCGTCGTAACCCAGCTTATAGCCGATCTCTTTCACGCTTAAGGCAGTATGTACAAGAAGGCGTTTGGCCTCCAGGATAATACGATTTTTTATGATATCGTTAGGAGATATATTACTGTACCGGCTTATGCGTTTATTTAATGCCTTGGGCGTGATACTAAGCATATCAGCGTAGTCTGCTACGGTATGTAATTTGGTATAATGCCATTCTACCATTTGGCTAAATGAACGAGAGAATTCAACTTCCTGCCGTGCTTCTTCCGAATTGACATGATGTTCGCTTTTCCAGATCCGTGTTGAACGAATAATGATCTGTTTAAGCAATATCCTTAGCATCTCTTCCATACTACTGTCGTTTGCATCAATTTCGGCCTTTATGTCGCGAAAAGTGGCTTGCATTGTTGACGAGTTCTTTTCATCCATCAATACTTCAGGAATGTCGTAGACATTATGAAAAAGTATGCCGTCGCAGGCAACTTCTTTATCGTGAATTTCAACGCAATAAAAATCCCGGTTATAATAAAGCATCGTACCCTGGCATGTATCATCAAGCTTATGATACTGTCCTTTGTTTATAAAAAAAAGGGCGTCGCGATTGAGTTGGTATTCTTTAAAATCAATAACGGCATGGCCTCCTGCTTTGACGAACAGTATGCGGATAAATTCGGTATAGTCACCCCGCTGCATTTGAGCGGCGTAATCCTGGTGAAAATCAAGGTATCCGAATTTTTTGAATGAAAACTGTTTAAAACCTGACATAATTCTAATTTATTGTAGTCAAATTTAGTAGACAAAATCGAAGCGAAAGAATCCTGTCTTTTTCCCAATGTTATTGAATAATCCGACGGGGCAAAAAGAAAAAGAGGCCACACTGTAATCATGTTTAGCACTTTTAGTTTAATGCAATTAAGGCATTTCTGTGATAGACCTACAATCGAAGTTAAAAGCACCAATGTTGATTATGGCATAGCCTCTTTACGCTGCTGTTCTCCACGGAGTTTATCAGGCGACTAAGTTAGCGATCTGGAGCATTGGAAGACACCGCAGATTTATCCCACCAAAGCTATTCGCTAAAGGGAGCACCATTAAGGAGAGACTGAGGCTCTGGTATTATCTGCGTCAACGTACCTGAACGATGATGTTCAATACATGAACAAAAGTGAAACTTATGCGGATAAGGTTGCTTTCTGTCAAGTTCATCATGAAATAATTCGTAAAAGCTTTGCTTAAAACCTAAACGCGGATAGCGATGAACTACTTCAGCAACATCTCTCGGATCGATTTTTATTTCAGGAGGCAGCGCAACCAGATCGTAAAGAATACCGAATTGCAAAATTCGGCTTCCTTCATCCTTGTAAAGGCTAATATCAGTAGTGTGCAGGGCTATGTTATCCCAAATTTTCCATGCCCGGTCATCAGCGACGCCATGATCCAAAAGAAATTTCCGGGCAGCATGAGCGCCTTCGATCTCAAATCTATTTTCCCCTCTTCCGGCATCGGTAAAACCGAGGTCATGCAGTACTGATGATAGGAACATGAGCTCTCTATCTACCTTTGAGTTTTCTTGCTGAGCAAGGAGTTCGCCGAAGTAATAGCATCTCATCACATGGTTAAATAACATGTCGGAAGACACCGAGCGTGCAAATTCTTCGGCTTGCCGTGCAATTGCACTGTCAGGAACTATAATATCAGAAAACATAAGCTTTTAATTGTAGATACCATTTAATGGATACCTGATTAATGAAATTTAATTGTAAATGCTGTCAGAATTTTGCCGACCAAAAAGTGTTATGCTTTGTCTGTTTCCGGAATATCCCGAACAACTTCAGTCAGCTGTTGAGAACTCAGATCATAGAAGAAACCATAAAGGTTAACATGCTTTGGTATGGCAATGCTGGAGCGAAGCAGATCGATATCATATTTTATCGACTTTTCATAGTCAGAAATCACAAGGCTTTCCGGGTCAAACATTTCTGAAACGTCGACATGATAATGATCATGAAATTCTGTATTAAAATGATCTGGCGTAAACGAAGTTAGACCACAGAATGAGTGATGAACAACAACAACATTCTTCAGGCTGAATAAGTATTCCATAGCGGCAACTGATTGAATAGCATTTATTGCGCGGCCGCCACCATTAGTTTCCGTAAACAACGTCCGCGTATGGCCGATCCGGTTACCAGCTTCATCGAGGATGTTTTCGCCTGGATATACTTCATCTCCGAAATAAGCAGCGACTGCTTCCGGAATATCTGATGCCCGAGGGTCAAAGCAATAAATTACCAGTGTTTTCATAGGGATGGCCTGGTTAAATCCCTCAAAATTGTCTTGATCGAACCAGGGTTGATTCCTGAATTCGAATTGGCTAAAATCTGTCATTTTATTTTCGTTTTAAATTGTTTTTAGAACACCCTCAAAAGTACACAGATCTGTATACTTTTCAAATAAAAAGCACACCAATCTGTGTGTTTTTTAGAATTTGACCAATCTATGATAAATAGAGGATTTGTTAGAAATCTAATAGATGTTCGAGGTTTCCTTGTTTGGTGGATACAATTATGGACTGATACAAGGACTATTTAAGCTCACCAACTGAAAGATAGTTGAAATTCATAAATAGTCCTTTGATTGCGCTAAGGTGAAGTCGTGGCTATTGCCAGAACTTTGAATCAACAAATTATAAAAGAAAATGAAAGCAAAAATATGGTTCATAACCGGAGCCTCAAGAGGATTCGGTTTGGAGATCACCAAAGCGGCCATAGCAAATGGCGATAAGGTTGTAGCCACCGTGCGAAGTCAACCTGAAAAGCTGATAAGGGAAATCAGTAGTGAGAATCTGCATGTTGTTAGGCTGGATGTGACACAAGAAGACCAGGCAAAGTCGGCACTCAGACAAGCAGTGGATCATTTCGGCCACATCGATATATTAATTAACAATGCAGGCTTTGGACTTTTAGGAGCAATAGAGGAAGCAAGCGATAATGAAGTTCGTCAATCTTTTGATACAAACGTATTTGGCTTACTTAACGTAACCCGTGCGGCGTTACCCTACTTTCGCTCACAACGTTCTGGTCACATCATCAACATTTCATCTGTAGTCGGGCTTACCTCACCCTCAGGTTGGGGGCTTTATGCTGCTACTAAATTCGCAGTTGAAGGCATTACGGAAGCACTTGCTGCAGAAGTAAAGCCGCTGGGAATTCATGTAACTGCTATAGAACCCGGTTTCTTCAGAACTAACTTTTTGGATGGATCGTCGCTCAAAGCTGCTGAAGCAGTGATTGAAGATTATTCGTCAACTTCGGGTCAAATGCGGGCATTTGCTTCTCAGATTAATTACAAGCAACCAGGAGATCCGGTAAAGCTTGCGGCAGCAATTATGAACCTTGTTGATGCAGAGCAACCTCCTGTTCATCTGCCGCTTGGAAATGACACGCTGCTTTATTTTAATCAAAAAATGGAAAAGTTTAATCGGGAAATTCAAGACTGGCATTCCGTTATCACCAGCACAGATCATAATGTATAATCAAAAATTTAAAAAATAATAAAGATATGAAAACGCAAATAAAAGTATTAGTAACAGGTGCAGCCGGTAAAAGTGCGGGTGCCGCTATAGAAGAATTATTAAAAAATGGGGTTTCGGTAAAAGCATTAGTTCATAAAGCAGATGAGCGTGCGAAGAAACTCGTATCAAAAGGAGTAGAAGTGATCGTTGGGGATTTTCTGAACTTTGATGATATCGCCAATGCTATGCAAGGTGTGGACAGCGCCTATTTCTGTTTCCCAGTGTTGGTGCCTGGATTATTACAGGCGACTGCTTATTTTGCTCAAGCTGCTAAAGATGCAGGCGTAAAAACGATCGTCAATATGTCACAGATTTCTGCAAGGCGGGATTCGAAGAGCAATGCAGCACAGGATCATTGGGTCGGCGAACGCATTTTAGATATGACCGGTATACCAGTGACTCATTTAAGACCAACCTTTTTCGACGACTGGTTCCTTTACATCAGGGAAGAAATTCAACAGGAGAACTTAATTACACTTCCTTTTGGAGATGGTCGTTGGGCCCCGATTGATTCTGCGGATCTTGGTCTGGCCGTAGCCAAATTATTGGTAGACCCGAAAGATTATAGGGGAAAAACTATAAGACTTTTCGGCCCGGAAGAATATAATGTATATGAAATGAGTGAAATTCTGTCCAGTGTGCTAAACAGGAAGATAACTTATAAGCCAGTTAGCATGGAAGAGTTCACCAGTATAACTGACAAAAAAGGCGCACATCCCCATTTTATTCAACACGTAACTCACGTTGCACAGGATTGTGTGGAGGGATTGTTCAGTGGCACAAGCGATGACCTTGAGCGTATTACCGGCGCAAAACCAACCACGCTTGCGGAGTTCTTTACCGAAAAGAAAATGGCATTCTAATTCCCGTTAGAAAAACTGTTATATCAACATAGATTCTTAGTCTGTTGCTTAGAAGAAAGGCACCGAACAGTATGTTTGGCGCCTTTCTTTTTGATAACAAATGTTTTTTAGGAATTATTACCAGTAATTATAACGAAGGTTTAGGTCTAGGCTATTCGTCGAAAGGAGCGCTATTAAGCAATATTGCAGGATCGGGTATTTCAACAAACCCAGTTTTATGATAGTCGATACAGGCACAAAAGTGCATTTTGTTCGGATATGGCTTTTTTCGATCAAGTTCGTCACTTAGCAATCCATAAAAACCCTTTTTAAAATCCATCCTGGGGTGGAGGTGTACTATCTCTGCGACATCCCTGGGATCAAGTTTTATTTCTGGAGGCAGGGCTATGATATCATAGAGAATTCCAAATTGTGAACAGCGAGATGCATCGTCTTTATACAAACTGATATCTGTGGTGTGTAGTGCAATGTTATGCCAAACTTTCCAGGTAAAATCATCCGATACACCGCGATCCAAAAGAAACTTCCGGGCCGCATGAGCACCTTCTATCTCAAATCTGTTTGAGCCACCTCCTGCATGTGCAAATCCAAGGTCGTGCAACACGGCTGATAGAAACATCAGCTCATTATCTATTTTTGCATTTTCCTGCTGTGCGAAGAGCCGGCCGAAATAGTAGCAACGCATAACGTGGTGGTAAAGCATTTCACCGCATTTTTCTCTTGCGTATTCTTCGGCCTGGCGAATGATACTACTGTCTGGAATTTTAATATCTGAGAACATAAGTGTAAATTTTTAGTGTCAGGTTAAACTTCAAATTAAGGTACTAGCAAACGATATTATCGTTTAGATGAGTAGTATCAGCCATATTGTTTTAAGCCTGCGTTTCTCCAGGAACGTCCCGGACAACCTCAATCAACTGCTGAGAACTTATCTCGTAAAAGAAGCCGTAAAGATTCACATGCTTTGGAACAGCAATGTTTGAACGAAGCATTTCAATATCATATCTGATTGATTTTTCATAGTCCATAATGGCTATGCTGTTCGGATCAAATAAATTTGAAACGTCCACGTGGTAATGATCATGGAATTCCTGATTGAATAATTCAGGAGTAAGGGAAGTCAACCCACAAAACGAATGATGCACAACCACAACATTTTTAATATTGAACAGGTACTCCATAACTGCCACAGATTGTAAAGCGGACACCGCCCTTCCTCCGCCATTAGTTTCTGTAAAAAGTGTCCTGGTATGGCCAACCCGGTTTCCGGCCTCGTCAAGAATGTTTTCACCGGGATAAACTTCGTCCCCGAAGTAAGCGGCAACTGCCTCCGGAACGTCTGATGCCCGCGGATCAAAGCAATAGATTACTAAGGTTTTCATCGGGATAGCGTTATTCCATCCTTCGAAATTGTTCTGATCGAACCAGGGCTGATTCCTGAATTCAAATTGGCTGAAATTAGTCATGTGTTTTTCTTTTGATATAACTATTGAATCGAATTAACTGGATCACGTGTTCACACGTAACATTTAATTATTCAAATTTCAGGCAATTCAGATCAGTAAGATTATCAATATCAAATGAATGATGACAAATATCAAAGGTTAATAAATTGGTGCCCTGCGAATATTCATCACGTAAGCCGTGTTACCAATAAATAGTAAGAAAAGAAGCTTAGGCTAACGTCTTAAAAACAGGGCTTGAATCGAGGCTCAAGCTAGTACGGAAGCTTAATTTAACTGGTTAAAATAAGCTCAATTTAACCAGTTTTTCCTTAAAACAGCGTGATCGCATTGAAAATTTAAAGCGATCTGAAAATTACAATACCATTGTGTCCGCCAAAGCCAAATGCATTGCTCATTACTGTTGTTACAGGAAAATCAATGGTTTCCCCGATAACGATATCGAAGGAAGAAGGAATTAACGGATCAATTATTTCGGTATTTATAGTAGGTGGTATGAGATGATCCCGCATGGCGAGCAGCGATATGATAGCCTCGACCGCGCCTGCGCCACCCAATAGATGGCCAGTCATGGATTTGGTAGCACTGATCTTCGCTTTAAGCTTTTCGCCGCGGGTAAGTTTGGTCAATGCATTTATTTCCGAAAGGTCTCCTACCTGAGTTGAAGTAGCATGCATATTAATGTAATCAATCTGCGCTATTTCCAGACCAGCTTGCAGGAGCGCTTTTTCCATGGCTTTAGCAGCACCAATACCTTCAGGATGAGTAGCGGTTATGTGATATGCATCTGATGTCATTGACGCGCCGACAACCTCGCCATAGATGCGGGCTCCCCGTTTTTTGGCGTGTTCATACTCTTCCAAAACTAACGCCCCTGCGCCTTCAGCCATAACAAAGCCATCCCGATCCACATCGAAAGGCCTGGAAGCATGTATCGCATCATCATTTCGCGAAGACATTGCTTTGAGTGAGGCAAATCCTCCGACGGATGCCGGTGTCAAAGGTGCTTCAGATCCGCCGGTTACAATTACCGTAGCCTCACCTAAACGAATGTAATTATAGGCATCCATTATAGCGTTATTCGATGTTGCGCAGGCGGACACGGCTGTATAATTTATTCCCATAAAGCCATTTCGTATAGAAATTAAACCGGATGCCATATTCGCGATAAGCTTAGGCACGAAAAAAGGGCTAAAGCGGGGTGTACCGTCTCCGAGGGTATAATTCTTGACTTCTTCCTCAAATGTCTCCATGCCACCTTGTCCTGTTCCCCAGATCACACCGATCTCAAACGGGTCGGGCATTTTATCCTTAAATCCCGAATCTTTGATCGCTTCATCAGAAGCAATTAGGGCGTATTGCGTAAAAAGATCTGATCTTTTAATATCCGACCTGTCCAGGTAATTTTTAGCATCGAAGCCTTTAACTTCACATGCAATCCTAGTTTTATACAAAGAAGCATCAAAACGTGTAATCTTACCCGCTCCACTTTTTCCAGCAACTACATTCTGCCAAAATGATTGTACATCGTTGCCCAATGGGGTTACAGCACCTAAACCAGTAACCACAACTCTTTTTAAGTTCATGATTTGTCTTTTGTCAGCTTGCAAAATGCAAGCTTGCAAATGTAAAACTTTTAACTTGCATTTTGCAAGCTGATATTTTATTTTTGTCAAATGAAAAAAGGTACCCCACGTTCGGACTGTCCGCTCAGCTTGTCACTTGACATCCTTGGCGACAAGTGGACATTGATCATCATCAGAGATATGGTGATTTACGACAAGGTGTCCTATAATGAATTTCTTCAGTCAGAAGAGCGCATTGCAACGAATATCCTCGCTGACCGTTTGGATGCTCTTGAACATCATGGATTTATAACCAGAAAGGTATTTTCTGGAAACAAAGGCAAAGTGATTTGCAGTATGACAGAGAAATCCATCGACCTGATACCGATCATTATGGAGTACTATCTTTGGGGTGCAAAATACAATCCGGAAAGTAAAAAATTTTTATTGGACAAACTTAACTCGGACAAACAAGGAACGATAGCGGCATATCAGGAAAAGATACGAAAAAGGATCATGGTAGATTAATGCCCGAGTTTCATTATCCATAGAAACAAAAGCAGCACATGGCTGCAAGCATTGGAGATAAGGTATTGATTTATTAGCGGGTTAATTTTTGGTACCTGCTATGGCAGCAATTTCAATACGTGCATTTCTGGGAAGTTCGGCAACAGCAATGCAAACCCTTGCCGGGAACCTGTTTCGGAAATACCCGCTGTAGATTTTGTTAACAACTTCATAATTCTTCATACTGGTAAGATAAATTGTAACTGAAACAAGATCATCAAACTTTAAATCATTGTGTTTTAAAATAACTGCGAGATTTTCCATTGCCTGCGTGGCTTCCGCGTCAAATCCTCCAAGAGGAAATTTATTGGAAGCGGGATCAATGCCCAATTGCCCCGATATGTAAAGTGTATTGCCTAAAGCGACAGCATCTGAATAAGGACGACTTTGTTTCCCGGTTTTTAAGGAGTCTGGTGCAAATTCCAATATTTCCAGGTAATCGTTTTGTGGAGCTTTTACTGAGAAAACTTTGCTTGTAATGTTTTTTGGCTTGAATGAACTTTTTCCAGGCATTGTGCTGGAATACGAAGCAATCGGCAGCGCAAAACTGAGAAGAACTGGCAAGAGGAGATTTTTCATCGAGGTTTTATTGAAAAAGGCATAGTGCGACACGTCGTAAAAACGGGTGGCCTATGCCTTTAATATTTAAAGATTATTTACTTTTTGATACATTCTCAGCTGCCTGGAGAATAACGCTGGCAACAGCATCTGCATGTGTGATAAACACCACGTGGCTGGCTTTAATCTCAGTAACTTTTGCGCCTGCATGTTTAGCCATATTTCTTTCGATGTCCGGATTGATCGCTTTGTCTTCAGTTGCTACGATTGCATAGGCGGGTTTAGTTCTCCACGCTGCCACTGAAATTGGCGCTGAAAAACATTGTGCAAAAATTGGGCCTTGCGAAGCAGCCATAAAATCAGCATCAGCTTTGCTTAGATCCGCTGCAAATCCGGCATGGTATTTAGCTCTGTCAAAATAAACTACGCCATTAGCATCCGGAGGCAGGATACCACTTTCCGGTGCAGCAGGAAGTGAAGAAATCAATTGCCCTGCAGTTTCTCCGTTGTCAGGTATAAAAGCGGCGATGTAAACCAAACCGGCAACCTTAGGGTTTACGCCAGCTTCTGTAATTACAGCTCCACCCCATGAATGGCCTACAAGTATCACCGGGCCGTCTTGCTGATCGATGATTCTGTTGGTCGCATCAACGTCGTCTTTTAGTGAAGTCAGCGGATTTTGAACTACCGATACATGATAACCTTTTTTGGTCAGGATGTCATAAAGTTTTTTATAGCCTGAACCGTCAGCGAAAGCGCCGTGTACAAGGACCACGTTTTTAATTTGTTGAGCATTTGCGTTAGCGGTAAAACCGAATATCGCTGCCAAGGCAATTATAGCGGTGAATATTCCGCTCCTTAATTTGTTTTTCAATATTGAACTTTTCATTTTCTTTTCATGCTGATTTTTTTGATGTCTTAATCAACAATACAAAGGTGCGACGAAAGTAGCAGGCAGGGAATGGGATAATTTCCCGATATACAGTGATTATTTCCCGGCCTCCACTAGTTCCGCATTGTTCCTGAATTCGAGCGGTGGCAGCTGGGTTAGTTTTTTAAAAAAACTGCTGAAATAAGCCGGGTCTTCAAAGCCCAGTTCGTAGGTGATCTGTTTAACAGATTTGCTGGTGTAGTATAACAAGCGTTTCGCCTCTGTAAGTATTCGCTCGCGTATTACTTGCTGTGGGGTCTTTTGGTTGTATAGCGCAAAAATATTGGACAGTGTCTTTGGCGATTTATTCATGGCCATGGCATAGTAGTTTACTGAATGTTCCGACCGGAAATTCTGCTCTACCAGTAAATTAAACCTGCGGAAAATATCAAGTTTCTGATCGTTCAGTTTTGACTCCGGAACATATTCGCTTTTTGCCAGTTTGGTCACAAAAATAATCAGCCGCTTAAGCAGTATCGTAATCATTTCGCTCTGGATATTGTCCCTGGTATTCAACTCTTCGATAAATATGTTGAGCAGCAAACTCAACTTATAGTTTGCATTGTCATCCAAATCAATAAACAAGAGATCTCCCATGCCAAAAAGAAAACCTACACAACTCACCTCGGCATCATGGTCAATAATGCAATAAAATTCACGATTGAATTGCCAGGCTACAATATCGGCCGGTCGTTCAAAGCTGAACGTTTGGTCGAACATTAGAGATACAATTGTATTGTGACTAAAATCATGCTTTATGCCATCAATGGTTATGGTCTGGTGTTCACCCCGGTTCCATGCAATGGTAAAGTATTTTTTTTCTTTATCTCTCGAGTAGAAGAAGCGGTCAAAATTCGTTTCTCCGCTTAACAACAAAAGGTCGCCACCCGTTTTTCGGTCACTGATTGTCAGTTTCATAGTAATGCAATAGCGTTAATTGATTTTAAGCGTCCATAGTTTGGATGAGAAAATCAGTTCAAATATCAAAAATATACGAAGCAGACACCTATGCTTTTCAAAGATGTAATTGTAAATATCAAAGATTCTGCAAAGAAAGGGCAACGATTCAGACCTGGTTTCGAAATGGGCGGCTTGTTTGGGTATCGCCTTAACTGTACTGATAAAGTCCGTTAGGAGAGCGCGCTATAAGGGAGATGGATGGTTCTTAAGATTAAGGAATCACAGTTATATATCTGATCAACGCAAAGCATTGAAAAATTCAGAAGATAACCAAGGCATGAGGCTTCACACCTTGGTTACCATTATTATTATACAAGTTCGGTCAGGAGCTCACGTGAAAAGCCTTTTATTTCATCTTCACGTCCTTCCTTAATCAAGCGTGCCCATTCAGGGTTTGCGATCAAAGGGCGACCAATTCCGACAAGATCGAAATCCCCCCTGTCAAACCTGCGCATCAATTCATCCAGCGAGCTTGGGTCCGACGTTTCACCTCCGAATGAAGCCATAAATTCTCCGCTTAGTCCTACTGATCCAACTGTAATGGTTGGTTTTCCGGTAACTTTTTTTGTCCAGCCAGCAAAATTAAGATCAGATCCTTCGAACTCATTTTCCCAGAACCTTCTTTGCGAGCAATGAAAGATATCAATACCCGCATCAGCCAAAGGCGTTACCCATTCTTCCAGCTCCTGTGGAGTGGTGGCAAGTTTATGATCATAGGCTGCAAGTTTCCATTGAGATAAACGAATGATCATCGCGAAATCATCACCAACCTGGCGACGTACTTCGCGGATCACGTCAACGGCAAAGCGTGTTCTTTCGGTTATTGTTTTACCCCCATAAATGCCTGACCTGCTATTGGTACTATCCCAGAAAAACTGATCGAAGAGGTAGCCGTGTGCGCCATGCAGCTCTACGCAGTCAAATCCGAGGCGCTTCGCATCTGATGCTGCCTTCCCAAAGGCGGCGATAACATCGGCTACCGCCGAGTCCGACATCGCGTGACCGTTAGCAATACCTGGTGCATGAAATTCAGATGCGCCTTCAAACGGCACCGCTGGTGTCCAGCCTGATTCATGGTTATGAATGATGCCCATATGCCATATCTGCGGGCCCATCTGGCCGCCGGCACTATGTACTTTGTTAACTACGTTTTGCCATCCTGCAAGGGCAGCATCGCCATAAAAATGTGGAACATTAGGATCATTGGATGATGAAGGGCGGTCGATCACTGTGCCTTCAGAAAGAATGAGACCGACTTCTCCCGAAGCGCGACGCTCATAGTAATCTGCTACGTTTTCGCCCGGCAGACCATCTGGTGAAAAAGAACGCGTCATGGGGGCCATAACAATGCGGTTCCTAAGGTTCAGACTTTTCAGCTGAAAGGGTTGAAATAAACTGTTGTTCATGTTTTCTATTTTATTAATAATTAGCGGTGTGGCACGACAAGGCATACCACTATTGATATGGATTATTTTCTTTTGCTATTAAATGCTATTCCCAGCCGCCGCCAAGTGAACGATAGAGATCTATGACTGCTGCCGCTTCTGCACGGCGAATCGAAGCCAGTTCAAGTTCCGCGGATAAGGCATTGCTTTGCGCTGTGATAACATCGAGGTAATTGGCCATACCGTTCCGGTACATATAGCCGGCATTCCTGGTCGCGCTTTTTAAGCGGTTTACCCTTTCACTCGCAATTATTTGCTCGCTGTTTAACTTATCTATGCCGACTAGCGCATCTGAAACTTCCTGAAAAGCAGTAAGGATTGATTGACGGAACCGGTCTACAGATTGTTCCCGTTTCAGAACAGAAATATTGTATTGCGTGCGAAGTTCCCTTTTTTGCAAGAGCGGGGCCGCCACAGCGCCGTTAACGATACCGAACAAAGCGCCCGGAATACTGAACCAGTTACTTGCTTTAAGTGAATTAACACCTCCCTGGGCGGAAATCGTTATTGCCGGATACATATTAGCGCGGGCAAGGCCGATTCGGGCATTTGCGGCCTGAAGCTCCAATTCGCTGGCTTTGACATCTGGCCTTCTGCTTAACATTTCTGCGGGAAGTCCGGCACCAAAACCTGACGTTACTTTTATCTCATCCAGGGACCCTGAACGGCGAATCGATCGTGGAGGAATACCAGCTAATACGCTTAACGCATTTTCCTGTTCATTGATCGCTTTTTCAAGGCGCGGAATTAACCCTGCAGCTACCAGCTTTTGCGCCTCCGTTTGTTCAATGGCGAGCGAGGAAGCCTGGGCAGATTGATATTGAAGTTTGATGATATGCAAGGTGCTGTCATTAAGAGATAGGTTTCTTTTAGCAATTTGCAATTGTTCGTCCAGCATGAGGAGGTTATAATAGGCCGTTGCCACCGACGAAACCAATAGCGTTTTTACAGCTTTCTGAGCTTCTTTGGTTTTAAGGTATTCCGCCAGCGCTTCCCTCTTTTGATTTTTAACTTTTCCCCAGATATCGGCTTCCCAGGAAACATTCAGGGCGGCAGTATAATTGTCGAGGTTGTTGCTCCCGACAAACTTATTAGCGGTTAAACCGTTGAGACTGTTATCGGAAGGCAGGCTATTGCTGGATGCAACTACTACGCCGACCTCTGGAACTAAACCATTTTTTGCCTTTTTAAGACTTTCATTCGCGATCTCAATTTCCTTGATGGCCAGTTGTAGATCATTATTTTTCAGCAAGGCTGTATCAATAAGTGCGGCCAGCTCTGGATTAGCAAGAAATTTTTTCCATGGCAGCGAGGCAATACTGGCCGTTTGCGCAGCAGTAGTATCGTTTCGAAAAACTTGCTGTTCAATGCCGGCGGTAGATTCTGCGCTTTTAGGAACCGCACATCCTGTAAAAATGGCTAGTATAAGCGCAACGAAAGCTACTGCACTATTTTTATGGTGATTTTTCATTGGGGAATAATTAATAATTTAGGTCATCTGAAGCTGAAGCAACTTCTGTATGTTGTAAGTCGGCTTCCTTGTCATGATTTCTTGAAACCTTTTCGTGGAGGTATTGAAATATGACGAAAAGTACGGGAATGATGAAGAGCCCCAGTATTACACCACTGATCATACCGCCTGCCGCACCGTAACTGATAGAGTGGTTACCGTTTGCTGACGGCCCGGTAGCCCGCGTCATTGGAAGTATACCGGCCACAAAGGCGATTGAGGTCATGATGATCGGCCGGATACGTGCCTTTGCCGCATCAATAGCTGAATTGATCAACGTTTCACCAGCCTTTCTTCGCTGCACTGCAAATTCCACGATCAATATGGCATTCTTAGCCAAAAGGCCGATCAGCATGATCAGTGCAACCTGAACATAGATGTTGTTTTCAATGCCGGCCATGTTAATGGCAGCAAATACGCCGATCACGCCGGTAGGTATAGATAGCAATACTGAAAACGGCAGGATATAACTATTATACTGCGCAGACAACAAAAAGTATACAAAGACAAGCGACAATAGGAAAATATAGAATGATTGACCACCTGAAATAATTTCTTCACGTGTCATCCCCGAGAATTCGTATGAATAACCTGCGGGAAGCGTCTCTGCAGCGACTTGCTCTACCGCATGGATCGCGTCACCTGTACTGTAGCCTGATTTAGGATTGGCGTTGATCTGGATGGAATTATAGAGGTTGTACCTTGTTACGGCTTCTGGTCCAAGAACCGGTTTCAGTGATATCAACGAACTGATAGGTACCATTTCACCTTGTTCGTTTTTTACACTGATGTTGTCTACGGAGGATGGTGTTGCGCGATCTGTTTTGTCGGCCTGCACCATAACGCGGTAATATTTTCCAAATTTGGTAAAGTCAGATACCTGTTGACTACCATAATAAGCCTGCATGGCTTTTACCACGGCGTCTACATCAACACGAAGCTGCCCGGCCTTTTCTTCGTCTACCACCATTTCCAGCTGAGGGTAATCAGCTCGGAAGGCTGTATACGCTAAAGCGATTTCCGGGCGCTTATTCAAGGCAGCCAGGAATTTTTGAGAAATACCGGCAAACTGATCAAGTTTACCACCCGTGCGGTCCTGTAAAGCAAAATCAAGTCCGTCAACGCTGCCGAATCCGACTATGGTTGGTAACGTAAAGATAATAACGGTCGCGCCTTTGATGTCAGCCACTCTTTTGCGCATTTCGTCCATCACTGCCTCCATTCCGCCCAGTCCGTCACGTTCCTTTGTCGGAACCATGAAATCAAGGGCAGCTTCAGGACTGGTTGCCCCGGTCAGGATGTTCATGCCACTGATCTGATTTAAAACCTTGATCGCTTTCATACTCAGCAGGCGGTCATTAACTTGTTTAACTACTTCTTGAGTACGTTGCATGGAAGCTCCGGGAGGTAGCGTTATGGAAACCACCGCGATATTTTGATCCTCAGATGGGATAAAGCCAGTTCGGGTGTGGTTAACCAATATTGCTGAAATGCCAATTACTGCAACGAGGCCAAGCATCGCTACGATTTTATGCTGGACCAACCATTTCAGGCCTCTGGTATAACTACCCGTTACCCTTTCGAAACCAGCATTAAAACCGATAAAGAATCGTTGCTTAAAAGTGGTTTTCTCCATCGCATCACCGTCCTGGTGAACATTTTTAAGGAACAAGGCAGCGAGCGAGGGGCTGAGTGTCAAAGCATTGATTGCCGAGATAAAAATAGCAATGGCCAATGTAAAGGCAAATTGCTTGTAGAAAACACCTGCTGATCCTTCCATAAATCCCACCGGAAGGAAAACAGCCGCCATGACCAGCGTAATGGAAATGATCGCGGGGGTGATTTCGTGCATGGCCGCCAGCGTTGCCGGTTTGGCAGCCATTTTTGTATGCTCCATTTTAGCGTGCACGGCTTCTACAACCACGATGGCATCATCAACTACAATACCGATCGCAAGCACTAATGCAAAAAGCGTCAGCAAGTTGATGGAAAATCCGAATATGGACATAAAAAAGAATGTGCCGATAAGCGCAACAGGTACTGCAATTGCCGGTATCAGTGTTGACCGGAAATCCTGAAGAAACAAGTAAACAACGAGGAATACCAGTATGAACGCTTCGACAAGCGTATGTAATACCTGTTCAGTAGACTGATCCAGCAGGTCTTTAGAATTCCAGATGATCTGGCGGTGTATTCCTTTCGGAAAAGATTTTTCGGCCTTTTGCATGACCTTTTCGATCTCGATCAGGATAGCTCTGGCATTGGTATTCGGTAATTGGATAATCTCAAGCGTCACAGCCGGCTTGTCGTTGAAATTGGGATCACGAATCGTGGTCGTGTTGAAGGAGTCATAGGTATAAGAGCCCAGTTCAACTTTGGCAACATCTTTCAGGTGCAGCAAGGTTCCGTCACTGTTGGTACGGATCACCATATTCTCGTATCCCTTTGGATCATTGTATTTACCCTTATATTTGATCACATACTCAAATGAAACATTACTGTTGGCGCCGATCCTACCGGGAGCTGCCTCCAGGTTATGTTTTTGAATTGCCGAAGATATTTCCGATGCACTGATATGATACGCGGACATTTGAGCTGTTTTCAGCCATACGCGCATCGAGTAGTCATTATTAGCGCCGATTATGTGGGCAAGGCCAACACCCGGTATGCGTTGAATTTCAGGTAGTATATTTATGGTAGCATAGTTGGCGATAAAAGTTTTATCAAACGCGTTTTCGTTATCGGAAAACATGTTAAACGCCATGATGATACCATTCTGCGTTTTTTTGGTGGTGATGCCTGTCTGAACTACTTCCGGCGGTAATAAGCCGGTCGCTGAAGACACACGGTTCTGTACATTTACCGCGGCCTGGTCTGCATTAGTACCCAGCTTGAAATAAACATTGATTACTGCCGAACCGTCATTAGTGGCTGAAGAGCTCATGTACGACATGTTCTCGACACCATTAATAGATTCTTCCAGTGGAGGAATAACTGCGCGAAGGATGGTTTCTGCGTTAGCGCCGGGATAAAATGCCCGTACCTGAACGGTTGGTGGTGCGATATCCGGGAAGCGTTCTACGGGCAACCTTAATAGGCCCACACCACCCAGTATCACCAGGATGATAGAGACAACTGTCGCTAACACTGGCCTTTCTATAAATTTTTTCAGCATGGCTTTATTGATTATGATCTGAATAATCAGGGCAAAGCATCCCCATGCAGTGTCGAAAAGATGTCGGCACTGCCTGACAGAATGCTGTCCTTTTGTGTCTAATGATTAATTACCGGTTGTACGCGACTGTATTGTCTTTTGATGAAACAGGTTGGATTTTAGCCCCATCCTGAAGGCCTTCGACGCCTTCCAGAACGATTCTGTCACCTGATTTTAGTCCCTCTTTGATATAGAAGTTGTTTGCGGAACTACCAGAGATCGTCACGACCTGTTTGCGTACTTTGCTGCTGTCACCAACAACGTAAACAAAGCGTCTGTCCTGGATCATTGTGGTTGCTGACTGCGGAATAGCAATTACATTCCCTTCCTTAAAGGTTAAGATGATACGCCCGGTATTGCCTGAACGAAGCAAGCCGTCAGTGTTTGCGAAGGTTGCTCTGACAGAAATTGCCCCACTGTTCTTATCAAACTTTCCGTTAACCATATCGAGTTTGCCATTCACCGCATAATCCTGACCGTCTGACAAACGGAGTTTTACAGATGCAGCGCTCTTCAATTTTTCAGCGATGGTGTTTCCGGGCAGACGGCTTTTCAGGTCAGAAAATTCAGCTTCACTCAATGAGAAATAAACCCGAACGTCTTTTATGTTGGACAGGTCAGTCAATTCGTCAGCATCAGTTACCGCGAGTAAACTACCAACCTTTTTATTTAGCCGGCCAATGTAACCGGATACCGGTGCCTTTATGAGGGTATATCCAAGTTTAATTTTTGCGTCAGCGAGAATAGCTTTAGCCTGCGCTACCTTGGATCGTGCAGCATTCAGATTTGCCGAAGCCGTCTTTAGTTGCAGATCGACTACAACTTTGTTCTCCACCAGTGGCTGTACCTTATTAACTTCTATTTGTGCATTTTCTGCGGCAGCTTGTGCAGCACCAAGTTCAGCTGTAGCATTATTTACCTGTTGACGATAAACCTGATCATCGATCTGGAATAAGGGCTGTCCTTTTTGTACGAATGTGCCTTCGTCTACGAATACTTTTTCGAGGATGCCGCCGACTTGCGGCCGGATCTCAACCTCAGATTCACCTTCTATTGTTGCTGGATATTCATTCTGTGTCTCCGCGTTACCCTGGCTAACCGTGATTACGGGAAGCGACGCTGGTGCCAAGGATGTTGCTTGCGGAGTTGTAGAACATCCGACAAGCAGTGCAGCCAAAGATGCTGCTATTATCGTTGGAATTGTTTTCATGATTGTTTTTGTAATTATGTGTGTTGCTGTTTATAAATTTCCGCTGATTCAGTAATGATTTTTTTATCTTCCATTACCACATCATACCTACTTTTACTATGTAATCATACCAATTCATGATATGATGATCCCTTGGAATATAACCTGAAAGATGGTCCGGCTGGCGAGGATCTTTCTTAAAAGCATGTTCCGTTTGAGAGCCTGATTGTTCCTCGAAGAGCACGTCATCAGTTTCTATCGTTGGTATGTTGATGTCCTGATTCATTTGATTTAATTTTTGAAACATACTACTTAGTATGTTTTTAGCGCAAAAAAAAATTATTTTAGATCGTATACGAATTTTTTGAATCCTTTAAGAAACAGGCCGTATGCGCCGCTGCCGAACATTTTACCCATATTTCTTGCGCCGGCATAATTAGCCGTTATGTAAGTAGCAACCGCCTTGGGGTCGTTTGATTTATTTAATTCACCTTCTTCCTGAGCTTTAATAATCGCCGCTTCGATAGCGTCCTGCCACTCCTGGATAATACGTTTTAAAGCCGCTAAAAACGCCACATTCAACGGCGCCATTTCGTCAATCAGATTTACTGCCGGGCAACCGTAATTCACCTTAACAAAGGGAGCTTTAAATAAAAGATCTTTCATCATTTCATAAAGGTCCTTGCGAATATCACCGCTTGGATGATCAAGCGATCCACTCATGTATGGGATCAGGCCCGGATGCATAATCTCATGAATGATAGCCAGCCCCATTTCCTCTTTGTTTTTAAAATGATAAAAAAGAGCGCCCTTTGTCACAGCAGTCGTTGCGATGATCTCATCTATACTCGTAGCCTGGTAACCTTGCTTGTAGATCAGCTCGGAGGCCCGCTGTAAAATTAACATCCTTGTATCCTGTGCTTTTGACATAAAACATACTAGTTAGTATGTTGCAAATGTAAGGACGTATTTAATAAAGTAGTGTCATCGGTTTGAAATATTAATTAGCCGTGTCTTTTAAAGCAGCGCTGACAGGTCATTGAACTTAAATTATTTAACCCAAGGAGATTATTATTTATTTATCGTATGCGGTTCGTCGACATTGATCATCATAGCTATATAACAAAAGAGGCCTTTCCGGGGTTGGAAAGACCTCTTATTACATCAGGCATCATTAAAAGTCGGGATGTAATTCGACCTGGTTACAATTTAGAGACTAACTCTGCTATCCTGTTAGATATTCCTACTTCGTTGTCATACCAAGCCACTACTTTTACCATTTTATCAATGACTTTTGTCAGGGTGCCATCAACGATTGAGGAGTGCGTGTTTCCTAAAATATCTGATGAAACAAATTGCTCCTCAGTATATTCCAGGATGCCTTTCAGGGAGTTTTCCGCATAATGTTTAAAAAGGCGGTTAAGGTCGTCTACCGAAGCCTCTTTTTTCAGATTGATGGAAAGATCTACTATCGAGGCGTCGATAACAGGTACGCGGTAAGAATAGCCATCCAGTTTACCTTTCAGGTTAGGAAGTACGTCTCCAATAGCTTTTGCGGCACCTGTGGTGGTAGGAATAATGGAGTAAGAAGCTGCACGTGCCCTGCGCAGATCTTTGTGCGGAGCATCCTGTAAATTCTGATCAGCAGTGAATGCGTGGATGGTGATCATATAGCCTGATTCAATTCCGAATTCATTGTCAAGGATATGCAGGATCGGCGCAATACTTCCGGTAGTACAAGATGCCGTCGAATAAATGAGATCTTCGCTAATCAGGTCATTATTAACACCGTGCACAATTGTTTTCACCCCTCCTGTGGCAGGCGCTGTAATCAAAACTTTTTTTGCCCCGGACGTAATGTGTGCCTGTGCAGCGCTTTTGTCAGTGAAGCGCCCGGTTGATTCTATAACGACGTCAATACCAAGATCTCCCCATGGCAATTTCAGTGGATCTCTTTCGCTTAACATCAGGATTGGTTTCCCGTTAACGATGATCTTATCACTGTCAGCATTTACTTCGCCGGGAAAGCGGCCATGCGCAGTATCATATTTTAACAAGTGAACCAATGTCTTAACGTCTGTTAAGTCGTTTACGGCCACAACTTCGATATCTTTTTTGTCTTGTAGCGCTCTCAACGTCATTCTACCGATCCGGCCGAATCCATTTATTGCAATTTTCATTGTACTGTTATTGAATTTGTTATTTAATATTAATTTTTAAACGAAATCTTCTATCGAAGGAGTTGTAAGAGAGCTCCTGAAAGCCCGCCGGTAATCCGATGGAGTGATCATTAAATGCCTGAAAAATGTGCGCCGCATGGAAACCATACTACCTAATCCACATTTATCCGCAATGATTTCAATATTGGTATCCGTGTTTTCCAGATATTTGCGAGCCGTTTCAATCCTTAGCTTTTCTATGAATTTAGCCGGTGGCAAACCTGTTTGCTTATGGAAGACGCGGGTAAAGTTCCGCCTGCTCATATTCAGGTGATCAGCTATTCTCGATACGTCCATTGGCTCATGCAGATGCTCTTTAAACCAATCCTGGAGTTTACCAGCGATGTTGGTGCTTTCATACATCGGCAGCAGGTCTCCAAACTGAGCCTGATATCCTGGTCTATTTAAGTAAAAAACCAATTTCCTGGCTACCTTAATGGCCAGGTCCTTTCCATAATCTTCTTCGACCATGGCCAGGGCAAGGTCAATGCCGGAAGACACGCCTCCGGAAGTATAAATATTACCGTCGGTGGTAACGAAGGGATTGGTGTCAACTTGGACGAGCGGAAACCTCTTTCTTAATTTATCGCTAAGATCCCAATGAGTAGTCGCTTTGCGTCCGTTCAGCAAGCCGGCTTTGGCCAGGGCGAACGCGCCACCACAAACGGATCCCGTCCTGCGCGTATTACGCTCGTTAACTCCTGCCAGCCAATTAAAGAACGGCGCGTATGATTCTCCTTCAAATTCCGACAAATGGTTGCCGGCAATGATCAGCGTATCAATCGGTATTTGAAGATCCATTGCGGAATGGGTGCAGCGGATTTCCATCCCCGTGGGGGTTTTGATGATCTTGCTTTCCGTAGGGGAAACAATAGAAACATCGTAGCCTGCTTCTGTCCCGGACTCGAGTAGAAACAGGTTAGCATTAGTAAAAACGTCGGCCGGACCAGAAAAATTGATCAGCATGTTGCCGGACATGGCCACGATAACGACCTTCTTATATTTCGGATGGCAGGCATCGATTAATGACGCTGTTTTCATTTTATAAAGTTACCTACTAAAACAAATGTAGCAAAGGACATAAATGGTACACTTTGGGCCATATTAATCAATAAAAAAATGCCGTCACGCAATTCGCAACGACATTTACAATCCAACTCAAAAAATTATTATTGCTGACTGTTTAGCATATTGAACGCTTGCTGAGGGTCAGAAAAGAAGAAATCCCGGAACTGAGCGGTCATTCCTACATGGATTTCATATTGATCATTGTTGAAACCTTCGATCAGCGCTTTAGCAACATCTGCCGGAGGCATACCGTTTTTGTCGCCGCCAACTTCTTTTGAAAATTCCGTATTAACTGTAGGTGGCATGAGTTCAAATACTTTAATGTTAGAATCCTGCGCCAGTGTGTGACGTAAAGCCAATGTGTAAGAATGAACTGCAGCTTTGCTATCCGAATAGGTTGGGATAACCGACCATGGGGTAAATGCAACGATGGAGCTAACGTTTGCTATCGCAGCTTCAGCCTGGCTTTTAAGTATCGGAAGCAATTTTTCAGTTAACCTGATCAATGAAAAGTAATTTGTTTCCATTTCCTGTTTCGCTTTGTCGAACGCTCCGGCATTTTCAGAATGTTGGTAGGCAAAGGCAATACCTGCATTGTTAACCAGCACACTTAGATCCGAATATTTAGCACCTATCTCTGCTGCTAAATTGTTGATGTCATCTTCATTTGTTATATCGCATTGGATAGCAGTGGTATTGTTTAAAGATGCGGCAGCTTCTTTAAGTTTTTCAACAGACCGGCCGACAATGATGACTTTGTTGTCCTGGCTTAACAATTTAGCGGTTTCATAACCGATGCCTGATCCGCCACCGGTAATCAATATAGTCCTGTTTGAAATTTTCATGGTATTGTTATTTAATTCGAATTGAAATTTTAGGGAATTTGTATGTTAATTTATTCTTATTAATTTTACTTGCATTTTGCAAGTAAACAAAGGTATATTATTTTACTTGCATTTTGCAAGTAAAATAATTTTTTTATGAAGGGTATAAAACATCGCTCAACTTGTCCCTTGAGCTATACACTAGATTTTCTTGGCGATAAATGGTCTTTTCTGATCATCCGTGATATCATGTTGTACGGGAAATCCACCTATGGCGAATTCCTGGCTTCGGAAGAAAAAATAGCCACTAATATTCTCGGTGACCGGCTCAATATGCTCGAAGCACAGGATTTTCTAACCAAACGCGTATCCCCTGACAAAAAGAATAAGTTTATCTACAATTTAACGGAAAAAGGTATTTCCCTTGTGCCCATGGTCATGGAAATGGGCCTTTGGGGATCCCAGTATAACCCGCCCGGTCTAGCGCAGGACATTGTAGATCAATTAAAAGCAGATAAAGTCGGGACGATAGCAGCTATTCAGGAAAAACTCAGATCTGTGCTGCATAAAAACGAATGATCAAGCCTTTTTAGCTAACTGTCTTCACTTCTTTTTTGAATATGCAAGAACAGCGTGATTCGTTGAGTTACTGTGCTACCGGTCTATCATTACTGCTTTCACTATACGTTTATTCGTCGAAAGGAGCTCCTGCCAACCACGCTTTTGGATCCGGTATTTCGAGCTTGTGTCCCTGTTCGTGTGCGATGCAGGTACACATGTGGAATCGATGAGGATATGGTTGTTTGCTTTCCATTTCTTGTTTATGCATTTCGTAAAAACCATTTTTGAAGTTCAAACGCGGATAGCGAGATACGATCTCTGCCACATCTTTAGGGTCGAGACTCAGCTCAGGCGGCAACGCGATAACATCGTACAGGATGCCCAGCTGCGAAATCCGGGCTTCATCTTCCTTAAAGAGGTTGATGTCCCAGGTGTGCGCTGCAATATTAGTCCAAACTTTCCAGGTGCGGTCGTCGGTTTCCCCCCATTCTTTCAGGTATTTCCGTGCCGCGTGAGCACTTTCAACTTCGAAACGGTTCGGGCCGCGGCCATAGTCGGTAAAGCCGAGATCGTGCATTGTTGTTGAGAAAAAGATCAGCTCGCGATCTGGCTTAGAATTTTCTTTTCGTGCATACAATTCAGCGAAATAATAGCAACGCATCAGATGGTTATAAAGCATATCGTTAGATGCTGTGCGGACGAGATCGTGGGCTTGTTTGATGAGTTGGCTGTCCGGTAATTTAATGTCTGAAATCATAAATATGTTGTTTTGAATTGGTTTAAATGCAGGAATACTGTTTAGCTAAAACGAATACTATAGTAATTCTAAATGAAGCTGTAATTGAAATTGTCTTGATCAAACCAAGACTGTTTTTGGAACTCAAGTTGACCGTATGCTATCATGTTTCTCTTATTTTAAATTCATGCGATATATAAAATTTATGCTACCGAGTGATTTGAAGCCACTGATAGGATGATATCCGCGATCAGCATTCCTCTTTCACCATTTCCGTTTTCGACAGTATGGATGTATTTAAAATTCCTGTTTAGATGGTCATAGCCTAAGTCAACCAGATTAATCACAGTATCGTCAAGGCGCGTAAACAGGTTGTTTTGAATGCAAAGCAATCCGTTTCCTCCAGCGATAACGTAGTCCAGATCGTAGCCTTTAGACTGTAATTCAATTATCCTGCGAGTAATCAGGCTATTGATCTTTTTTTGTTTTGACTTTGAGATCATAGTGTCTGTATTTGGATTTCTAGTTGTTCAATCAAACAAATGTGCCATTAGTTAATATTTTGATTATTAACCAGTTGCGTATCTTCGTCTAAATTACTTCCCGACCTATCGTTAAATAATCATTATTAAAAGCGAAATAGCAGTATTGGTGGCTGGGAATAGCCTGGCACTTTAGAAGTGAAAATTGATGGTTTAGCGGGATGGAGTAGGTCAACCTGCGAAGATTAGCTCGGGTGAGAGCTATGAAGGACTATTGTTTAATAGTTTAAGTGGAGCATTTTATTTTTGAGCCCCGTGAATTTTATCACAGGGCTCGGTTTTGAGAATACTGTCGTTGCCGGCGTTTTTTCGTAAGAGGCAATTACACCTTTGCTTCTTTATGGTTTGTTGATTTTCTTCAGAGGTATTTGCAGGTTTGTGGGCCGGTTTTCAGGTTTATTAAAGGGCTTACCATCGATATGACGTGCGCCGTTAAATAACATATTTTCGAAAATAAAAATCAAATCATATTCTTTGAATGGCTCGTTAGCCGACAAACCAAAAGCCGGAACTGATTTAAGAAATACATTCTTAGATATCCCTATCGACCATGCGACCGAATCGGCAGCCGGACCTTTGTTTAGTGCCGACGTAACCTGTTCATGTAGTGGCATGATCTCGAAAGCTACATCGGCTGCATAGTCAATTTCGTATGCACCTTCCAAAATAGGATGTTGTGCGCCAATTGAGATGTGTCCGGCCATTTTCATTTCCACCAGGGGATATTGACCGTAAGGATCCGCGTAAGTGATAAATTTAAGTGTAAATTGATCGTTTGCTGGGAATGTGAATTCCCTGGTGCAGTAAAGAGGTTTAATGTCGCCGTTTTCGGATTTAACGATACCTGGCCTGATTTCAGTGCTGAGGCTTACCCATCTTCCTTCTTTAAGATTGGTTAGCAGTTGTTCAATTGACATAGGATTTATGTGTTGATGTTTGTGTTTTTAATAAAGTTGCAGCATTTATCATGTTTCTGCAAACACCCTTTCCCGCTAACAGGCATGTCTCGATTGCAAATACGGTGAACCGTTAATTCACCATCAGCTTAACTGAATATCGTTAATATCCAGCGCTTAATTTGCTGATAAGTAGCTGATTATAAGAAAATTAAAAACAATAGAAACTTATGCGATCGCTAAAAAGAAAGTTCCTTGTTTATTTTTAACAATTGGTACCTGCCTACGGACCATCAAAGTATATTTAACTGATCCATTAACTTTACGAAATTTCAGGGAAGGTAATTATGGGATTCTAAAATAAGGCCTGCCTGCCATCGGTGAAAATGGCCATGGAACGGATAAAAGAATGATCAGCAGCGCAATCGAAAAGGTTATGGCCGCGATTTTATATTTCCCTTTGTCAGTTTTCATTCTTTTGGCTTTAGCTGAGCCGATAGTTATAATTATGATGGATAGTAACATCATAGAACTATGCTCCATACTGAAAAAACGGATTTCTCTTTGATGCGCCGCGACGTGATAATTATGCCAAAAATAGCTGATCAGCGGGCTGATAAAATAAAGCCATAAACCCAAAATAAGTTGAATATGTGCTATCGTGGCCGTCCAGTGCCTTATCCTATTATCCAATACAGAATATTGCTTTTTTAACATCCAGCCGCGAAAACTACGTACGATTGCAAAGATCAGACTTGCTAACACCAGCCAGCGGAAGAACGAGTGGAATATTAGAACGATAAGATGCATCGAATTGAAATTTGACGCGAATGTAGCAAAGGAAACATACTGCATAGTATGTTTAATGTAAAAACTACTTGATCGTCAAAGTCAATTAAGGGAAAATAGCTTACGGATTTCGGGTTCTGCCAGGATATTAGCTATAAATGTCCTTTCGTCATCAATCTTTTCGTAAATCTGCTCTTCATAGAAGGTCAGGTATTTACGTTCCATCAGTTCATCTAATTGCTTGTTTTTTTTGGGCGCGATTTCGGAAATACGAGTGACCGCCTCAGCAGAAAACTGTTTTGTCTGTGGGTCTATCAAGCCGTCCTTGATGAAACCCTTTGTTTTTTTGTAGCATTTACAAGGGTTCGCTGGATTTATTAAACCACATTTATCGTCCATGAATTGAAAAAGGTCGGTCTTGGCTCTGGACAATTGCTTTCTGAAATTTTCCGCTGTCATGTTTAGCATTTGTGCCGCTACCGGACTTTTCAGATTAAAGACTGTTCCTAAGATTAGAACCATTCTTTGCTGACGATCCAGGCAAAGCAGCATGGAAGCGGTACACTTGTTCCGGAAAGCAATAATTTGATCGCTGTGTTGGCGTTGCTCCTCTGCTGACATGCTTTGATCATCATAAAGTTTATCCAAAACATCACCGAGTTCATCAAAGGAAATCATCGTTAATTCTGACTTTTTTCTTTTGCTCATCAGGAAATGATTCGTCGCAATCCGGTATAGCCAAGTCCTGAAACTGCCTTTAAATTCGAACTGACCAAGTTTTGTCAGCATGGTCATCAATATTTCCTGAGTCATATCTTGAGCATCATTGACATTTCCGATGAGCTTTAATACAACATTATAAATAAAACGTTGATGTAGTTGCACCAGATGGCCTGCCGCCTCCCGGGAGCCGCTACGTGCCTGCTCGATAAAGCGGCGCTCTTTGTTTTCGTCATAAGTTTCCGAAAATGGTGTCATCTGATATTTCCCGTATGCCAGTTTACAAAGGTAGAATTAAACTTGACTGCAATATCTTTTTGGTGGGCTTTGAAATTATCATGACTATCTCGTCGACGTCTGATAGCTTAAACTAAATATTTATTTAGTCAATAATTGAAACGAATTACCGCTTCGTGATTACATGAAATAACCGAATATCGTTAAGGCTATATCGTTTTAATTGTATAATTATTTGGTATTGAGTTACATGCACAATGGCTTAAGGTTGGAATAATTTATCTTGTCGGTACTACAGGTGATTACCGCATGGTCTCTTGTCTGGCCGTGCTTGTATCAGAGTTGTCACACTTTTTACATTCCGCATCTTACTTATAAACGTAATAAAATTATAAACATGGACAGTTTAAGGATCGCTATTAACGCCAACATTGTGGAATTTAAATCTCTCGGCAAATTTTTCAGTGAAATTTTTCCGACCAAGGAGGTACATGACGAACCTGGCTTGAAAATTATCGAGCTTCTTCCACAAAACTTATTAGAACTACATGGACCGGGTGCTTTTTCTACTCCCTTTCTTTTTTCAGAAAGTGATATAGTCATTCATTTCGGTATCGATAACCTAGACGAAGGTATCAGAATCGCAAAGAGACTGGGGTTTACTATAATTGATGAATTAACTCAAAATGAAGAATTTTACTTTCCATTCGCTTACGTTCGGATTCGCAATGGGTTTGTGCTTGGACTTTATCAAAACGTTAAGCCATGATCGATAGATATCAATTATTGAAAACTTTCAGGAAATACCTGGATGACAACATTAGCGTTACCGAACAAGACTGGAAAAAAGTCGTTGCCGCAACACAGATCATTTTGATTCCCCGTGGTAAACATTTGCTTAAAAGCGGGGAATTAAATAATAAGCAGGTTTTTATTTTGAACGGATGCCTGAGAACTTATCAGATCGGAGATACCGGCAAGGAAAATACCATGCTTTTTAAATTTGAAAACTCCTGGGCTAGTGAACACGAAAGCTTGTCATCACAAATGCCGTCCAGGTTCAATATTGAGGCAATCGAACACACCTGGGTCGCCATAATTAACGATGCTGATTTCATTTCACTTTATGAATATCTTCCCGGTTTTAAGCAACATATAAACGAGATTTTCAGAAAAGCTTTTGTGGCTTCAAATCAGCGGATCCATGCGTCCTACTTTCTCGGGGCATCAGAACGCTATTTGCAATTGCTTGCACATAACCCAGAGGTTATCCTTCGGGCGCCTCAACATATGGTTGCATCTTATCTTCAGATCAATGCAGAAACGCTGAGCCGGATAAAAAGAAAGACAACAATGAGGGCTAAACAAGCTGTTTGACGAACAAATAATTTCAATTTCTTGACTTTTTTTTATTGAGGTCAAGAAATTGTCGAAAAAGGAGCAGCGGAGGGAACGGTACATAATTTTGCAACGTTCGAATCAAACAAACGAACAATAACTATCATGTCAGCATATATTCTATTTCAACGACTTAATCAAAAAGACGCAGCGGAACTGGATTTTTACGAACAAAATATCGGGACTGCTATCGGTGATCACCCCATTGAAATTTTAGCTTACGGCACCAAGCATGAAAATCTTGAAGGACAGCCTACTGAAACAGCAAGGTTAGTGAAATTCCCATCTATGGAAGACGCTAAAAAATGGTATTACAGCGATGCTTACACCGCATTACGTGCGCATCGCACAGCAGGCGGTGATCACATGGCTGTACTGTTTGAAGGTAACGAATAATTTAAATTACCAGTTGATCATCGACTTGAAAAGCTCTCGGTTTTTCCCGGGAGCTTTTTAATTAAAAATGAACTCAGCAGAAACTTATTGTCGAAAAAGAGGGTGTGGAATCATATATATGATCATAAGATTTCTAAAAAATGAACATTGAGTTTTAGCGTCGCTAAATGGTTTTTTGCTTGTTTCCCTTTTATCCCTTAGCGCATCGTTTTTATTTTCTTGATTAAAATTTATCTATATGAAAACAAATTTCAATATCGTACTTGTTCATGGCGCATTTGGCGACGGTTCACACTGGAGATATATTATCCCGGCTTTATCCAACGCCGGCTATACCGTAAGAGCGATGCAACTTTCATTGGCTTCCTTGTCTGAAGATATCCAAAAAACGAGCGACCTGGTGAGTGCACTTAATGGCCCAACCCTTTTAGTCGGTCACTCTTACGCAGGAATGGTAATCAGTGCAGTAGGGAATCTACCAACTGTTAAAGGCATGGTGTACGTTGCAGCATTTGCTCCGGAGAAAGGGGAGTCCGTGGGAGTTTTATCCCATATCGGGGAAACACCAGAAGGTTCAACTGCTGTTGCCACAGGCCCGTCTGGGTTGCTATTTCTGGATTATGAGCGGTTTCACGAGCTTTACTGTCCGGAGGTTTCAGAAAATGAAGCCATGGTCTTGGCGTCTGCCCAAAAACCGATCTCGCAAGCGATCATCGACGGTGAGTTTGATTTTGAACCAGCATGGAAGGACAAGCCTAGTTGGTATCAGACATCTGTAAAAGATAAAATGATCATTCCGGCGACTCAGGCATTATTTATCGAAAGGATTAGGCCGATAAAAACCGTAACACTGGAGGCCGGGCATGCTACAATTATTTCTCATCATGAACTGATATCGTCCCTTATTCTTGAGGCCGCTGATTCGCTTCTCCAGGACTCCGAGCTCATGCAATAAACAATATTAACACCTGTTTTATTTTAAAGGCACTTGGTTTTAAATCAAGTGCCTTTAAAATAAATTTATATACTACGTTTGGTGAGTTCCGCATAAGAATCTATGCGGCGATCTCTAAAAAATGGCCAGTGGATACGGTAGTGCTCAGTATCATCTGTATCCACTTGCTGAACTATTACTTCTTCATTGTCAATTGAACCTTGGCGAACAATACCTCCAAAGGCGTCTGTTAACAAAGAGTTTCCGGAGAACTTTATACCAGCCTCTTCACCCACTTTGTTGGTGCTGACGATCGGAATTGCGTTAGCTACAGCATGGCCACGCACGATAGTTTGCCATCCCTGAATCTGCTCCGAACCCAGGGTCGCGTCCATATTTACTGACCAGCCAAGAGAAGTAGGGCAAATCAGGAGTTCAGCCCCCATTAGCGAAACGATTCGGGTAGCTTCAGGATACCATTGGTCCCATCCGATCAATACGCCTATGGTAGCGAACTGCGTTTTAAATACTTTATAGCCTTCATCACCCGGACTGAAATAGAATTTCTCCCGTAATTCAGCCGTGTCGGCAATATGCATTTTGCGGTATTTTCCGAGATATTTTCCGTCCGCGTCGATAACTGCTGCCGTGTTGTAATATTTGCCATTGTTGTCCAACTCAAAAAAAGAAGCAACTATCACCACCCCAAGCTCGGCCGATAACATAGACAGTGTTTGGGTCGATTGCCCAGGAACGGGCTCTGCTGCTTCAAAGTTTACTGGATCTTCGGTTTCGAGAAAATAAGCAGTTGTAAAAAGCTCTGGCAGACAGATGATCTGCGCTCCTTTTGAAGCAGCGTCACGTATCATCAGAATTGCCTTTTCAAGGTTTTCTTGTTTGTTGGCGATACATTTCATTTGTACCTGACCTATTTGAACTTTAGCCATATTTTGAAGTTTGCTGCAAAACTATGGCATTTTAAAACATACTAGGTGGTTTGTATGTAAAATTTGAAAGACATATTAGCTCTGATCGATATTAGCTTTTATTCTCTTTTACAAAAGGCATTTAGCTGAATAAACTGATATTTACTGATTAATGACAAAGAAATCCTTTGATAAGCCTGAATCATCAATATCTTTGTCGGATACCAGGCGGTATGTAAATGTCAAAAGCTCAAACAACGCGATCCGAAATATTGCAAAAAGCATTCGATCTGATTTATCGTAAGGGATATCAGGCAACGAGCGTTGATGATATTCTGGCGACTACCCAGGTGACTAAAGGTGCTTTTTACTATCACTTCAAGAACAAGGAAGAGATGGGATTGGCTACCGTCAATGAGGTTATCCACAAGGCTATACGACCATTGATCATCAAACCCCTGGAAGGAAATGAGGATTTTAGGGAGGCTATTTATGGTATGATGAAAGCGATGCTAAACGATCACACTTTCTTTAAGGTCGAATACGGTTGCCCTCTTGTAAATCTTATCGATGAGATGGCACCACTAAGCGAAGGTTTTCAGAAAACCTTAAAGTTGCAGCTTTTTGAGTGGCAAAGTGCAATCGGGCATGTTCTTAATAAGGGCATAAATGCCGGCCAGTTATCCAAAGATCACAACGCTGAACAGATCGCACTTTATATAATTGCTGGTTACAGCGGGGCCAGGAATATCGGAAAGATATACGGGAGGGAATATTACTCATCATTCCTGAATCAGTTCAAAAACTATCTCCATTCACTTAAATAATTCATTTAGCACATTACACAAAAATTCAAAGCCGACAGTGAATAGAGGTGCTTAGTGCCAAAACAGACCACCTGGTATGTTTCATAGCTCTTTAAGCTCGACTAAACTCCTGATTCACGTCAATAATAAATAATTATGATACAGAAAAACTACAAACCA
This sequence comes from Mucilaginibacter sp. cycad4, assembly GCF_034263275.1. NCBI lineage: Bacteria > Pseudomonadati > Bacteroidota > Sphingobacteriia > Sphingobacteriales > Sphingobacteriaceae > Mucilaginibacter > Mucilaginibacter sp. cycad4. The sequence goes on along the minus strand of NZ_CP139559.1, from coordinate 5,931,337 downwards.
CTGATCTGGATATTAACACTCGTAATTAATGGTTTGATCATCATTGCTTTTTTTCTTCCAAAGCTTGAAGTGCTCAGAGGGTATAATTTTTCCCTATTGCCACTTTTTAACGCTGTTATGAATGGCTTGACATTTTTGTCATTGTTGGCCGCGCTATCAGCTATTGAAAAAAAGAATATTAAAAGGCATAAAAGTTTTGTTTTCCTTGCCTTTGCTTTTACGTCCCTTTTCCTGATTTCTTATTTATTGTACCACTTTTCGACTCCCTCTACCAAATTCGGCGGCCCCGGGTATTTGAGAGCCATTTACCTGTTCATTCTTTTAACTCATATTCCGCTTGCTATTATTATTGTTCCTTTAGCGATGGTCACCATGGGTTTCGGGTTAAACAGAAATATTCCAAAACACAGGAAAATTGCTAAATGGACCATGCCAATATGGTTATATGTTAGTCTCACGGGGGTCATTGTTTACCTGATGATATCCCCTTACTATACTCACTAAACTCTTTTTTTAAAACAAAAGGGGCGACAATAAAAATGTGCCGGGATGTTCATTGATTTATCTGACGCCGCAATTTGTATTTAATGGCTGCGCATGCTGGAGTAACTGATTGTTGTATGCCCAATAATTCGTCGACATGAGACATGCCGTAAATGTTTGAGATCTCTTTCAGAAAAATGGACGATAAATAGACTTTATTCTCGCCGTATTGAAAGTAAGTGAGCAGGTTAACATTTCTTGTTAATTTATGCCAGCTTCTAAGTTGGACCCGAGCGAAATAATCGTCTAATTGCTTGACAATAAGATTGCATTTTTCCGGCTCTGGCTGAAATTTAATGACGAGGAATAGCTGTTGGAATTTCTTGATAATGCCCTTCGATTCCTGGATTACTTCTGATAAAGCTGGCTTGATATCTGCGAAATCAGTGTTCATGTCAATCTCGGATAACCTTTCTTCCAGATGACGGTAAACGCAATATATGGACAGCAAGTGTTCATTGACGTATTCCTGGATATCGTTTGTTGCATTCAAACACACATTTTTCGCTTGGGATATCATCATGTTCAAATTTGAAAGCGATTGAATAACTGGTTCATTGATCTGATGTCATTTGCGCCATGCCGATTTTCGTGCGCGACACGATACAAGTCCGTGATTAATGCAAATAGCGTGCGATACGCCAAGTAGCTTATATACAGTTATTTATTAATTAACAACTTCTGGGTTATTACGATGGGACGTTAATTTACTGCAAGTGGTAACGAAAATGATTATCAGTAAACCCCAAGAGGAATGCTTTACCCCTTTTTCACGAATTTCGGTTAGGATAGGCTGGCTTGACTCGACTACAAATATTACCCTTTGGTAAATCTAGTTTAAAGAAGGCATTGGATTTTTAATCATATTCAGGGAATGTCACCTATCACAAAAGATGTTCTGCAACTCATCAGGTGATCGTAAAATATCGAATTGCCACTATGGTATCACAAAACCGGTGGAGTCGGTTTTATCTTTAACCCAAATAAATTTTGAAAGTATCAAACATAAGATTAAAAGCAAACCAACAATTATAATTAATCCAAATGCTTCTTTTATAGCTAGTAATGAGGCTTGCGTTTGAATTGCACTATACATGCTTTTTATAGATGAATTGACCGCGCCCTCACTTCCAAGCCCGGATTTTATGGCATTATTGTAAATGGGTTTGTAACGATCCTGTTGATAGTTATTTGCAAGATCAAGTTTTGATGCCAGTAAGTTAATATTTCGTATCGTCCGATGATAGAAGAAATTAGAGAAAAAAGATGAAAATATAACCGGCCCGATAAATTGGCGTATAGTCAGATAGTAAAACACCACTGAAAAAAACTGCAAAAAAGGAATACCGTTGGCCACGTAAATCCCAATCGCCATGTAAGACAATAGTATGGCGATACCCCTGAAAAACAGGGGAGCGAAAAAATCTGCAGAGGTTGTTTGTGTTGTAGTTAGAAAATATAGTTGTATAAAAGAAATTGTGTAACAAGTCACCGTGGCTATAATGATAATTCTAAAGTCCTGAAATCTGGTATAATACAAGTAACCTAATATTGCTGCTACTATATAGCCAGGTATCATATACAAGGAGATTTTGGTGCTTTCGATAGGATCATTTTTAACAATGATACTGATCATTGCGGTTTGTAGGTTACCTGCGCCAAAGAAAATGCCAAGAATAAACATCATCGCCAGCCCTATGGACACATTAGGATATTTAAATATTGAGAGATCAAGAAATGGTTTATCTACGATAAAAGTGCGCGCAACGACAAGTAAAAGAGATATCAGGCAAAAAATTGCAGCGACAGAAATGTCACGGGAAACAAACCAATCCTTTACCTGCCCATAGGTTAAGACATAATTTAACAGCAGCATAAATATCACGGCAAAAACCAATCCGAACCAATCGAAATTTACCAGCGTGACGCGCTTGCCGGGAAAATTGGGATGGACTAAAAAGATAATGATTAGCAATGCAAAAAACAGGGGAATATTTAGAAACAACTGACTGATTTGCCAGTTAAAAGTATTTGCCAGCCATACAAATACGATGGCAGTTAACTGTGCTATAATGAGACTTACCGGGTAGTAGACACCGTAAAGCCGATGGCGTTCTCCCTTTGGCATCAGTATCGGCAGAAGCGTTGCCAGGATTTCTAAAAGGCCGACAATCTTCAAAAAACCAGTTACAAAAGATATCATGACAAGCATAAGCGGCTGATCAGTCGTACCCAATGCAACGTTAGCCACAACAAGGCAGCTAAACACGGATATCAGGATGATCTTACTGCTGTAATGCTGTTTCAAAGACAAAACCATTGGAATTCCGCAAACCAGTCCTATCGCATAGGAATAGGAAGCCATCGTGATATCAGCAGGAATTGCGCTTAAGCTGCCTACCATATATGTTGACCCTGCACCAACAACGCCATTCGCCAAACAGATCGCGCTTAGTAAAAGGATCAAAAGAAATAAATGCAGCTTTTCATGCACCCATTCATGGAATATTTTATTTGGTTCCATTGAGGCTTAGTTAATTAATTCCACTTCTGCGTTCATTCCTGCACGGAGCAGTTCAATGTTGTTTTTTTCCGTGGTGTTGATGAAATCAATTCGTACAGGAAAGCGCTGTTGGACTTTAACAAAATTACCGGTGGAGTTGTCAACGGGGACTGCGGAGTATCTGCTGCCGGTAGCACCGGCCATGGATGTTATCCGGCCGTAAAATACCTTATTGCTGAAAGCATCTATATGAATTTTTACTTTTTCGCCTGGCGTTATCGAAGCCATTTGCGATTCAGTATAGTTTGCGGTAATCCACCGCTCGTCGCCCCTCACTATATTTACCATCGTTTGTCCCGGCTGAACGAATTGTCCTTCTTCGATAATCTTTCGTCCCACAACTCCATCATACGGTGCAGTGATTACCGTGTAGGAAAGATTTAGCATCGCATAGTCAAGTGCAGCATCTGCACGGAGAATGCCGGCCTTGGCTACGTCAATCCGCTTCCCGATTTCCTCGCTCGTGAATTTAGCACCTTGTTTGGCGTGGATAAGCGCATCATATTTAGCCCTTAGCGCATCCCTTTCAGTTTTTTGCTGGTCATATTGGAATTGCGTGATAACATCTTCCTTTAATAGGTTCGCATAGCGCCGGAAATTCACTTCGGCGTTTTCAAGTCTTGATTTGATTTCAGCAATATTGGCAGTTGAAATAGCCACGCCATTTCTTGCAACATCTTCGGTGACATTAATTACGATTTTTCCCGCTTTCGCATCCAGTACAACAGCCTCCGCCTGTTTTACCTGGATTTTATATTCGCGGTCATCTAATATTACTAACGTATCACCTTTTCTTACATGTTGATGTTCAGAAAAATTAATCGTGCGTATATAACCTTGAATCCTGGTATTAATCGGATTGATGTATGATTCTACCTGCGCATCGTTAGTGTAGACTGTTTTATCCAAGTGAAAATATGTTATTGTAGCCCATGTCAAAGCCATAAGCACAACAATAAGTGAAATGATATTGAAAAGCCAAACCCGTCTTGTCTGTTTTTTCGGTTTGGTTTCCTGTGTAACTGATTGAGGTAAGTTTTTTTCTGTTTCCATGGCTTTTGTGGTTCTGAACGGTTTATTAAAAGTTTCCGCTGGCTTTTTGTAATCTGTACCATTGGTTGATGATGTTGATCCTCGCATTGCTCAGCCGAAGTTCTGCGGCGAGTTTGGCAGTGCTCGCATCCAGAATATCCGTTATTTGCGCGAGTTGATTGATGTATTTTTTTTCAACCACCCGAAAATTATCGTCCGCTAATTCAAGACTTATCTCTAGTGTTTTATAGTCATTTTTTGCCTCCTTAAACTTCGTATACGCTGTATTTACGCCTATTTCCGTTTGTTGTTTTTGCAACTCCGACCTGGTGCGTTGTTGTGCCAGTTCCAGGTTAGCCTGCCTGATTTTGTCTTTTGCATGGTATATTGACGATATGTTGTATTGAAGTTTAATACCTGCCTGATAAGCATTGTAATAAATGTCTAACGGTTCCAGTGTAAGTAAAAACGGGCGCTGGAGTGCGTCGCCGGCATATAGCGAGAGCACCGGATATCTGGCAGACTTTTCCATTATTACGGTTTGCTCACCGATTTTTTCGTTGATTTTAGCCGCTTTCATTTCTGGTTGTTCTGCATACGCAGATTGCTGGTAATCGTATAATGTTTTTTCCGCTATAATATTATTAATAAGGGTTGTGTCAGGAGTTATATGCGTCTGTTGAGATATGCCCAATACTACACAGAGATCATTGTTAAGGATGTCGATATTGTTTTCGATATGGTCAAGGTCTAGCTTAAAATCAGCTATTTGTAACTGGTTTCTGATTAGGTCATTATGGGTAACGAGTCCTTGCTTTCGCAATTTGGTCAAATCTCCAAGCCTTCGTTGAGCCAATTGAATATTTTTGAGATATATTTTTCGTCCGTTAAAAAACTGGTAAAGTTCAAGGTATTTGCTTAAGAGAAGGATTTTAATTTCCTGTTTATCCTTCTCGTAATTGAGTGACGCGAGTTCTTCCACGAGTTTTGCGCGCTGGACATTGTGATTAATGAAGCCTCCCTTCGATAATATCTCACTTGCTCCTATAAAGTAATTATTGGATACGTGCGGCGTAGTGACATTGGAATGAAAAGAAAAATCGGGATTAAGTATCGCAATTGTGCTTAGATAACCCAAATCAGCAGACGCCCCTATTTCCGGTAGCCTGTCTGCTTTTGCAATTTCGATCCTGTTGCCGCTTATACCAATACTTTGATGAGAAACCGAAAGCAACTTCGCATTGACTTCTGTCATTTCAAACAGTTGCTCAATGGTTATCACGCGAGAGGCGGTATCCTGAGCCGAAGAATGTTGAAAGAAAAAACCGAAAATGATGAAAATTATAAAATACTTCATAAAATCTCCTTTAAGAACCTGCAGATACATTTCGTCTGCGACTCGTTTTGCTGGCACCCTGAATTGTCGCCGTTATTTTATTAAATGGAACTCGATGCCATTTTTCATGCTATTCACTTTCAAATGTTTAAATTGAGTTCATTGTAAACCTTAGTCTTAATTGCCAATGCTTTTAAGTTTCATTTCGCGGATTCTTCCAAAAGCTATTATTCTGTGAAAAGAAATGATCAGGCAGAAACATAAAATTTTAAATATCTGTGCTAGAGTGTTGCCGTGAATGAAGCTCTTTGAAGGAATAATAACACATTACATGGTCATAAAGCCTTTCTCCACATTTTTCGCGGGCGAGCACTTCTGAGGGGCGAATTATGCTAATGAGCGGAATTTTAATATCTGAAAACATGATCTTATCTTAATGTTGCTTACAACCCTTGTTGATCAGATCAAATATCAGCGTGTATTCATCGCCAGACTTATCAATTTCAAATGACTAGTGATAAATATCAAAGGTTAGTACCCAAATCTTCCTCTGTCATCAGTATTGTTCCGTTTGATATTTTCATAAAGTGAACCAGTAATTAAGTGAATAACTTTCCCAAATAATGAAGGGCTGGCTGGCAACTCTCATAAGTTTTCTGATCGGCTAAAACCGCGCACATTGGATATCAGGCTGAATTTGCCTTGACCAATCGACGGTATTTCGACTTCAGTAATGGGTGATTAACGAAATATCCTGAAGTTTTCCATCAGGTTTTTTTTTATAATATTGTTTAACAGCGCCTTATTATCCGGCACCGATTTGGTTTTAGCGATATAAACGTTAATATCATGAAAGTCACTTATTATGGGCACTCTTGCTTTTCGGTTGTGATCCAAAACAAACATTTAGTATTTGACCCTTATATTTCAGCAAATCAATTTGCGTCAGATATTGATGTTGATCAGATTAAGGCAGATTACATCTTCGTTTCTCATGCCCATTTCGATCACATTGGAGATGTTGAACGTATTGCCAACAACACAGGTGCGGTCGTCATTTCAAACTGGGAACTGACGGATTATTTCAAAAGGGAAGATCTGAAAAACGTTCGTCCAATCAACCCGGGCGGACAGTTCACGGCAGATTTCGGCACGGTAAAATGTGTTTCCTCCATTCACTCTAGTAGTCTTCCCGACGGTACTTATGGAGGAATTGCCTGTGGCTTCGTCTTTAAAAGCGCAGATGGAAATTTTTATTTCAGCGGAGACACCGGTCTTACAATGGATATGCAACTCATTACGCGATGGGCCAAGCTGGATTTCGCAGTTTTGCCAATTGGGGATGTGCTGACTATGGGGATTCAAGAAGCAATTGAGGCTTCCAGGTTTGTAGGCGTGAATAAAGTTTTGGCCGTTCATTACGACACTTTTGCAAGTATCAGAATCGATCGTCAGAAAGCAGTCGCCGAATTTGAAGCAGCGGGAATCGAACTTTTTCTGATGGAAATAGGTAGCACTATTGAATTATAAAATTTCATCCCAATTGCCGGCACTTTATTTCGTTAAAGCGATTGCCCTTGCTTTTTATAACGACCGTTCATGCTTATGTGTGATGCCCGCTTTACTTTAATATAAAACTATAAATCATAAAACAGACCGGGTAACCCGCCTGATATTATTCCATGACCAACAGAAAAACACCAAGCTTTGCCAGCCCGGATAACACGATTAAAGCCACCTCACGCTGGCTTGCATTAATGGTGATATTAACTGCTCCGCTATTATCGGTTGTTGATACCTTCATTATCAATGTAGCGATTCCCTCAATAAAAACAGGGCTTGAAGCTTCGGACGGACAATTACAACTAGTCATTGCCGGCTATCTGCTTGGATACGCTTCTTTTCTGATAACCGGGGGAAGAGCCGGGGATCATTTCGGAAGAAAAAGAGTGTTTTTTTGGGGAATGTTCGGCTTTACGCTCATTTCCTGCCTTTGCGGATTAGCGCAGACACCCCTTGAGCTCAATTTGTTCCGCTTTTTCCAAGGGGTAAGCGCCTCATTTATGATGCCTCAATCCATCGCGTTTATCCAGGTTCTTTTTACAGATCATAAGGAACGGTCAACGGCTATCGGCTATTTCGGTATTACGCTTGGGCTTGCAGCAACTTTAGGGCAGGTACTTGGTGGCTATTTATCGCAACTACATACTTTCGTTGCGGGCTGGAGACTCATATTTTTCATCAATCTACCAATTGGTTCAGCGGCGCTGGTCGCGACGCATGCGTTGCTGCCTGAAACTAAAAAAAATCACGAACAACTTTTTGATTATTCCGGCGTGGTTATTCTAACTGCAAGCCTTTTCTCCCTAATTATTCCACTAGTAGAGGGAAGGGAACACGGTTGGCCGTTATGGAGCATTGGCTTACTGCTGTTTTCCTTTGTTATTTTCGCATTATTTATCAGTGACCAGCGTCGGAAGCTGCGCAAAAAAGGCAATCCCCTTATCGATGTGACCCTTTTCAGAAACAGGCAATTTAACCTTGGATTGATTGCGGTACTTTTCCAGTATATGGCGCATACTGCATATCTTCTGATAACTGCCTTATATTTTCAAAATGGTATTGGCTATAGTTCGCTGCAATCAGGTTTGTTTTTTGCGTTATCCGGCGTCACATTCACAGCGGCGTCGCTCATCGGCTCGAAGCTGATCCCTAAGTATGGAAAGCGAATTGTGCAGTTCGGGGTAACACTTATGATCATTGGGTTTGCCGTCCAAATTATCCTTTTTAAATCAGGTGTTGATGTTTTCGTCGTTTATGGCTTACTGGCTTTTTACGGCTTTGGGAATGGTTTTGTGCTTTCTTCCCTTTTAAACATCACACTCAGAAGTGTTCCTCAAAAATTTGCGGGCGCGGCGGCCGGAGTATATAGCACTTTCCAGATGACGGCATCTGCCCTGGGGGTTAGCATAATTGGGGGGATATTCTTTTACATTGCTGAATTGCATCCGGGGCATCCGGATTTTAACCGTGCATTTGTCGCCGGTATCAGCAGTATAATTATAAGTCTTTTGTTGGTGTGGATTACCCTTGCAGTTCTCCCGGCAGTGAGCAATGGAAATACGGAGGGAAATCATCTGTCTGAATAATTTCAGAACGGTGGTACAGCAGGTTTCTATGGAAATTTGCTGTATCACCGAAGATCTTCAGGCGTAGTAATATTTAATTTCCATCGCGGTCGCTTAAGTTAAAATCCATCGGGAATCTAACAATGTTATAAAGATAGTTAGCGATCGTCGTTTCGCCGACAGCCATCATGACGTCAACTAATTGTTCCTCAGTATAGCCAGCGTCAAAGAATTTCTCAAGTTCAGCATTTTCAATATTACCGTGATTATTAACGGCCTGAGTAGTTAAGTTGATCAATGCTTGTAAACTAAGGTCGAAAGAGGCGGTCCCGTTTGCCAGCTCTTCTACCTGCTCCCGGTTAAATCCGAATTGCAGGGCAAGGGTACTGTAAGCTTTCAAAGAGTAATAACCTTGTTGAAGGTGGCTTACAGTGAGGTTAACAACTGTTTTTTGTCGGGCATTTAACGATGAATCGAAATGTTGGAGGTTTAAATAGGCTTTTACAGCGTTATCAGAATAAGCGATAGCCCTGTATAAATTTGGAACGTAGCCAAAAAGTTCATTTAAGCGTTGAAATAATGCCCGGTTTTCACTCGTCAACTGGTGGTCTTTCGGCAGACTAAATGTTTTCATAAATATTGGAACAGATGTATATGTTAATTAGCGATGCTTTCCATCAGTGCTTCGATTGAAGCAATCACCTGTGACATCCTAATCGAATCGCCACTCTTGCGCCAGATCATTAAACCGCCTTCCAATAGTGAAATGATCGCAATTGCGACTTGCTTTGGGTCTGTTTCTTTGCGAAACTCTCCTGATTTCATACCCATTTGAATAAGATCAGCCACCGTTTTTTCCTTTCTAAGAACAGCACTTATCGCCCGGTCTTTCATTAGTACGCTGATTTCATCGGTATCGGGGGAATTATATAGTAAAGAACCGCAGGCAGTAAAAAGCGGATTATCATTAACGGATTTGTGGACATTCACCAGCACCATTATTTTAGCATGAAAGCTTCTCTCGCGTTCCATCATCTTATCTACGGCACTCCGGGTTTTGGCGAAATTAAAATCAAAAACGGCCAGGGCAATTTCTTCTTTACTTGCAAAGTTTCCATAAATAGCGCCTCTAGATAACCCGGTGGTGGCTTCTATATCAGTGATCGACGTACCAGAGTATCCTTTTTTATTGAAAACATCGGACATGCTTTCAATGATATACTGTTTCGTTCGATCTGCCTTAGTGAGCTTTATTTTAGTTGAAATCATCATTCTAAGAATTAACCGTCATTAAATACAGAACGATTCCAGTTCCTTTTTTAAACTGGAAATCACAGCTTTCATTGGCCTTTGAGAATTTTTGATCCGACAAAAGAGCAAAGCCCCTTCGATCGCTGTAAACATTTTATATGCGAATTCTTCCGGCTCAAGTGTACCAGAAAACTCATGGTTGGTTTTTCCGGCTTCAAGAATTTCAATAAGCATATCTGTGTAATCATCAACTTCTTTGCGAAGTACTTTCGAAATACCAGGATTAGTGTCGTCTGCCTCGACCGAAAGGTTCATAATCGGGCATCCACCAAATACAGGCGTCCTCAGTGGTTGTTTGTGCATATCAATAAAGCGCCATATTTTTTCTTTTGCAGATCGCCCACTCTCCAAAACTTTTAACCTTGGTTCCCGATTGGTATTGAGCAAATAATCTGTGCTTGCCAATACCAGTTCCTCTTTATTCCTAAAGTGCCCGAGTAAGCAACCTCTCGTAACTTTTGCAAACGCTAAAACATCCTCGATAGATGTTCCTGCTATACCCTTCACATTGAATAAGTCAGAGGCTTTTTCAATGATTGAATGTTTTGTAGCCTCGCCTTTTTTTGTCATGAATTGACTGTTTTGTTGAACAAAAATATAACGTAGAGTCTTTTTTTTGAACATCTCAATGTCATATACAAAGTGAGCATTGTCAATCGATTGTCAATGAAGATTCGGCCGATAGAAAAAATACTACTGTTAGATTTTCTTACAATTTAACATAATAATCTGCTTATCAATTATTTAAAATTATTTAGATAGTTGTTTAATTGAAAGCTAAATGTCGTTTGCTGTTTTTTGGTTCAGCAGCAGCGTCATTGTAAACACCTGTTAAAGAGTAATCTTTGTTTAACAAAATAGTCAATGTTGACTATTTACTATTAATCATTTTTAGCTCTTGAAAAGTTGAATAATGGGAACATTAGAAAGAAAGAACAGGCAAAAAGCAGCAACCAGGCTCAGCATTTTAGACGCAGCCATGGAGATCGTCTGCCAGGAGGGTTGGCAAGCCTTGAGCATGAGAAAAATTGCGGACCTGATAGAATACACTCCGCCGGTAATCTATGAATATTTCGATAACAAAGATTCATTGTTGGCTGAGCTCAGCAGGATCGGATTTTCGAAGCTTAACCGCGTGATGAAGATTGCAGCAAAGGGTATATCGGATCCTGTACAGAAATTAGAACGAATGTGGCTCGCATACTGGGATTTTGCATTCTCTCAAAAGGAACGGTATCAGCTCATGTTCGGTGTCGGAACTTTTTGTTGCGACAAGCTCATCCAATCAGAAGTGACGGCGCCGATTTCCGAACTGGTGATGCCGGTAATCGCCAAGATGCTCGGGCAGTCGAACCAGGACGCTAGTCAAACTGAACGCAGGTATTTCGCCTGCTGGTCGCTTGTCCACGGCCTCATTTCACTGAACCTGATTAAGCGCGGCAGTTCCGAACAGTTCAACAAACGAGTATTGGTTGACGGAATTCATGGGCTGGCAATTATGGCGTCTTAAATGAGACCGTCGATCTACCACATCAAGACGGGATGACAATTATCGCTTCGCTGATTTAACGGCACAACGTTAGGTTTTTTTTATTGTAAATAATAAAACCCTGTAAATCAGATGCATAAACCATTGGCATAACTATAGAAAATACATAATGAAAATTTAAAAAAAACGATAGGAAGCGAAAATCACCAACCGCATGGCAAGAGGCGGCATCGGAACACACAAAAATTCCATCGAAAGCACTAAGAGCGGTTATGGCGGCCTGCTATTATTAAATAGAATAAAATAAAATGACCACAATAAAATATAAAAACATGAAAAAGATCCTTATTTCCACACTATTAGGCTCCGTGTTGTACGGTTGCTCTACAGCTCCAAAGCAGCAGCCTGCTTCACCGCCCTCGCTTAAGGTCGTGACAGTTCAACCACAAGAGGTGACCACTTTTCAGGAGTATCCCGCATCTGTTCAGGGTGTAGACAATGTAGATATCCGTCCGCAAGTCAGCGGGATACTTGAAGAGGTATTCGTAGACGAAGGAGCTTTCGTTAAAGAAGGCCAACCATTATTCAGAATTGACGAAAGACCATTCAGGGCAGCTTTAGGAAATGCTATTGCCAGTTTGCATGCCGCCCAAGGTGCTGCTGTAAATGCTGACCTTGAAGTGGAGAAGCTAACACCCCTTGTACAAAATAAAGTTGTATCAGATTATCAATTAAAAAATGCGAAAGCAGCTGCTGATATAGCCAGAGCAAATATTGAACAAGCGAAAGCGAACATCACGACAGCGCAGATTAATTTAAATTATACGCTGATCAAAGCGCCGGTAAGCGGTTATATCGGCCGCATGCTTAGAAAAAAAGGAAATCTGATCGGTCCAAATGATCCTGCTGCTCTTACCGCTTTATCAGATGTGCACAATGTACATGTATATTTTGCGCTTGCAGAGAAAGATTTCGTTGACTTTAAGGATCAATACCCCGGCGCGACACTCGACGATAAAATCAAGCAGCTGGCACCTGTCTCCTTGGTGCTAACTGACAGTAAAGAATTTCAGGAAAAGGGCAGGGTCGATATGATCGATGGGCAATTCGATAAAAATACAGGGGCTATCGATGTGAGGGCCATTTTTCCAAACCCGCAAGGGCTGCTTCGTGACGGGAACACAGGGAAAATCAAATTATCGCTTTTACATAAAACTGCGCTAACAATTCCTCAATCATCAACAATGGAATTGCAGGACCAGGTTTACGTATTCGCGGTCGGCGACAGCAATAAAGTCAAAAAGGTATTTATCAGCATAACTGGTAAAGCAGGTAAAGCTTATTTAGTTGGTGACGGATTAAAAGCCGGGGACCGCGTTGTCATTGAAGGCATAGGTACACTACAGGAAGGCATGATCATTCACCCGGAAGCCGCTGTAGAAAAAATTGCTGTTTTAAATAAATAACCGACTCCCAAATCTGAAAATCATGTTAAAGAATTTCATAAGTAAGCCGGTATTGGCCACCGTTGTGTCCATATTATTGCTCATACTCGGTGCGCTGGGGCTTAGCCAGCTACCCGTGCAGCAATTTCCGGAAATAGCTCCTCCCTGTGTTGCTGTGCGTGCGGTTTATCCGGGTGCAAACGCGGAAACCATTTTGAGATCAGTGACACCATCACTGGAGGAAGCCATCAATGGTGTTGAAAATATTACCTATATGTCCTCCGTCGCCAGTAACGACGGTACGCTGACCATCAGCGTATTCTTCAAACTGGGCACCAATCCGGACCAGGCAGCTGTAAATGTGCAAAACCGCGTTTCGCAGGCCACCAGTCAACTGCCTCCGGAAGTTGTTCAGCAGGGCATTGTTACCCAAAAACAGCAAAACAGCTTTATCGAAATCATTGGCCTTAATGCTGATGACAAACGATACGACCAGACTTTCCTTGACAACTATGCCTCCATCAATATCCTTCCTGAAATCAGGCGTATTGAAGGTGTCGGACAGGCTGCATTAGTTGGCGGAACTATGGATTATTCCATGCGGGTTTGGCTGAACCCCTCATTGATGCGTGTCCACAATGTTACACCGGATGAAGTGGCCGCGGCTATCCAGGACAAAAGTCTTGAAGCGGCCCCGGGGCGTTTTGGTGATCTGAGCAATGAAGTTTTTGAATATGTACTGAAATACAAAGGCAAATTAAACAAAGCTGAGGATTACGAAAATATTCCGATCAAGGGTAATTCAGACGGTTCGATCTTACGCTTGAAAGATGTAGCCAGGGTTCAGTTAGGGTCAGTTACTTATGCGTCGAATTTACGCCTCAACGGACATATAAGTGCCGGCTTGGGTATCATACAGCTTGCAGGTTCTAATTCCAACCAAATACAGATAGAGGTTGGTAAATTAATGACCGAGGTTTCAAAGAAATTCCCGAAAGGGCTTTCTTACCACCTTGTTGTTACCAATAAGCATACGTTGGATGAATCCATAAGCCAGGTTGAACATACATTGCTGGAGGCTTTTGCGCTCGTATTTATAGTAGTTTTTATCTTCCTGCAGGATTTTCGTTCAACGCTTATCCCGGCTATCGCCGTACCTGTGGCAATTGTTGCTACTTTCTTCTTTATGTACATTTTCGGTTTCACCATTAACCTCCTTACGCTTTTTGCGCTTGTGCTGGCGATTGGTATCGTAGTCGACGATGCCATAGTCGTTGTCGAGGCGGTACACTCTAAAATGGAACATGAACATCTTCCTGCGCGACAAGCTACGATAAAGGCAATGCACGAAATTACCGGTGCAATTATCTCCATCACGCTGGTTATGGCAGCAGTATTCCTGCCAGTGGGATTCATGAAGGGTTCTACAGGGTTGTTTTACAGGCAGTTTGCATTTACAATGGCTATCGCGATTGTCGTTTCTGCGGTAAACGCCTTAACCTTGAGCCCGGCCCTCGCAGCGTTGTTTCTTAAAAACCAACATATCGCAAACGATAGCGATGCCAAGAAAAAGACCTATACCCGCCGTTTCTTTAACGTATTTAATGTTGGTTTCAAGGCGGTAACAACCCGCTATACCGGTATAATTGAGTTTTTAATCAAGAGAAAGTGGATAGCGCTGGGAGGTTTGGTTATAGTCATTATTGCTACCGGCTGGATGATTAAAACGACTCCGACAGGTTTTATTCCAACCGAAGACGGGGAGCTGATATTTGTAGCGACTGCGACACCGTCCGGTACGTCACTGACCGAAACTAATGAAATCGTAAGGCAGGCAGAAAATATACTCCGCAAAGAAGAATCGGCGCTGCATGTGGTAGGCATTCCAGGGTTTAACCTTTTAACCACGTCGAACAGTCCTTCGTCGGCAGTCGTCATCCTGAGGCTAAAACAGAAAGAAGAACGAGGCAAGGTAAAGGACATCAATGAAATTATCAATAAAGTAAACGGAGAACTTAACGGCACAATAAGAGGAGCTTCGTTTTACGCATTCTCCAATCCAACGATTCCGGGCTTTAGTAATATTGAAGCAATAGATATGGAACTTCAGGACAGATCAAGCGGTCCGCTTAATATATTCTCTAATGATGCCAACAGTTTTATTGCAGAGTTAAATAAACAGCCAGCCGTAGGAGCCGCTTTTACAACCTTTAAGGCCGATTATCCGCAATATGAAATCGGCGTGGATGATGATAAGGCAACACAACTCGGAGTGAAAGTCAAGGATGTTCTGTCAGCCATCCAGGGATATTTTGGCACGATTCAAGCATCTGATTTTAATCGGTTTGGTAAATACTACCGGGTTAAGCTGCAGGCTGACGGCGAAAACAAGCGCGACTTAAGTTCGTTGAATGCCGTTTATGTCAAGAATGTTAATGGGGACATGGTGCCAGTTAATAGCCTGGTTACCTTGAAAAGAGTATTTGGCTCGGAAACGGCCTCCCGTTACAATCTTTTTAATTCTATCCAGATTAACGTTATTCCTAAGCCGGGGCACAGCAGCGGGGAGGCTATACAAGCTATCCGGGATTTGGCTGCCAAACGGCTTCCGGTCAATATCACTTATGAGTTCTCCGGACAGACTAAGGAAGAAATTACCTCAAGCGGACAATCAACCATTATTTTCATCCTCTGTCTCGTTTTTGTGTATTTTCTGTTATCGGCGCAATATGAAAGTTATATCCTGCCGCTTGCAGTTATTCTATCGATCCCAACTGGCGTGTTTGGTGTATTCGCGATGATTGGTATGAAAGGGATAGATAACAATATCTATGTTCAGGTAGCGCTGGTCATGCTCATTGGTTTACTCGCGAAAAATGCAATTCTTATCGTTGAGTTTGCCGTTCAGCGCCGTCGCACCGGGATGGGGCTCGTGCAGGCTGCCGTAGAAGCTTCGACACTCCGCTTACGCCCGATTATCATGACTTCACTCGCCTTTATTTTCGGATTGTTTCCGATGAGTATTGCGGAAGGCCCGTCCGCTCAGGGTAACCATTCTATCAGCTATGCTGCCGTTGGCGGTATGCTGGCAGGTGTTGTGCTTGGTGTACTGCTTGTTCCCGTGCTATTTGTGATTTTCCAATCCTTACAGGAAAAGCTCCGCTTAAAAATGAACATTCACCAGGATGACGATACCGAGTTTGCCCTGGCAGGAAAATTTGAAGAACCTCAATTGAAATAAAAATGAAAACGTTGAAAAAACATACATCACTGGTTGTGCTTCTAACGACTGTGGCCATTTTTGCCGGCTGTAAAGTATCAAAGGATGTGACTGTAAAGGATGTTCGGGTGCCTGAGGCCTACGCGAACACAACGACTGATACATCCAGTATTGCAAGGCTTCCCTGGGAAAAGTTTTTTAATGACCCTGAATTAAACCAGCTGATCTCCGATGCGATCAATCATAACTTCGATCTACAGGTTGCTATTAAAGATATTGATGCGGCGGCGCAGGTACTAAAGCAAAGCAAATGGAATAATGTCCCGGCTGTAAATGCCCAGGCGACTGCCAATACCAGCCGTCCATCTGATAACAGCCTGAACGGATTAAGCCTTGGGCAATATTTGAATCAGAAGCATATTGAAGATTATACGGTATCTGCTTCTCTTTCCTGGGAAGCAGACCTCTGGGGAAAGATCAGGAGCCAGAGTGCAGGGGCATTGGCAGCCTATCTTAAAACACAGGAGGCGACAAAAGCAGTACAAACCAAAATTGTTAACGATGTAGCCAAGGGTTACTATAATCTGCTGATGTTGGATGAACAACTTCAAATTGCCAGGCAAAATGTAGCATTAAACGACAGCACTTTGTCGATGATCAAGCTGCAGTACGCCGCCGGAAAAGTCACATCCCTTGCCATCCAGCAGGCTAATGCGCAGCGTCTTGAGGCTGCTGGCCTTGTTCCCCAATTTGAAGAACAGCTCAACGCCCAACAAAATGCGTTATGTATTTTAACGGGGAAGTACCCTGCTGAAATCCCTCATAAGCGCAGGCTTACCGAAGTTTCCTCCGAGGGTATCCTTGCGGCGGGTGTTCCTGCCGACCTGTTGGGCAACCGGCCCGACATTAAGCTTGCCGAACTCGATATCGAACAACAAAACGCGGCGGTCGGTTACGCGAAAGCGAGTATGTATCCCTCGCTGACTATCACAGCGCAGGGCGGGCTCGATGCCTTTAAGGCAAGTAATTGGTTCAACATTCCCTCATCCCTGTTCGGCGCTGTTACCGCTGGTTTAGCCCAGCCGCTTTTAAACCAGCGAAGGCTTAAAACAAATTACGAGGTAGCTAAAGTACGAAGAGAGCAATCGGTCATCAGGTTTAGACAGTCGGTATTGGCAGCAGTAGGGGAAGTATCAGATGATCTTGTAAAAATTAATAAGTTCCGCGAAAAACAAAATCTTGCAACAGAACGGGTAAGCACGCTTGAGCTGGCAACCAGAAATTCACAGATGCTGTTTGGCAATGGCCTGGCGACTTATCTCGAGGTAATTACGGCGCAAAGCAGCGTTTTACAAAGCCAGCTGGAACTCTCAAGCGTTAAAAAATCTGAACTTGATGCAAGGGTTGATTTATATCGGGCTGTTGGAGGTGGCTGGAGGTCTGCCCAACAGTAAATAATCAAAGATTGCCGCGCCCCGACAGACCGTTGGTTTTCTGGAAATAATGAGTGGTCATTTACACCGGTTTTAGGGGCCAACGGCAATTTTAGAAAATAAAAGAATTTTTAAATGTATAAGTTAAACCAGTTTAATGAAGAATAAAACGGTAGAATTACAAGACTGGGGACTCATAGATTTCAAATCAGCCTGGGATAAACAGGAAGAAATATTTGAAAAAACGATAAGACATAAAATAGATATGAGGCAGCTGGAACTGTCCGCTACAAATGACCCGGAAATTGCCAAACAAAATATCCAAACGTCTAATTATTTAGTTTTTTGCGAGCATCCCAATGTATATACACTTGGAAAGAGCGGCAAGGTCAACAATTTATTGCTGGATGAGGAAGGCTTACATGCGCGGAACGCCCGGTATTACCATATCAACCGCGGGGGGGATGTTACCTTCCATGGTCCGGGACAGCTTTTATGTTATCCCATCTTAGACCTGGATAATTTCTTCACAGACATTCATCTTTACCTGAGGACATTGGAGGAAGCCGTAATCAACACCCTTTCTGATTTTGGATTGTCAGCCGGCAGGTATCCTGGATTCACTGGGATTTGGTTCGATGCGGACAATGGCAATGCGCGCAAAATTGCCGCGATGGGGGTACGTTGCAGCAGGTGGGTGACCATGCATGGCCTTTCACTGAACGTCAACACAGATCTAACATATTATAATGACATCGTGGCCTGCGGGATCAGTGATAAGGCAACTACTTCTATGGAGGCTGAGTTAGGACACCGGGCAAACATACAGGATGTCCAGTCAAGCCTGACACGACACATCAGTACTCTTTTTGATATGACAATAAGCTGACCTTCGGCGAGGCCGGCGATTTTTTATAAAACTAAAAATGCGGTATGATTTGATAGACTCACTCATACCGCATTGACTTTTGAAACATTGCAGCAATCAATCAAGGAGAAATGATAATGCTGGGTCTAATAATATAGCCAGTTGCCCAGGCCTTCAATTTTCTGCTGATCATACGGCGGAATAAGATGAGATATTTCTTTGTCCGCAGGAGACATAAGTACTGACTTAGGATGCGTTAGCGTATCAAAGCCCCATTTCCCGTAATAACTGCCAATACCAGAGGCCCCCACTCCACCGAAGGGCAAGGTTTCGATATACAGATATATATTCACTTCGTTCACGCAGCCTCCGCCGAACGAAATTGAATTAAGTAATGAGGCAATCTGTTTTTCATTTGTGCTAAAAATGTAAGCAGATAGTGGTTTCGGCATTGATTTGATCTTTTTTACGACTTCAATGATATCGCTGTAAACGATCACAGGAAGAACCGGGCCGAAAACCTCATCTTCCATGATTTTATCATCCCAACTAACAGGGTATACAATTGTCGGCGCGAAATACCGGCTTTCCACATCGTAATCACCGCCGGCAACAACCTTATCCGGATCGACCAATTCGGCTAGCCGGGATACGGCATTTGTAGTCACAATCCTTGAAAGGTCCGGTGAGTTGCGGGGCTCGGTTCCGTACATGTCAATAAGCGCCTGTTTAGCTTCGGCGATAAACTCTTCTGCGATGGATTCATGTACACAAACATATCCCGGAGAGGTACACCATTGTCCACCCCAGGCGGTCGCCCCCCAGGCAACCTTTTTTGCAGCATCCTTGACATCAGCGGTCTCGTCGACGATAACTGGATTTTGCCCTCCTAATTCCAACAGCACCGGAGTAAGATTTTCCGCAGCCGCTTTCATAACAACCTTGCCGACCTTTGAACTGCCGGTAAAAAAGATATAACTAAAAGGTAACTGAAGCAGGTCAGTAATCTCCTGGCGTCCACCTGGGATTACGGTAAAAGAAGAGTCTTCAAAATATTTCGGTATCAGGTCAAGGAGCAAACGGCCCGAATAAGGTAAAGATTCGCTTGTTTTCAGGATAACCGGGTTTCCTGCCGCTATCGCGTTAATGACCGGCCGCAACGAAAGTAATAAAGGGCCGTTGGATGGACCGATGACAAGTATAACACCGAAAGGTTCTCTGTAAACCATTCCTTTGTAGCCGTTCTCTGCGAGAAATTTAGGAATAGGGGTAATTTCGACCGGTTCCATCCATGACCTCAGCTGGGCTTTGGTATTTTGAATGGAGCCTAATGTTCCTGAGGTTTCAAAAAGCTGCTCTGCGAATGAGGTCTTAAAATCTTTTCCAATAGCTTCCTGAAAGGATTTTTCATTTTCACTCAACATCCTGGCCATGCGGTCAAGCTGATCGATACGCCATTCATAGGATTTGGTTACATCGGTATTAAAATAGGCAAGTTGTTTGCCGAAGATTTCTGCAAATGGATTCATGTTTTGGTAATTAGATAGAAGTTTAAGGTGATGCCGGCCAATTGAGTACATCGTTTAACCCGGCATCAAGAGATTGAGCTTATTATTTTTTTAATCCGTTCGCTACGCGCTGGCCGTAATCTGGATCGCAAAGCGTAAAATGTTCGATCATTTTATCCTGCACCTGTTTTTCGGCTTGTTCCAGCCCACTAACAATATTGGCTATCAGGTCATCGCGTTCCCAATCTTCAAATGACCTGTATCGTTCTCCGGCCTGTGTATATACATTAGTCCGCTCTATTCTTTTACGAACGAGTTTTCCTTCATAGTAAGGTTCATGGTCCGGATAGTTTTTGGGAGCTTCTTTAAGCCCATTATTACTAGATGGTTCATAGTTAACATGGGGATTTGCCCCCGGAGCGACATCGACGCTGTAAGCCATACTACCGTCACGCTGATTGGTTGCGACCTGAACTTTCGGTGCATTAATTGGCAACTGCAAATAATTGGTTCCGACACGATAGCGTTGAGTATCGGAGTATGAAAACGTCCTGCCCTGAAGCATTTTATCGTCTGAAAAATCAAGGCCGTCTACCAGGACGCCGGTGCCAAATGCAGCTTGCTCTACCTCCGCAAAATAATTTTCCGGATTTTTGTTCAACGTCATCTTGCCGATTGGATACCATGGAAAAGTTTCCTTGGGCCATATCTTAGTATCATCCAGGGGATCAAAATCCAATTCAGGATGTTCGTCGTCTGACATGATCTGCACATAAAGTTCCCATTGTGGAAAGTTTCCTCCGGCTATAGCTTCGTAAAGATCCTGGGTCGCATGATTGAAATTTGTGGCCTGTATTTCGCTGGCCTGCTTAGAGGTAAGATTGCGGATGCCCTGAAGCGGTTCAAAGTGGTACTTTACCAATACGGCAACACCATCAGCATTTACCCATTTATACGTATTAACTCCCGAGCCCTGCATTTCACGATAATTTGCTGGTATACCCCATGGAGAGAATAGCCAGGTAATCATGTGGAGGGCCTCCGGTGAATTGCTGATAAAATCAAATTGCCTGCCGCCATTTTGAAGATTTGTTAGCGGGTCAGGTTTAAATGAGTGAATAAAATCGGGGAACTTGATAGCATCCCTGATGAAAAAGACCTTAAGATTATTGCCCACCAGATCCCAGTTTCCGTCTTCAGTATAAAACTTTACTGCAAAACCCCGCGGGTCACGAAGCGTTTCCGGTGAATGGTTTCCGTGAATTACGGTCGAAAATCGTACAAATACCGGTGTTGTTTTACCTGCTTCCTGAAAAAGTTTGGCTCTGGTGAATTTCGAGATTGGATCGTCGCCGACCATTCCATAAGACTCAAAGATGCCATGTGCCCCTGCGCCGCGCGCATGTACCACACGTTCTGGTACTCGCTCGCGATCAAAATGGGCCATCTTTTCTATAAATTGATAGTTTTCCAGGGTGGCAGGTCCACGATCGCCAAGCGTGCGTGTATTTTGATTGTCTGTTACAGGGTGTCCTTGCCTGGTAGTGAGATTCTTGTTGTTATCCATATAAAGATTTGAAAGGGTTACTTGGTATTTGTTTCGCGAATAAAATCGTTTGCAGCGGCGGCTAAAATCTCATAGCAGGAATCATTCTCCTGAACCCGGGCGTGATCGACGGGATTCTTCCCGGTCAGGTCACGGATCATTGGATTTGCCCCCCGGTCCAGCAAGAGCCTGACCAGCTCAATATGCCCGAACGTCGCCGCAAATGTCAGTGCGGTAGCCATATTCCCATTAACGGCATCTACCGCCGCACCTTCATCGAGCAGCATTTTGGAAAGTTGAGCGTACCCTTTAAAACAAGCGCCCATTAGTGCAGTGTTGCCCATGGCATCCGGAAGATCAGGGTTAGCACCTGCTTGAAGCAACACCGCTGCGGCTTCGACGTGGTTGTAGTAGGCAGCGATAATAAGTGGCGTTGAGCCCCGGGAATCAACAGCATTAACATCCGTATTGATCAGTGCCGTTTCGAGTTCATTGGTATGGTTTGCGCGTGTCGCTTCAAAAATATCCATAGTTATCAGTATATGTTTATTCGCTCCAGGGTGAATGAAGTATGCAGTCACAGAAATTTTTCCGGTGAAAGTTGGGTATCATAAATGCGCAGACATCAGCTTTGATATTGCCAAAAGTCGTTTCGGTTTTATGTTCAAACCCTTCAAAAAACTGTGGGATGATTTTCTTCTTGAAATCTGTTCTCGGAAAAGCGGTAATGATCTCTTCGCGTTGAGCGTTGCTAAGATTTTCGTAACCGTCGCCCATAACGTCGAGCCCCACGCCTGAGTAAAGCAGTGCAACTTCATTTTCCTTATGCTCCGCCACACCGATAGTTGTGTGTAAGGCAATCGCGTCCCATACTAGCTGCAATGAATCGTTCGGCAGCCCATGGCTTTTCAGGAAATTTCTTGCGGCATTGGCGCCATCAACCTCAAAACGAAGGTCTGGGCTGCTGAAAGTTTTTGTAAGGCCAAGGTCATGAAAAATGGCACTTACGTACAATAACTCAGGATCATAATCCAGGCTGTTTCGCTCACCGTTTAGTGAAGCGAACAGAAATACCCTCAATGAATGGTTGTAAATAAACTCATTGCCGTGGCTTAAAAGAAGCTCTGTGGCTTCATTGGCGATTTTGCTGTCGGGTACTTTAATACCGGCGACAGTGGGGAAGCGGTTAATTGGCATAGATGGCGTTTTTTGTTCGTTTGTTAGTTTTCTACCGTCGGCGTAATCTTGCACCCGATCAGATCAAGCCTCTCCTTTTTGGCTGAGCGATGACCATAACGGACACGTTAATAAAAGGAACGAGAGTAGTAACACCCCGACGATTTTAGTGTTATTGTTAACAGTAGAGGAAATAGTTGTACCAAATGACTTGGCATTGCAAATCAATGATTTACAATTGAGCCAGTATCAAACACAACGAAATTTCAGGAATTCATGATGGATTACAGCGATATTCAACAGGGCTGCGGAGGGTTATAAACAGTACTTAAAAACGAAAGAGGATTTAATACATGTTGCGTCGGCAGTTCAATTGAACTATTACAGTCAAGCTTGATCGTTAGTATTAACAACCACCATTTTACTGTGTCATCTATTGTTATTTTTAATGACACATTTAGTTTCGCTTCTCTTTTGATCGTGGAAGTTTTGGCTAAACCAGATAGGTCCGATTCCTTAATACGGGCGATCAGGTTTGTAGAAGCGATAGGTGTTTATCAATAGATGTATTTCCAGGCTATACCGAGTTTTTTCATTTTAGAGTTTAGCGTTGTGGCAGGAAGATTCAATATCTCAGCCGCTCCACCTTTGCCCGATACGCGCCCATTACACTTCTTCAGTGCGGCAATTATATGATCACGGTCTACTTCTTCAATTGTTCGAAAATTCCCCTGCTGAAGATCTTCGGGGGCTTCCAGGGCGATCACGTCTTCAGGGAGATCAATCCGGGAAATGACATTTGAAGGACTCAGAACAACATTTCTTTCTATGGTATGCTGTAACTCTCTGATATTTCCCGGCCAGGAATAATTCATGAGTCGCTGCATTACGGCAGTTGTAAGCTTTTTGGGTTCACTTCCCGAAAGAGCGGCATGCTGCTCCAAAAAATATGTAGTAAGCAATGGGATATCCTCTTTGCGTTCCCTGAGTGGAGAGAGTAGGATTGGAAAAACATTTAAACGGTAGAAAAGGTCCATTCTGAAGCGTCCATCTATAACGTCCTTTTGCAGATTTCTGTTGGTCGCAGCAATTACACGCACGTCAATTTTGATCGTAACGCGTCCTCCGATCCGCTCCAGCTCTTTTTCCTGGAGCACCCGTAATAGTTTCGTTTGCACTTCAAGAGGCAATTCCCCAATTTCATCAAGGAAAATTGTTCCTCCCTGTGCCTGTTCAAATTTACCAAGCCGTCGTTCGTAAGCGCCGGTAAAAGAGCCTTTTTCATGCCCAAAAAGTTCCGATTCTATGAGCATTGCCGGAATTGCAGCGCAGTTTATTTTGACCAAAGGTCTTTTCGCCCTTCCGGATAATTGATGTATGGCCTGGACGAGTCCTTCTTTGCCAACACCTGTTTCGCCGAGAATCAGTACAGTCATGTCGAAGTTGGCAACCTGAACTGCCTGATCGAGCGCCCGTAAGAGCTTAGGGCTATTTCCAATGATACTGTTAATGTTGGGAATCTTTGTTGCAAATCGATGAGTTTCGTCGTTGCTATTGTTATTTATCAATAAGCCAGAATGACCGATATTGTCGATCACCATCGCTAAGAGAGAGCGTATCGGTAGCAGCAATTCCCTATGATCAAGTGTATACATGTCGCTTTCCTTGCTGTAAAACCGTATGCTCATCCGGTATCCCGATTCCGCAATCAAGGGAACGATGATCCTTGACTTTGCACCGGAACGTTCAATTAGCATGTTTAAAAAGGCATCTTTTTTACATGAGAGTTCCAGTTCTTCCGAATTCTCTAATATGATCTGCTGATGGCTGGAATTTACACTTCTCCATTGCCTATATTCGTTTTGGTCAAGCTGAAATTCCAGTTCGACCTTCCGGCAGTCATGAGTTTCGTATTCGTCAAACCCAATCCGTTTTAAAGAAAAGAGCGAATTGTTATCGCTACTGTCAGCGTCAGTATCAATAAATATAAAATCAAACGGTATAAAGGTTTTGAAAGCCCGTGCCAGCTTAACAAGCTTTTCGCGGGTTCCGCTTTGTTCGCCAAGAATACTTGCCAGGATCGTCATTAACAGGCCCTCCTGTTTGTTAAAAAGAGCTGCCTGATGCCTGTGCTTGTACTCCGCAATATCAAGTGCGACAAGTACATCTCTTTCCCGGAACGGTTTTACAAGAAAACCATAAGGACGGGTTAGTTTAGCTTCTTCAAGCACAGCCTGGTTGGAATTGGCAGAAAGATATATAAAGGGTATATTCTCTTTTGATAGTAAAACAGCAAGATCTAACCCGGTAAGTTTGCCTTTCAAAAAGATATCGAGCAAAACGATATGCGGGCGGACTTGTTCTATATGCAAAAGAGCATGATCATAAGACTTGGCAATTCCACATACCTCGTGCCCCGCTCCCTCGAGAATTAATTTGAGGTCATTCGCCTCTATAAACTGATCTTCTACAATTAGTATTTTTAGACTCATCTTAACTGAAATACAATATTTTGGTTGCCTTTAAAACCATGTTATTTCCTGCCTTTTTTAACTGTTAAAAACAGCTATCTCAAAAGCCACCGCATGTTTAAATGATACATGCTAATTTAAGCATTAATATCCGACAATGTATCTTTCCGCATGCAGGTAGTGCAAGTTATATACCTGATTATAATAGTTTGATTATTAGCTGTTTAAATACAGATCAACAATGTGAATTAACGAAATTTCGTTAATTCATTTCATGACGTAATTGCATTTCGTTAAGCCAATCAAATACAGGCCGAAAAAGTGCTTGTTATATGACAAAATCCACTCAAAAAAGGCTTTTTTGAATGTTAAAGCGATGATTTGAATTGTTATTCTCAACGTTATGAAGGTTGGGTTCAAAGCCATATTTCGCTACTTTTTGCGGTGAGATAACGATATATAATCACGTTTTCTTTTCGTGAATTACATAAGAAACTCAATGTCAGTAATTAATAAAAGGGACTACTGTTTGACCGAAGAATGCGTATGCCTTAGACAAACTGAATGATAAACGATCAACCACAAGGCGTACCTATAATCAAAAAAATTCCTAATCATTGATTTATCATCTGATAACACACGATCAAAATGAGCAAGAAATTGAAAGTATTAATCACCGGAGCAACCGGAAAAAGCGGAAGCGCAGCAATAGACGAATTGCTTGAAATGGGAAACCCCGTAAGAGCTTTTGTACACAGCTTGGATGAACGGTCAGAAAAACTTGCCGCAAAAGGCGTGGAAGTATTCGCCGGCGACCTACACAATTTTGACGAGATCTCTGTAGCAATGAAGGGTATAGATACCGCATATTTTTGCTTTCCTGTGCTTGTGCCTGGGGTATTGGAAGCAACATCGTACTTTGCAGTAGCTGGAAAAGAAGCCGGCTTGAAAGGTATCGTTAACATGTCCCAGATTTCGGCACGCCGTGACGCTAAAAGTCATGCAGCTCAGGACCACTGGATTGGCGAACAGATTCTAAATATGACCGGAATACCTATTACTCATTTGAGGCCTACATTTTTTGACGATTGGTTCCTATATATCCGGGAGGGTATCAAAAAAGACAATAAAATCGTATTACCCTTTGGAGATGGGCGTTGGGCACCTGTCGATTCCGGAGATCTTGGCCGAGCGGTCGCAAGGATAGCTGCGGAACCGATGACCTATGCAGGAGAAATACTTAAGCTTTACGGGCCGGAAGAATATAATGTTTATGAGATGAGCGAAGTGCTTTCCAGTGTACTGGGCAGAAAGATCAAATATGAGCCTGTGAATATCGAAAGATGGGCTGAACTGGATGCCGAAAGGGGCGCCGATGATCATTTCCTTCAACATGTAACCAATGTTGCGCTGGATTGCATGGATGGTATTTTTGCCGGGACAAACGATACGCTTGGAACAATTATAGGAGATAAACCCACTACATTATCCGAATTCTTTACGACCTGGAAAGCCGCCTTCTAGTGGCCATTACAAAAATTTAAATCATCTAAGTATAAACCTTTAAAAAGCGACGATTCGTTATGTAGCGCTGTAAACCGGGTATGCAAACACGGAAGGCTGGAAACTGCTTCCGGTCTTCCAAAGTCGGCAGGGCTTTTATTGATGCCGAAGCCACAAGTCATTCTTATTAGCTAATGGCCGGGCTTTAACGCATAGGTAACACAGAAACAGGATCAATAAAGTAATCTTTGATTAAATTTCATTCCTTTTTATTTCTACCTATTTGTTTGTAATCACTTATAGATAATATAAAAGAGCTCTAACAAATGGAAATATGTTATAAATAGGTATGTCCTGACGAATTCAAGAGGGCCGGGTGGAGCAACATTCCCATTTTGAAGCTGACCAAGAGCAGGATTGATCGTATTTCCGTTGCTGATTTCAACCTGTCCTGAATCGCAGTTCATTGGGTCTGGTAATGCTGTTTGTTTTTCCATGTGTTCAGCTTCTAATTATTTGTGAAGGGATATTCATTTGGCGTGCCAAATAATAAATAGCTGATAATCAAAGCCATAATCAAGATTCTGCCCACATTGTAAAGACGGTATTTCATTTTTTAGCGAAACGACAGATTGGGAGATCACATATGCAGCCCTGCGCAGGACGTTGCCTGAATAACCGTGCGCGTCTTACCACTAGTAGTTGTAATGTATTTTATGAACCGACGGGACCGAATATTCTTACAAAATACCGTAATGAATATTCGCTAAATAACGATGTCTCGTTTGATTTTCGATTGATTGAAATTATTATTTGCTGTAAATCAAGCATTTGAATACAGGCATTGAATTTTCCTATCCGTTTTGGCTAAGACGCAATTTTTGAAATACCTGACTAATCCTATTAAGCAATGTTTATCAAGCTACCTAAAATTCTTTTAATCGGCGTTGCATTACTTCTGATCTCCTGGCAGTATCCCAGGGAAAAATGGCCCGCTGACGCAGCGAACTTCAGGCTTCAGCTGGATAAGGCCGATTCTGATACCGCACGGATTACGAAAATGATCCAGCTTGGTCTTTACTATATCTACACACCTGTAGCTGTAAAAAGAAAGCCCGACAGTGCAATGGTTCTTGCAAAGGAAGCTTTGCAGTTGAGTCTAAAAACAAATGATCATAATAAACTTGGTTTCAGTAAAGATTTTTTATCAAGGATTTATAAGTTTCGCGGGGATATGGAACAGGCAATAGAACTCGAAAAAGCCGCGATAGCAGAGTTTAAGATTAATTCGAATTGGGATGCAGTTGGCTACGGCTACAAACAACTAGCCGGTTATTATACCTATACCAATGATAAAGACCTGAGTCAAAGAATAAGTTATACCGAAACAGCGCTACTATATTACCAGCGGAGCAACAACAGGTTCAAACTGGGGGAGACTTACCAGGAATTAGGGAACTTATACGGGCTCCATTCCCAACAGTTTATCGCGATACGTTACCTGAAAGAAGGGATCGCCATGTACAATTCCATAGGCTATAAAGCTCAACAGGGTCTGTATAATATGCTCAACGAATCCTATTGCCAGGCAGGCGATTATAAGCAGGCTATTGGCTATGGCCTGAAAGCAATACAACTTTCAGAAGAGAACAATGATACGCCGGAGGAAAGAGCTGCAATATTCAACCACGTTGGCATCACATACATGCGGCTTACCCAGTTAGATAAAGCTGCTTATTATTTTCGACAGGGTCTGAGCATTGCAAAAGCCAATCATGATCAGGAATCTTACGATGTAATTGCAATAAATTTTTCAGGTGTGCTTAATGGACTTAAGAAACCTTACGAGGCGATATCCATACTCAAAACAGTTGATGCTGGTAGTGATCACGAAAAGGCAACTATCATGTATTCAAACTTCCTGAGAGCGTATATGCTTTTAAAGGACTTTAATATTGCTGCTGGTTACCTCACCCGGATAAAACAATCAATCAGCAAAATGGATAAAATGTCGGCCATGCGGGAAATCGCATATATGAACATGGTGAGTTTTTATTTTGCTAAAAACGATTTCGAAGCGGCCAGACGGGTATTGGTAGATCTGGGAAACGTTTCACGTTTCAATTTATCGACTGCGACCAAAGCCTCCAATGAACATTGGCTGTTTAAAATAGATTCCGCCGAAGGCAGATATATATCAGCCATTCGCCATAGTCAATTGGAAAAGAGGATCCAGGACACATTACTTAATGATCAAAAGAACAGAAGTATTGCAGAGTTGGAGGTTGCATATGAAACCGAGAAAAAAGCAAGAGAACTAACCCTTAAAAATCAAAGTATCCAGATACTTACCAAACGGACCCAGGTCCAGGGAGCCGACCTGCAGCAGGCAGCATTGTTAAGGAACGTAACAATTAGCGGTATCATACTGCTCGGGCTACTTTTGGCCGTTAGTTTCAGCAGATATCGGATCAAACAGCGCAACAACTTAAAATTGGTCGCGCAGCAACGCATCATTGCAAGTAAAAACACATCACTGGAAAAATTGGTAACTGAAAAAGACACTTTATTAATTGAACGTGAGTGGCTGCTAAAGGAAATCCATCATCGGGTTAAAAACAACCTGCAAATCGTCATCAGTCTGCTTAACTCGCAGACTATTTACATAGAAAACGGCGAAGCGTTAGAGGCTTTAAGGGAAAGCCAGCACCGAATGCAATCTATTTCACTAATCCACCAAAAGCTTTATCAGTCTGATAATCTGGCCCGTATCGATATGTATGAGTACATCAGTGAGCTGGTTCAGTATCTATCAGAGAGTTTCAATCTGAAGAACCAGATAGAAATCATCCAGGAAATAGAACCGATTAGCCTGGACGTTGTACAGGCTGTACCGATCGGCCTGATCCTGAATGAAGCCATTACTAATGCGATCAAATATGCGTTTCCATCTGGAACAAGGGGATCGATCTTTATCGGCCTTGACGAACCTATTCCAGGCGACCTATCCCTGATCATTTGCGATAATGGCAAAGGATTACCGGCAGATTTTGATATAGAGCGCTGCTCCACCCTTGGAATGAGTATGATTAAAGGCCTTGCAGGGCAGTTACACGGAGAGTTGAGTATCTTATCAGGAGATGGCGTAAAATTGGAACTAACCATTTTAGGATACCTGACAAAGGTTGGCCCAACAGAGTCGACGAAACTTATGGCGGACGGTGTTGCGTTATCCTGATGATAATCGACGAATTTAAAAGCCAAATAAAGATAAAAAGCGAAATGCCGCTTTTGAAAAAATGGTGTATTTTTTTACAAAGTCTTGTTTATTAGTTTTTTATAAAAATCGGCACTCTGATTGTTTCGCTCGAATAGGCGGGTGATCATAAGCGATATTTCCGATTTTACAATAAGATAATGAATGAGATTAAGCAAACTGTCGCCCTTTTATGGTTGACGATAAGGTTGATTGGGTGCGGAAAGGGTAATGTCATCGGTAATATGGTCAACAAATTGAACGAAATCAGATTTGATGTTTTTAATAGCCTGGCAGCTTCGGAATCATCACCTGTGTGGCAGTCAACGTACAGAAATATTTTGGTTGTTATAAAATTACCAAATGTTAAAAGTTTATCCGTGTTAAGTTTGACAGGTCCTCCCAGCTCAGAGCTTCTGCTGGACGGCAGTTTATGCCTGCTTGCAGTAACGGGAATTGCGGCTGGCATAGTATATATCAATGAAAGAAAGAAAAATTCAGAGATCATTAATTCGTTAAAACGGGACCTGGTAGAAAAAAATAATTCGTTGGATACAGCCAACGAAAAGAACGACTGGTTGATTAAAGAGATCCATCATCGTGTTAAAAATAACCTGCAGATTGTCATGAGCTTACTGAATACCCAGGCGGCTTATCTCGATCATCCGGAAGCCCAAAAGGCAATCCGCAATTTTCAACACAGGATGTTTGCGGTTTCACTGGTGTACAGGCGGTCCTACCAGGAAGAGAATTTGTCGCGCGTTGAAATGGCTGATTACACTTATGAACTGTTGGAATATCTGGAAGATGTATACGATAATTGTTCCAAGCAAATTGAATTTAACGTTGAATTGGTGCCATTGGATCTTGAAGTTTCGATGGCGGTCTCTTATGGACTGATATTAAATGAAGCGGTGAGCAATGTTTTTAAATATGCATTTGCAGGAAAAAAAGGCGTGAAGGTTGATTTATCGTTAATAACGACTGATGTGGGCAAATACTGTTTGTCGATTGCTGACAATGGAGTGGGTGATAATCGGCGTAAAAGTTGGCATGAAAAAAATTCATTCGGAAAGGTATTGATCGAAGGACTTGCCAGGCAGCTTGGTGGCGGGTGTGAAATGAAAGGGAAAAATGGCCTGGAGGTAGAGATCTGCGTTGCAAAAAAGATGGAAACTGCCGACGTCGCAGTGAATATAGAATAACATTAAAAGGACATGAAGGATACTATACTTATTGTTGAAGATGAATTTATTGTAGCAAATGATCTGAGTCTGATTATCAAAAAAGCCGGGTATAAAGTTTGCGGGATTGCTGCCACCGTAGACCAAGCCAGGAACTTGGTCGATAAATATAATCCGACCTGGGTTTTGCTCGATATTTTTCTTCAGGATGGGTCGAAAGGAACGGATCTTGCCCCTTATTTGACTGAACGAAAAATAGGGTTTATTTATATTTCAGCTAACGCAAACCAGCGGATATTGGAAATCGCCAAACTGACCTCACCTTACGGCTACATACTTAAGCCTTTCCGTGAGAAGGATTTGATTATCATGCTTGAAATTGCGACCGAAAAGCATCGTCAAAATATAGAATTCGAAAAGCAGCGCGAGGAAATGCTAAGAATGCAAATCAAGTCTGTCTGCGACAACGGGCACTTGCCTAAAGAACAGATAGCGATGTGGCCGTCTATTTTTCAGGCACTCATTCCATTTGATTACTTTAGGGTCAGGCTGCAGAAGAGGCAGGACAATCACTCAATTGAAGAATTCAGCTACATCCGGGAGGGTTATGACCGGTACAAGTACTGCCTGAATAACCAATTGCCAGAAAGCATGGAGTTGAATCGAAAAGACAGTGCGCTCTACAAGCCTACGGTTGCTAATGGCAAAAAAGCGGGTTATGCTAACGGAAATGAATTTCGTCAGCTTATGTTCGACGATCTGTGGGAACGTGTGCTTTGTTCTCATTTTGATTTTCAATCCAAACTTAGCTTACCACTTCTATTGACGAATGGGTATGTGGCCAGCCTGGATTTTTACAGTAAGAATCCGGACGGCTTCTCCGGCACGCACCTGTCACTGCTGCTGACCAACGAAGAAGCCATCGGGCAGCTCATTATGAATATAAAGCAGCTCTCCGGGAACGGCAGACTGGAAAATGAATCTTCAACGATAAATCCAAAATCACTTGTGTCAGCAGGTAACTTTGACGGGATTGTGGGTAATAGTCCGGAACTGTTAAAAGTACTTGATAATATATCCCTTGTAAGTCAGTCTGAGATTACGGTCCTGATCACGGGAGAAAGCGGTACAGGAAAAGAAAAAGTTGCACAAAATATCCACAAACTCTCTTCGCGGCGCCAAAAACCATTCATAACCGTAAACTGTGCTGCGTTACCACATGAATTGATAGAATCCGAGCTTTTCGGGCATGAGAAGGGCGCTTACACAGGCGCAAGTGAGAGAAGAATTGGAAAGTTCGAATTAGCAAATGGCGGAACAATTTTCTTGGATGAGATCGGTGAGATGCCCCTGGATGCACAAGTAAAGCTCCTTCGCGTACTCCAGGAAAAGGAGATTGACCACCTCGGCGGGAAGCATTCCGTAAAAGTCGATGTACGCGTCGTCGCAGCTACCAATCGGACCCTTGAAAAAGAAGTAGCTGAAGGACGATTTCGCCTCGATCTTTATTATCGGCTAAACGTTTTTCCTGTTCATATGCCTCCGCTCCGGGATCGAAAAGTGGATATACCTGCATTGTCAGCACATTTTTTGAATGTATATGCCAAAGATACTGGTAAAAAGATAAGCGGATTCAGTCAGTTTGCTCTAGATCAGTTACAAGGCTACGACTGGCCAGGCAATATTCGGGAACTGGGGCATCTCATACAACGAAGTATGATTATGACTAATGGCAAAATAATAGACAAAATTGATTTGCCTGGCAATGTGAAGGAGGATGAAAATGTTGCCAAAATTGTCGAACTAAAAACTTTAGAAGAAATGGAAACTAGCCACATTCTTGGCGTTTTGCAAAGCTGCAGAGGAAAAGTATGCGGTGCGGGTGGCGCCGCGGAGATCCTTGGACTCCCCCCAAGTACCCTCAATTCAAAAATCAAAAAACTGGGTATTAAACGCGAGTCCTATTTCAACCTTTAAATCGGGAGAGTTCACGCCACTGAAGTAGTAAAGGCGGGTAACTTTCTTTTAATATTATATATCGACCAGCTTAAATTTTCGGGCATTCAATATTACTGCACGTATTTACTGACGAAACACAGTAATAAATACTTACTCCTTTCGCGGCATTATCCGCGACGAACTGTGCGTCCATATTGTTGTCCCAATTAAAAGAATTCTTCCTTAGAAATTTTGGATAACCGGTTGCAAAAAGCTAAACAACATATGCTGGCTGCTTGCAGGATTTTGGTACCGAAGAAAAGAATAATGGTTGTCATAAGCGAAATATTAACTTATCGTAATTACTACCATATTTATACCATTAATTCAAATACTGATTGTCAGCTAATTGTGAGTATCCGCCCTTGAAAAATCAATGATATTTCGATAATAAGCGAAAAGAATAAAGCGGAACGTCGCCGGCGATCACGATTTCCCGGCTTAATACATCTCACATATGGCCATATGATCATACGAAGCAGTCATCCTGTCTAATAACGGATCATAAAAAGAGAATTTAAGAAAGACAGATCGAGACTGAAGATATCAGGGTTGGATCACGATACGCCTTTTTTGATATTCAGCCTTATAATTTTGGAAGCCAGGGTTGTGGCGGGAATTTTCAACATCTCTGCTGCTCCGCCCACGCCAGATATTTTCCCGTTAACCATTTTGAGAACAGAAACAATATGCTCCCGTTCTATTTCATCAAGCGTTTTTACATCGGCATTTTGTAAAGGCATTTCTTCTCCCTCTGCTCCTGAACCTGGTAGGTACACTTGGCTGATTACCCTGCCTTTTGTCAACAAGACACTACGTTCTACGAGGTGCTCAAGTTCCCTGACATTACCAGGCCAGTTATAGGCAATCATTTGTTTCATAACCCGGGCGGTGAAATGTCCATTGCTTACGGTCATTCGCTTGGCGTATTTCTCGGCGAAATGGTTAGCAAGCACGGGAATGTCTTCCTTCCGGTCACGCAGCGGCGGTAGACTAATGGGAAAAACATTTAAACGAAAATAAAGGTCACTCCTGAAATTACCCTGTTGGACCTCTTTCAATAAATCGCGATTCGAGGCGGCGATCACACGCACGTCTATTTTGATGGATGATCTGCCACCGATACGTTCGATCTCCTTTTCCTGTAATGCTCGGAGTAATTTGACCTGAAGAGCCATCGGTAGTTCGCCTATTTCGTCGAGAAAGATCGTGCTGTTATTTGCCAATTCAAATTTACCGATCCTTCTATCCGTAGCACCGGTAAAACTTCCCCTTTCGTGACCAAATAATTCACTTTCAATCAGATTAGGCGGCAATGCGCCGCAGTTGACCTTTACCATTATTTTCCCTTTTCTTTGGGACGTATTGTGGATGGCCCGTGCGATCAGTTCCTTTCCAGTACCAGTCTCGCCCAGGATCAGCACAGAACTGCTTGTCTTTGATACCTGGGAAACCATATAAAAAACTTCGCGCATCTGAGCGCTTGCTCCTACGATCTCACTGTAATTATAAGTTGTATGAATTTCTTCCTGAAGATATTTGTTTTGTATTTCCAGCTGGCCTTTAGAATTATTTATTTCTATTAGCTTATTCGTCAGGCGTTCGTTGGTCATAAAATTGATGACAGACGTGGATACCTGGGCTACAATACCGTTCATCAAGCCCAAGGACTGTTCTAATGTATCACCCGATTCGGCAGACAGAAAGAATACAGCACCAACCGCGACACCACCATCTGAAAAAGGAGCGGTTACGATTGACCGGATATGGTTGGCTTTCCAGTGTGCAACGTACGCGGGGAGGCGTTGACCAAGGAAATGATTGTCTATATCAAAAATGGTAATATCTTTTAACTTTTTGATACTTTCCAGGAAATGATCCGGTTCCTCACTTTCTTCAAACCCTCGCAAGCCATTGTCGTTGAGTACTTTCGAAGAGGTTTGTTTAAAAACCAAGGGTAAAAAAGATCCTGAAACCGAAGGATGGCTGTAGATCAGCCCCTCGTCAAAGAAGTTGACTTCAGCGAAAACTTTCGTTAACGCCAGTTGGAGCTGTTCCTCATTTTTTGCGGAAGAAACCGCTTTGCCAATGGCCATAAACAAACTCCGTTCATCGTCCTTTTTCCTAATCTCTTCGAGATACCTAATGTTGGTTACGGCCTTTGCGATCTGCTGTCCGGCACGTTCAAGTAATTTAAGATCAGTGTCGTTAAATCCGCCTGGCTTTTCTGAAAAGAGAAAAAGCGCCCCTTTAATATCTCCTTTGTCATGGAGCGGCATACCCATGACTTTTTTCATTTTACTGCCACGGTGTTTAGTAATGAAATCCGGCCTGGTTGGCATCTTCATCAAGTCGTTGATCATCCAGGTTGCAGGACCGTCTCCCGCAAATACATTTTTCAGGATTTTCAGATCGCCTTTCTTTGGCCTCGGGTCCAATGGTCCGTCATCCTGGCTAAATCTGTTATTGTTGTCAAAATAAGTGATATAAGGATTCAGGGGGTCTTCCTGAGGGTCGTTTAAAATAACCATCAGCCCATTAAAATCAGTCAATCCTTTCAAGCCGGAATTCAGCGCAGCGATGAGAGCTGTTTTAGTATTGGCGGCAAACAGACCATTAACTAAAGAGATAATAGCTTCATTTTCCTTAACCTTGCGCAAAGTTTCTTCCCAGTCCCGAACCATTGTAATTGCAGACGCAATATAAGGTCCGACCCGCCGCATGGTATCCATTTCCTCGTTAGATAATGCACCAGGATTTTTATAACCCCAATACATGTTTCCTATCTTACGAACACCGTCTGAGAGTGACAGGCCGACCAGCATGGTCAGGTCAGGCTCGTTACAGTTCAGCACTCGCTGTGGGATATTTTCCCACTGCCTAACCTCGTCGAGGTTCCATATAACCGGGAAGTCGTTTTTCAGTGTAACGTCAAAAAGACCGTCATAGACGGGATAAGCTGAGTCAAGCACCTTTCCAAAGGATGCATCAACTTTTTGCGCTTCGCGGGAATAATAAAAGTATGTACTGTGTGATTGTGAATCTTCGTCAACCAAATTAATAAACATCGTATCCATGCAGCTGCACTCGTTCGCGATCCGGCAAATAAAATCATTAAGTTCCTGTCTGGTACGAATTGCGAATACATTTAATTCTAAAGCACCTGCTCCCAGTGCTGGAAGTGCAAAGTTGGCTGATTTGCCAATGATCAAATCTTTATTTAATGCTCTAAGTACAGACATTGTCATAAATATGTTTAAAAGTCCCTATTGGTTCAGCGCTTATTATTCGACTAAAGTGCCATAAAATAAGTAGTTGTTTAGTAGCTGATTACATGTTAATAGTTTTTTAAACTAAACGATATTTAGTTAAAAAATGATATGAAATAATCATATGTCGTTTAAATTTACGACATTTCAGTTAGAAAAGCGGTCTCATCCATATTAAAGACAAGGGTCATACTTAACCTGACCTCCTTATTGAAAATCTCTCCGGTTATCTCAAATCCATATTCGTTTAATGAAAGCGTTGTTGTCAAACTAAACTGCGCGGACATTTTTTTACCGTTATTTTTGAATACTGCTGAAGTCACCAACAGGGTAAGCCCCCGTTGATAACCTTTGAATTGCACTATACCTGTCAACTCCTGAATCCTGCCAACACTTAAATGACACCCACGATCAGACGTAAAAGTAATAAACGGAAATTCATTCGCAGACAGGAAGCCGGGAGAAATCAGGGCTTGGTCCCATTCATCATTTAGTGTACTGACTGACCCTGTCAGAATTTGCAGGTTAATCACCGGGTCATTAAAATCTTTGCCGGTTACAATCTTTCCGTTAAACTTTTTGAAGTAGCCTTTTATTTGACCAATTTCATAAAATTTAAGGCTAAAATCAATGTAGGACAAGTCGGTGGATAATTCCCAGTGATACTTCATAGCCTTTTCTTTTATCTACGATTAATCAACCTGTTCGACAATGGCCTCGTTTTGAGTTTAAATCGCAGTTTCGTTAAAAAAAATTACCGACAGCTCATAATTTTACAAGCTAATCATTGACATTTCGATTAATTAAGCGCAGACGCTGACCCTGTAAGCGGCAGGCGTAATACTGGTGTTCTTTCTAAAAAACGAAATAAAATGAGAGGGTTCTTTGAAAGCAAGACGGTAAGCAATTTCTTTGACAGACATTTCCGTTTCGTTCAGCAAGGAAATCGCTTCTCCAATGATCTGCTTGTGGATAAACGTCAACGCGGGCCGGCCAGTGGTCTTTTTCACAATTGCGTTCAGATGATTTGGATGCACGAATAATTGTTCAGCATAAAAATTCACGAACCTGGCTTCCTCTGCCATCTCCCGCGAGCCGACGTGTCTTTTAACGTGGGACCTGAACCTGTCAATCAATGCCGGTTGCTGAGGTTCCAGTCCCGAGGCGAAAACTGATTTCGTTTGCGCAACGCGCTCGTATAACCTGCGGGTATGTGTGAGCAGTATATGGACGTATGATGCAAGCAGATCGAGGCGGTGAGAATAACGGGATTTGTATTCATCAAAAAGAATATTGCTGATATTGGCAAGTAAAACTGAATCGCCCGGGTCAATCGGATAAGATAATGGGGCTTTATTTAGAAAAAATGGAAGATCCGCAACAGGTGCAGCGAGATGGCGGTTGCGATTAAGGAAATTTTCTGTAAAAATGATGTAATAAATTTTCCTGGTGTCGTCAACCGCCACATGGTCCATATTATAATCCGGTGCAAAAAAAGAAATAGTAGGCTTTTCAAAGGCCGTACTATGCAGTGCGAGCCGTGTGATAGAATCTCTTTCCTGTACTAGAGAAAGGCAGTACAACTGGTGATGTAGCGGAAACCCCTTCTTTCTAAACCTGACCTGAAATTCAAGATCTGCCTCACGGATGTCAAAATCCGGATCCAACGGTGGCGGTACGCGATGGAAATTAAAAAATTCATTCAGTGTGCCAAATACCCGATCAGTATGGATCGAAAGCGTTTTTTGTTCAAGTATCATTTTCAAGGGTTTAGCTTTGAGGTCAACGACCTCATATTTCTGTATCCGAATCCTGTACCAATAATTATCTTATTTATTTTCAATTACTTACATGGACTTTCATGCCTAACTGTAACGAGATTTCGTTAATTCATGATAAGCTATCAGCGTCATTTGGATTTTAGATTGACGAGATGGCGCATGGTATAATAAATCTGGCAATCGTTCCATTCATGTGCTTGAATATCCTTTGATTTTTGTACCAAAGACTTTGATATTTAATATTGAATGGTGGAGATATAGCTGACCTTTAAGGTTGTGTACGGCGGCCATCGGCTAGTCTTAAAAAAACAATCTTATCTATATGGAAACAGTTACTGCGAAAAAGCCCAAGATGAAACGGAGCATTATCAGCGCAAGGTTATTTGCATCTGCATGGGCCATTGTCAGGTATATCCCAAAGTCATTTTTTGCCCCCCGGATTGACGGCCTTAATTTTTTCAAACCCGAACGGATTGCTGAATTTGTTGCACGTGTGGAGAAAGTCAGCCCTGATTCTAAACGGCAATGGGGCACGATGGAACCCGAACAGATGCTTCACCATCTTAATCTAGCTGTCGGCGCAGGGATTGGATTTTATGATCTCCCGGATGAAAGCTATCTTCTGAGCAGAACTTTCTTCCGGTGGGTACTTGTTGACTGGTTTCCGGAACAGCCGGTCGGTTTGCGTTTGCCTTTAAATTTCGTTATTAAGCCGTTTGAGCATTTCAACTTTCAGGTCGAAAAAACGCAACTGATTAAAATCATCCAGGCAGCCGGCAGTACACGTACGGCGGCTGATTGGGGACCACATCCGATGTTTGGTAAAATGTCTTACAAGGAATGGGGCAAGCTTTTAGACATTCATATCGATTATCACTTGCGACAGTTCGGGGTTTAATCCGGTAATCAACAAAATCGAGCTTGGATTATATAGAGGCCGTCTTGAAAATGATGTTGACATGGGTCCCTTTGTCGACAGCGATGTCAAGGATTCCGTCCAGATCCTCTGTCATACCTTTAATGAGGACTATGCCGAAAGAGTTGGATTGGCCAATGTCGAAGTTAGCTGGAAGTCCGACGCCATTGTCACTAACTGATAGCGAAAAAGATTTAGCATCCGGCGCGGAAAGCCGGATTTTTATTGAGTTGTTACCGTTACGGGGGAAGGCGTATTTAATCGCGTTTGTGATTGTTTCGTTAACGATCAGACCGACCGGTATCGCATATGCGATATCCAGGGAAACCGGCGATATATCAACGTCAAAGAATATCGCCGGCCCTATTTTAAAACTGCTTTTTAAATTTGAAATCAGTTCATCCAGGTAATCCGGCATGTAAATAAGTGTAGCATTATTCGATATGTAGAGTTTCTGGTGGATCAGTGACATCGCCCGCACCCGATTTTTGCTGTCCTCGATGGCATCAAGCGCAGCCTCATCCCTTAAATATCTTGGTTGTGATTGCAGCAGACTTGTAATTATTTGGAGGTTATTTTTAACCCGGTGATGAATTTCCCGCAGCAGCCATTCCTTTTCCTTTACTAAAACCTGCAGTGACGTATTTTTGCTGTCGATGAGGTCTTTCTGTTCCGTTAAAAGCCTGTTGCTTTTTTGTTTCAACATATAGCGGTTATAAAGTATGGCAAGTAAAAATAAAAGCCCGACTAAGCCGATATATGTAAAATACTTTTGCTGTTTTGCCCGTTCCAAATCTTGTTTCTGCAATTCACCTTCTTTTTCCAATAGCTCGTAATCTTTTTCTTTCTGGGCTGTTTCATACTGCACGCGCATGGCCATTAACTCCTTCAGGCGTTCGACGCGATATATCGAATCTTTATAAGCAGCAGTTTTTTGAAAACTGGCGAGAGCTTTCAAATAATTACCGGCAGCAGAATCGGATTTAAATTGCATATAGGCAATTTCCTTTTTTAGCAAAGGTGAAGCGTTATTATAGTTTGATGCCTTTTTTAAATAAGGGGCGGCATTATTATATTTTTGGCGGTCGGTATAAAATTTTGCGATCTCGTAATACGCCTGCGGGATACTGATCTCGTCGCTCAGGAAGATCTGTTTGTTTTTATCCTTAGTATAAGCTTCTATGAATCCAATCATTTGAAGGTAGAATTGTTCAGCCAGCTTGTCTGATCCAAGCCCGCTATGGCAATTAGCCAAAGCGCTCGCTTTGATCGCCTCTTCCCCGGCGTTCGCAGGGGGGCGATTTTTTACATATGCTGTAACGTATTTCAAAGCTTCTTCCGGGCGTCTTAGTTTTACCAGTCCGTCTGCGTAATACTTTACGAGTATGTAACTGAACTTCGTATCTGAACCGGCCAGTTCTAAACCAAGTTTGTAATAAACTGTGCTCTGTTTAACCTCGCCGAGTTCCCGGTAAATATTTCCGATGAGGACATCCGTAATGGCCAGGTAGCTGTTGTCATGTATTGATTGCAGGTTTTTTAAGGCCAATAATGCATAAGCCAGGGCTTGATTGAAGTTTCCCAGATCGTCGTAGGTTTCGGAGAGCGAAAGATATACATGCAGGAGATTGACTTCGCCGGCCGCTTTAAATGTTTTGATCGCCTGCAAATATATAGCAACCGCAGAGTCTAGATTGTGGCTGTAGACATGATCGCCCAGGTCAAGCATTGCTTCAGCGGCATTTTTTTTGTCACTTATAGCGGAATATAGCATTGCAGCCTGCTTAAACGACCGGGCCTTTAGTTGGTAGTTGTCATCATTCACCGGCAAATACCGGGCAAGTTCAGTCCAATATCTGGCTTCCTGTGCCCTGTCATTCAAGTCATGGTATTCGGCGATGATCTGGAAGAAAAGTTGTTTCCCATGCTCAGGATCTCCTTTTTGAAAGCTATTTTTCGCCATCAGCTCAAGTGCCTCGGCTTTCCAATATAGCGAATGTATGGATTTAGCCTCCGCTACGGCACTTTCAATGTAAGGTGTCGCATGATTCAGGTTCTCGGTTTGTTGTCCCGGTAAAAAGCTGTAGTGCTCAGCCACAACCAGTAATAACCTAATATGCTGCTCGCCGTTTACTTGTTCCAAAATCTTTTTTGCGGCATCGAGGTCTTCTTTGTCCATAGAAGCTTTACAGATCAAAAAGGATGACTCATTTCGACCTTCAGTAAATTGCAATGCGCTACAAAGCATAAATGCGTTCCGGGAATAAAACAGGCTGCTATCGAGATATCGCTCGCTACCTTTTTTCTTTCGCCAATACTTGCCGCTGATCCTGATGAGTAAGTTGGCCTTATTGGTGTCTTGCTTTAAAGTTTTGAGCCGCAAAATGTCCTGACTGGGAGACACATCTGAAAATCTCTGAACAGCTAAAGATCCCCTTGTATTCTGACATTCGCCGGTAAAGGGATGCAGCAGACAAACCAAAAGGAAAAAGATCGCCGGCAGTGTTGTATGCTTCATTGGATGGTATCTCTAGGGATTGCTGTAAATTAAATGGCGACTCGGAACCAATTCGCCGGGCTAATGTCAAATAAAGCTTAATCATGTTCAAAAAAAATGAAAACCGCCTCTACATTTTCGGGTGACGGTTTTCATTTCTTAAGGAAACAGCGGATAATTTAGATGCCTGATCACATTTCGGGAGCGTTCATTTCTATTATTTTTGAACGTCGTCATGGTCAGTGCTCAGGATAACATCATTCCATTCTGTGATTTCCTTTTGAAGGTTATCTAATTTCTGGTTGACGTAGTTGAGGGAATCCCGTCCGAGCGGAAGGTGCACGGGCGGATTGGGCGAGGCCGCAAGTTTCAGGATCGCCTGAGCTAGTTTCGCCGGGTCTCCGGGCTGCCTGTAGTTCAAAAAAGAAGCCACGCCACGCATCTGTCCAGCAGTATCGGCATAGTCCTCAATCACTGTTCTGGCACTTTGCAGGGATGAACCATCCAGGAAATTCGTACGAAAAAAACCAGGCTCTACTGCAGTAGAAAAAACGCCGAGCGGCTTAAGTTCGTGAGCCAGTGCTTCGTTGATGCCTTCTACGGCGAATTTCGTTCCGGAATACAATCCCCAGCCTCCAGTGGACGTTAGACCAACGACGGAAGACATATTGATCACATGCCCGGAGCGCTGTTCGCGGAACAACGGCAAAAATGCCCGGGTTACGTTGAGTAAGCCAAATACATTGGTCTCAAACGATGTCCTTGCTTCGCTGTCCGTTGCTTCTTCCACGGCTCCCAAAAGCCCGAATCCTGCGTTATTAACAAGAATATCAACTTTGCCAAAATGCGTCACGGCTTGATTTGCAGCCTGTTTGGCTTGTTCCTCTTTCGTCACATCAAGCACGATCACGTAAAGGTTTTCGCTATTGAGTTCATTTGCGAGCTTTTCAGGCTGGCTGCGAACGGTCGCCACCACTTTGTCACCAATCGCTAATGCAGCTTTGGCGATTTCAAAACCGAACCCCCGCGAGGCACCGGTGATAAACCATACTTTAGATTTCATTTCTTTGATTTTAGTTCTGTGCGTTTTATTGTTCTAGATGTCTTCACCTGCGCAGTCTCATTTCTAGTGGGCACTTTCGTGATTTTTGGCCCGCTCATCTGGCTGTCAGACAAGACAAATTTCCGCAGAACGTTTTTTAGGGTGCGGCAAATTTCAAAGGAAGAGTTATCAAAATCAAAGGTATCAGGTGTTCAGGACACGAAACTCAGGGCTTCTGAAATTTGGGATCGTTAATGTATGTGGTATCGGTAAGTGTTTTTAAAAAGGCTGCGATGTTGTGCTGATCTGCCGCGGATAAATCGATGCCCAACTTGCCTTTCAACCGGAGTGACTTATCAAGGTGGCTATTCGGCTTTATTCCGCTTGCGTAATGTTTAAGCACTTCTTCCAGTGAACTAAACCTGCCATCATGCATGTAGGGGGCCGTAACGGCGACATTTCTTAAAGTAGGAACTCTAAATAAACCAGCATCTTCGGCTTTGTGTGTATGATCTTTCCTTCCTGGATCACGGGAAATAAGGT
This sequence comes from Mucilaginibacter sp. cycad4, assembly GCF_034263275.1. Taxonomy (NCBI): domain Bacteria; kingdom Pseudomonadati; phylum Bacteroidota; class Sphingobacteriia; order Sphingobacteriales; family Sphingobacteriaceae; genus Mucilaginibacter; species Mucilaginibacter sp. cycad4. Next base: position 5,888,279 of record NZ_CP139559.1, on the reverse strand, counting down.
CCAAACCATTGTTTTTGAAGCTTTGATCGGTAAACAACGGCTCCGTATGGCATGCGGCGCATTTTTTTTGGAATAACAAATAGCCTTTGCTTTCTTCAGCGCTCAAATATCCACCAGGTTCTTTACAAATGTATTTGTCGTACCGGGAGTTGGCAGATACCATCAAAGTTGTAAACTGGCTAATGGCTTTTACTATCCTCTCCGGACTAATCTTCCGGTCGCCGAATGCTTTTTCGAAAAGTGCCGGATAGACTTTGGTAGACTGAAGCCTGTTCGCTATTTCCCCCGGGGTACTTGCCATTTCACATGAATTGCTTATCGCATTGAGCGCGGTGGAGTCTATGGTGCTGATCCTCCCATCCCACATATAAGCATGCTGCCACGCTAAATTGAATAACGGTGGCGCATTCCGCTCCCCAATGCATCCTTTAATCCCGATACTCAATGCAGCCCCCGGATTTGCGAAGGCCGCGGCAGGCTGGTGGCAATTATTACAGGATATTGACTGGTCAAGGGAAAGCACAGGGTCATAGAAAAGAAGGCGTCCAAGCTTAAATCCATCAGGTGATACCGGATTTACACGGAGATCGACTGAAGGTTTCGGAAAACTCGCTGGTCTACTGAAGCTGATATTAACGACGGCAGTATCATAATCTATTTTGGCGGGCCGGAAATAATATGCTGACAGCGCTATTATAAGATTTACGATCGCAATGACTGCAATCACCTTAACTTTCAGATGTTTTTGATTTCCCATAAAAAAATATACCTGGTGCTGCAATTCAGGCCTTGCCATCTGGATCCAGCTAAATCCATTTTAACGTGGTTATTTAGTGCAACAAAGCGGCAAATTTATAGCAATTCAATAAAAACATACCGTATGGTATGTTTTATTTTTGTCAATTTAATTAGCGAAAATTAATTTACCCGCACCGCCATTTAACGACAGGTCGTCGAAAAAACACTTCAAAGTCAACTTAAACCACTGATTCTGTGCATACTGTGAAATGGTGCCGAATTTGACATGCCTGAATATACACCGCAATGAGTTTATCCTGCGAAAGGATTGGGTACCAATAGCAATTAGCAAAAGCGGCGTAGCATCCAGCTTAAATCAATTTAAATGAGGGCACTTGTAATTTCAGCCGCGATCACGCGTCGTGATGACGATGCACTGGGGCGGTACTTTCACGAAATCGAAAAAAAGACTGTCGTCAGCGTTACGGAAGAAGAACAACTATGCCGGCGAATCGCAAACGGAGACAAGGTTGCCTTGTCTCAACTTGTCACCGCCAATCTTCGTTTTGTCATCTCGGTAGCCAAACAATATCAAACAAGAGGGATCAGCCTTAGTGATCTGATCAGCGAAGGAAACATTGGCCTCATCCGGGCCGCAGAGCGGTTCGACCACACCAAGGGTTTTCGTTTTATCACTTATGCCGTCTGGTATATCAGGCAGGCTGTCGTCAGCGCGATCGAACAACAGACCAGGTTTATACATTTACCCTTGAATCAGGTCTCGCTAATCAATAAATATATGCAGGCCTTATCAAAATTGGAACAGTCCAGCGGATGCGGAGCTTCGGTTGGAGAAATTTCAGCAGTGCTTGGCATCGAAGAACAAAGCCTGTCGGAACTGTTGATCCAGAGCCAGGCCATAACTTCATTGGACCGGCCGCTTGTTTCAGATTCGGCCATTACACTTTGTGATCTCGTACCACAGGATGACGAATGCCCGGACGCTGCGCTATTGCGGGAATCTGTTAAAATAGAAGTTGAGGAGGCATTGAAAACTTTACCTCGTCGGGAACGGGAGGTTTTAACGCTACACTTTGGCCTTGGAGGCAATAACCCGAAAAGACTGGAAGAAATTGCAGAAATATTTAAGCTATCGGTTGAGCATACGCGAAGGATCAAAGATAAAGCATTGGAAAAGCTTCGCCTTTCTTCAGCTGGTCCCGCCTTAAAAAGCTGCTTGTCGTGAATCAGCCAGTTTGGCGATGGACCAAACTTGAATTCTACGTCTAAGCAAACCAACCGTAGCAAAGAACACACTGACCTTTGAAATTTACACTGTATTATTTGAAATTGATAAGTGGCCGAGCCTGATAATTTGAATATTTGAACAATCAAATCAAGTTCATTTTAAAAGGTCCGCCATTGATAATCGTATATAAGAGCGAAAAACGAATGGAATTTATAAAAGCGAAAATTATACTTACCGGTGCAACCGGAATGGTTGGTGAAGGGGTACTTCATGAATGCCTGAGTCATGAATCGGTGGAGAAGGTACTGCTGATCAGCAGGAAACCTACAGGCATTTCCCATCCAAAATTGGAAGAGGCCATTCAGGCGGACATGAGGGACCTACGGAACTTGTCGGAGGAAATATGTGAATATGATACCTGTTTCTACTGTATAGGTACGACATCAATGGGGAAAACAGAGGAAGAATACAAGGCAGTAACTTATCAGCTGACCATTGATTTTGCGAATGCGCTGCTAAGCGTAAATCATGAAATCACCTTTTGTTATATATCGGCGGCTGGCTCCGATCTTTCAGAACGGGGGAAAACTATGTGGGCAAGGGTCAAAGGCCGGACCGAAAACAAACTCATGGTACTCCCTTTTGCCTGTTTTTACTCTTTTCGGCCCTTAATGCTTACTCCTACACCCGGAATGAAACATACGCACGGCTTTTATAAGTTCATTTCCTGGTTTTTTCCGATAGGACGCTTACTTAAGCCTGACTGGTTCTGCACACTACGGGAACTGGGACAAGCGATGATCGCTGTCGCCCTCAACGGATACCCGCGCAGGATCATTGAGGTAAGAGATATCGCCGACATTGCAAACAGGGCAAATTCCCGGAAGTAACACCTTAAGTACACCACTATTCAACTTAAACATATCAATGATGGAAATTACAGCAGCCGTATTAACTGCGCCCAAACAAAAGTTCGAAATTGAAAATATTCAGCTTGATACTGAATTACGTCCTGAGGAAATTTTAGTAAAAATTGTGGCTACCGGTTTATGTCACACGGATATAGCCATCAGGGATCAGCATCTGCCTTTTGGCTTTCCCGGGATATTGGGACATGAAGGCGCTGGCATTGTAGTAAAGACGGGCAGCAGTGTTACGAAGGTAAAAGCGGGGAACCACGTCGTACTTGCACCTGCCAGCTGCGGAAAATGCAGTTACTGCAAATCAGGGCACCCTTCTTATTGCATTAGTTTTTTTCCGATGAACTTCGGTGGCATTCGAAATGACGGATCTTGTCCTTATCATAGTCATGACGGGACAGGCATCGCCGGGTTCTTCTTCGGACAATCCTCTTTTGCGACTTATTCCCTGGTTTCCGAGAACAACGTTGTAAAAGTACCGGAAGACGTCCAGCTGGAAATATTGGGGCCTTTGGGTTGCGGCCTGCAAACAGGCGCGGGCACGGTCCTGAATGTCCTGAAACCGTCGTCCGGAGAAAGCATTGTAATTGCAGGCGTAGGACCCGTAGGCCTGGCGGCGATCATGGCTGCCAAGGCAGCCGGATGTACATCTATCATTGCGGTAGATATTTTTGATAACCGGCTTGACCTTGCGAAAGAACTGGGTGCTACTGATACCATCAACAGCAGAGAATTGATTGTTTCAGAAGAGATCAATAACAGGCTGAGCCCCGGTGGTGTACATTACGCGGTTGATACCACAGGTCGGAATGCGGTGATAAATCAGTTGCTTGGTTCATTACGCTTTATGGGTACATGTGCTGTAGTTGGGATTTTACCGGCCGAAAAACTGGAAGTTGACAGCCAGTTTTTCACCATGGGACGTACATTGAAATATGTTATTGAAGGCGACAGCGTACCAGATATATTCATTCCACAACTCATCGAACTACATAAAAAAGGCATGTTTCCATTTGACAAACTCATCAGGTTTTATGAGTTGAACGATATAAACGCAGCGGTTGAGGACTCTGAAAAAGGTATAACCCTGAAAGCAATCGTGAGAATGCCCCAGTAAGAATGGAATATTAAATCAGTCTAAAGGCTGCTCAAATAATCATCAAGTTCTTCGGCATCATAATAGCATACGCCACGTAATTTTTTGAAAGGTATTTTACCCTGTTTTCGTAATGTTTGCAGCGTAACTTCAGACATGCCGAGCATTTTCATAACATCAGCAGTTTTGAGCCATCTCTTTTGATATTGTTTTGGTTGAAGGAGGTCCTTGATATCCGTTAGGAGCTGCTGGCGGAATTTTTCAAGATCGTCGACCGTAAGAACTTCTAAATTCATTCTATTCATAGTTAAGGATAAAAGTATACCGGACTTCCGCCGGTATACATAATTGAATGTTGATTTTGTTATCGGGTAAGCCCAGGATCTGGTTCTAGGCCGTCTTGCCGGTTGTCTCGCCGCTTCACGTTTTCTGCGATAAATTTCGACAATCCGGTTTCAGCTATAGGAGTGACCTTTGCTGATAGCTTTTTTGATATGGGGTATGTTATCAAAATATCTGTATCGTTCATCCCGTACGATCTGGCGACCGCAATCGGATCCAGCCAGATCTCGTTGGGTATTTCCAATAGAACTACGTGTTCCGGCAGCTCAAAGAGAAACTCATCGGCTTCCAGTATGCAGTGCGTTTCAGTATCGTAAAAAGTGAGATAGGCATGGCCATCGTCAGACATTTCCATGTTCCGAAGGCTGATAATGTTCCCGGACTGCGCGGTTTCTCTCAGCTCCTTCAGCCGCCAGTCGATGGTGAATTCTGTGCCTGCAAGATCTATGTAAGGTAATACTCCTGATAACCTTTTCGCTAAATCTTCACCGCCAAGATAAAACCCCCAGCCTTTTTTCTGACTGATCGCGCTTAGGGATGATTTCAGTTCGTCTGGTAATTCTCCGGGGACTGCCAGGATGATACCCGGTAACGTCAAGTCCATGATCTGATCGTTTATCTTGCCGGAGGTTTGATAACCATCGGCAAGATTGCGAAGTCCTTTGTGAAAGCGGGCCGTATAATAGCCTTCGTGCCGAGTAAGGTCATTGAAATTGATCGTGTTTTCATGGTCATCATACTGTATCAGTTTTTCCTGCAAAGTATCAATGATAAAGGGCACTGGCCCAATAGCTAAGATATGTTGATTACTGTCCATGGCTATGATTGCTTATCGTTTAACTTTTCAGCCAGGTCGATCAGGCTTTGAAAATATTCCTTGCGCATTTCGAGCAGATCGATAATCGTGTTGAAGGCGTTGCGCATTGCATTGTTACCGACACCTTTCACCCTACAACGTATTTGCAGATCTTCGGTGCTGATGATTGTGAGGTCGACGATACCGAGATAAGCCATCCATTTAGAATCGTGTATCTGATAGTCTTTGATCTGGTGATGCCCGAGCCATGTAACGGTTTGGTAAAGCAGGCCCTTACTCACCAGGAACATGTCCGGTGTAAGGATATAAACCTCTGAGCTCAATAGAAAAACATGATAGCAAAAGGCCAGCAACGTGATCCAGCTCGCGACAAGTAAAAGCGGGTGAATGACGAGCGCTCCGTAAGCTAGAATAAAAAACAATATCAGCCAGGGGCTTGTACAGATCAGCGTATACCTCACTGAAGGACGCACTGGGGCGATCCCATATGGGATTGGTTTCATTGGAATAAAATTTAAAGGGTAAATAATGATCTAGCAGGGTGCGCAAGATCTAGCGAAGGTATTTAAGCCTGTAAAAACTTAAACAAGCGATAGCTTTAAAATGAAAAGTCCCTTAGCAATCGCTGCCGGGACTTTTAACTTAAACCTTATCACAATACAGTGATGGTCACTGTAGATTATTTGCAAAGTAGTAAACCATAATATGCATCAGAAATTTCTGTTGCCGTGGGTTCTGGAACGCATATATTCGCGGAAAATGAATTCTTCCATTTGCCTTCTTTGAGCCTCACGCTTCGTCCTCACATTGTATCGCCAGAGAAAAATGCCCCAAATACCGAATGCGACGGCAAAACCTGGCCATGGATTATCTTTCATGCTCAATGCGCCGCAGAAAGCGAAGAAAGAGACAAAGCAGGTAAAGATCAGGTGAGCGAAAGTTTTCATAGCTTTAAATAGTTAAATTTACTAAATTCATTAGTAACACACAAGGCCATTTTCAATTAATTTCGTAAATCTGATTGTGCCGTCTCGCCTCCTGTACGCGGGCTCGGATAATATCAATGATATCTGATTCCGGGATACCCTGTAATCTGATCGAGTGATTTTCAGGATCGGTCGTCTTCAGGATAACGTCCATAAGTTTGAATAGTTGCTGCAGAAATGACTGAGTAACGATATAATCCTTAATACGAAACATTTCAATCTGATCAGCCCGTTTGGAAAAGACTCCGTGTTGAAGCTTAACCAGTTCCTGGGTTATGGTATAGGTGTAGCTTCGGACATAAATGAGCCGGTAACAGGCGAGACCTGCCGTGCCTGTACTGAACAGGACGAAGAACGGCGAAAGCCACCGGGCCAACCCTAAAAATACGAGCGCCATCAGTATCAGTGGTAGGCATTTTATAGATGCCCAAACGAAAGCGGGTTTTAGAATGATATTATCGGGTGCTGTCATATTTAAGTTGATTAAAATAGTTTGCTTGTTGAAGCGGTTTTCGCGTGCGTACGGCCGTCCTGGTGCTAAAAGCCTGTTCAAAGGCATTAAGCGTCAGTTGCTCCCCGTCGAAAAGCACACTGTGCCCATTATAAATGACTTTTACCTGTTGGCCAGTCCACTCTAGTTTTACACGCTTTGCTTTCAGCCCGACTGCTACGAAAATATCTGTCGCGCGGCCCATTAGGTCGGCTTCAAAGAGCAATGTAAATTTTCTTTTACCGTAATTCTCCCTGATCCAATTCAGTTGCGCTGTAGAAGGCCTGTTGCCAAGGGCCAAAAAACAAAGCTTTTCCAATTGCCGGTATTTAAGGGTGCTTAGTGCCAAAAATGCAATACAATCCATAGCTGAGCGGGCAATCAGCACTTCTACAGCGGCTCCATTCCCTGCTACCCAGATATTATGGCTTGCAGGAACAAAATGGTAGTTGAGCGCAATGATTTCCACGGCGTCGCCGTAGTCAAAGAAAGGCTGCTGGACATTGAACAAGGCCTGGATATCTAAAGGAACGCCAAGCTTTGTTAGTGTATCATTCATCGCGAGTTACCTTCCTCCTGACTGTAAAAGTTGATAAAATGCTGATCCTCCGGTTGCTGCCTGTTTATCATATCCTTGAGCGCACTTTGAAATGCAGGACTTTGTTTTGCCGCTTCTTTAGGGTCACGCTTTTTGTTAAACAGGGCATTCAGTCCCTTATACAGTACATAAGAAAGGCCACCATCGATCAATATAGACGCTACAAGTGCCAGTTTGTTCGAACGGATGCCGTGAATGTCCTTGCCTGAATAGTTAAAAGTGGTACTATCCGGTAGTTCCACCTCTTTGCCCTTGCGGTAATTTTCTTTTTGCGCGGGCGTCAGGAATTCACCGTTGACCATATCCGGGGCAAGGATCTTTTCCGTGTCGGATACAATAAACTCCCTGGTTTCTGAATCGTATTCAACAAGCAATTCTTTTTTGTTGCCTATATTATCAATAGTGATCTTCAGGAAATTCTCTACTTCTCCTGATTGAAGTAGCTGAGCCTCGTTCTCTTCCAGGAAATCCGGTGTTACCGCTTTGCGATAAACAGGATGGATCACCAGGTCCAGTTTGCCCGTCGCGTCAGGTTGCAGGGAGAGCTTGGCATCTAATGTTTGGATACGGATATTTTCAGCTTGCAGGTTATCCAACTGGAGTAAACCAGTGCGACGACCGGAAAGCAAAGCTTTCAGATCATCCACATTGAGCAGGAGTTGGCCGCCCGCGGCCAGGCCAATAGTTTCCAGATCGTCGATCGGAAGCTTATTTTCATTATAACTGATCAGGTTCATGTTAACGTTCTATTTGATAATTATTCTGTTGTTCTGCCGAATGGTCATTTTCGCGACCATGGCCCTGTTCTTCGCCGACGTTGTTACGAACTTCCAGCAGCGACTTATAGAGTCCGTCAGTAGCTTTAATAGTTTTACGGGCACCATCCATATCTTCCACTTTGATACTTTTATTTTTATAGACATCCAGCACTTTGTAGCTCGTATCCATATAGGAAATCTGGTCGCCCTTTTGAAAGTTAAGGTTCTTTTCTGCTCCTTGTTTTACTTCCCTTTTCTGTCCCAGGCCCAGTAGAAGAGATGATATCTTTTGGGCATCCCTGCTTACTTTAACAATTTCGAAAGGGGTATCCCTTAAAATCTTCTGGAAGTTGTTGGAATAAGCGGCATGCGGACCAAAATTGTGGCCGATCTTCGTTTCACCGCCAATCATCATGGCGGCTATTGCCGCGCGAATTTCTTCCCTGGCGTATTCCATAGAGCCAAACTTTCCTTCCATAGGCCTGTTTAGTCTGCTTTCGTGCCCTGTCCAATGTGCCAGTTGATGTATGGCCGCCTGCAGGTACTTCGTTTCACTTTCAAACTTTTCCTTTTCGGGCAGGAAGATTGCGTCACGTTTCTTATCATAATAAGCTTCTTCACCACCATGAATTATAACCGCTTTACTATCGGCGATCAGTTTTTCCACCCTTTTAACAGGGCTTAGGGATTGCCCCTCGTCCTGTTTTTTCAGAAATTCGGATAAGGGCGGCAGGTTATTGATCTGGGAACCGTTGAATAGGAATGCTTTAACCGTTTGCGGTTTTTCAAATTCGACAGTTCGGGTTATTGTTTTACCGTCATCATCCTTAATTTTTGCGCCTTCCGGCGTACGGACTGCCTGAATGTCGTTCGATTTTGAAAACTCAATCATGGTTCCGGTGGCACCTTTTTTAACAAGGAACCCAGCATAACTTGCTGCATCAGCAGACATCCACCTTGGATCATCATGGCCTTTCATAGCCAGTATGATCTGGTTCATGCCACTGTAACCCTTACCTGTTGTCGGATTTACCGGTGTTACAAAAGCGGGCATGCCATTATCTTTAACCGGTTTCTGGAACAGCGATGTCCCTGCTTTAAGTTCCGCCGCCAGCTTTTCTGAAAGCTGAACCGGCAGTTTTTTGAAATTGTCGCTCATTTTGTTGATTATTTAAAAATTTATATAAGAATTTCAATGGATTGATGTACCGCTGTCCGGAACGGATACTGAAGTGTAAGTGCTCCCCGGTTACACACCCGGATGAGCCGGTGATAGCGATGGGCTGACCCGCATAAACCGAATCCTGTAACCCGACCAGCAGCCGGCTCAGGTGTCCGTAAATGGATTCGACCGCTCCATGGGAAAGGTGGATATTAATGCCTAGTCGCTTATTGTTGCCTTCGGAGATAACGCGGCCATCAAGAATGGCAAACACGGTATCTTTACGGGCCTTGAGGTCTAGACCATAGTGCATGGCATAAATACCGGAGATAGGATGCATTCGAAATCCGTAGGGAGAATTGATAATAAAGTGTCTTAATGGCAGGCAGATCAGGCAGAAGTTTATCAAAATTTTCATCTGGACAAGGCATTTTCAAGTTCGATTTTTTCCGTGCGGTTAACGGTATCCAGCGCCTTATTCCAGATGCCGGGATGGTCCCGGGCTATTTCAAGTGCGCTGAAGAGATCAGAAGGAGTTCCCATATCCTGCCGCATCATGATTTTATACATGGCCTTGAAATCAGGCAGAGGCATCGATAAGCCATTTTTATTTAATTCCTGAAGTATCTCTTCTTTTTCTTTCAGCATCATCAGATCCTTTTGCCCGTAGACGGATTCTGCCCCATTTGGGAATTTGACGTAGTTCTCATCTACTGCCCTTGCATAGGTCAGTACGCCAACCTGACCCTGTTTGCCGGCCGGGTCGTTGGATACCTTCGGATTCACGAGAACCAGTGATCCGGTAATTGTTTCATTTTTCATACTTACTCATTTGAAGAATTGTTATTGAAAGGTTATCGTTCCGGCCCTGGTTCCCGTGATGGCTCGCGGTATAATGCGACCGGGGCAAGTGCGCCATCCCTGATTGCAGGATTTGCAGCTGCCAGTTTCAGAGCCTTTTTCTGTTGGGTATCCCCACCATAGGTGTTCAGTAAAGCGATATTTTCCAGTTTTCTATAATCCTGGAGGGGTAGCTTTTCTTTGTTTTCAATAAGATAGTCAAGGATTTGGTGCTCGTGTTTAACCACAAGCAACGCATCGGCCGCGTATAACCCGATTTCGCCGTCGTCGAAAACTACCCAATAATCGTCTGCAGGTGAATTGATCACGGTGACGAAACCAATCTCCCCCTGTTTGTTAATCGTGTCCTGCTGTAAATCGGGATCGATCATGACGTAGTCAGGAGTAATTGCTTTTTCTGATTTAGTGTTCATTATTTTTCCTCATGCTTGCTTTTGGCGGGATTGCAGGTTCCTGAGGTTTAAACCGCAAGACGAGCTGTTCGATCTCTTGGCTGATCCTGAAATAGTTTTGGGTCAGTTTTTCATCCCGTTTACCGCCGAAATCGTAGAATAAAGGAAGTGTCTTATAATCCTTTTCCTCTTTGGCGATTTCCTCCATATCAAGATTGATCCTGCAATGGACCGCCGAGGTCTCAAACTGCCCGGTATACTTTTCCTGTGCTTCGGCTGCGATTACACCAACCATTTCTCCGGAATTAAGGGAGGCGATTTTTCCGGCGGGAATCAGTGCTTCGAGTTTTTCGTTAAGGGAAGTCGAGGTTTTATTCCTGTCAATGGATAAACCTTCCCCCAATTGTTTGGACTTGCCAAACAGGCGCTCCAGCCAGTCCAGTGTTTCTTTATTTCGAACGGAGCCGGATAAGACATTACCGACCACGGCGGTGATGGTAGCAGCGGTATCTTTGCCATATTGCTGCTGAAATTGTGGAAGCTCCTGTAATCCGAGTAACACAGCCACTTTATTACTTCTGGCAGTTGCGATCAGGTTTTCGATACGGTGAACGAATAAAGTGGGTACCTCGTCAACGATCAGAGCGGAAGGCAGGTTACCTTTGGTATTGATCAGCTTGGTAAGCCGGTTAATCACAATGGAATAGCAGGCGGAGTTGATATTCTGGGTATTGGGATCATTTGCGAGTACAAGCATTCCGGGGTTTTCCCTAGCGGAGATTTTGAGATCAAAGTCGTCGCCGCTGAATACCCAATACGTTTCTTTTGTCGCCAGCCTGCTGATAAATATCTTCAGGGTACCGACCTGCCCCTCCAGCTGTGAAAACGCTTTGGCATGGTAAGCGGTCATAAATGGCGAAAGCAATGATTTGAGTTCAGGCTCAGATAACAGTGTTTCGAATATCTCCTCGTAGGTACGGTTCAGTAGTGCAAGTACATGCGGAAAACTGGAATATTTCCCGCCCTGGTACTTGCTCATAAAATAGATGCAGGAAGCGAGGAAGTTGATCGCTGACTGGGTAAAGAACTGGTCGCTCCCTCCGGAACGGTCCCCCTTTTTCAGGGCTTCTACCAGTGCTTCGGCGGTCTCTGCCGCGTCGGCCAGCGTCCTGATGTATTCAGCTTTCCAGGGATTAATACGTCTGCTTCTCTCAATGTCGTTCAGGTTGATGACATGGAAAGCGAAGCCATCGAGCTTTCCATGCTGTTTCGCCAGTAGATAGTGGTAATAGGCGATCTGACCGAGGTCGGGAAACTTGAAGTCATAGACACATACCGCGAATTGTTTGGCGATCAATTGCCGTATAAAAGGATTGACAATAGAAAAACTTTTGCCTGAGCCCGGTGTGCCGATGACCATCGTCGCGCGAAATCCATTACAGATATTGATCCAGCCACGATGTACTTTCCGCTTGTGGTAAAACAGCATGGGGATATTAACCGAATAGGGGGTATCGATTTTCGTAACTGGCTGCATAAAGCTTTCAGCTTCGGTATTCCACTTATCCTTCCCAAGCCCGGACTTAATGATCTTGGAAATGTTGTCCATAGACAGGCTAACCATCAGTGCCCCAACAAGGGAGGTGACCACGTAAGCAAGGTCGAACGAGCTGGTCAGGAAAAATACGGGAGGTGATGCGCGGCCCTGAAAAAAAATGCTTCCAAAAAATAATAACAGGCCAAGGCAAAGCGGCAAGACAATATGTTTCTGGGGGTCGAGTTCTGTTTCCTTTTTTGCCAGCGTACCGATGGAGACCAGGCAAATAAGTCCAAACGTTGTGAGCTTGGAGTAAACCAGTTTACTATAAATGAATATGCCTGCGATTTTATCCAGAGGCAAAATAAAAATGCCCCAGAAAGGGGCATCGTGATAAACAAAAACGGAAGCTTCCAGCAGGATACTCAGGTAGATAGCGCACTGCAAAAAACCGTGCAGTTTTTGCTGTTCTCTCGTTTCTTCCATGAGAAAAGGTTGATTGATCAAAAGGGCCACATCCGGTCGGGTGGTCCGGGCAGTATTGAGGGAAACTTATCGGCGAAGCCTTCGTTCCTAGTTGTCGTTACTATTGTCTCCCTCCTCAGCGAGAAGCTCTTCGGTTTGTGCCAGCCTCTCTTTATCGGCGATATCCCGGCTGAATTCTGCATCAAGTCTCGCCAACTAAGCTTTGATTTTTAGTCTTCCTGCAAGTAATCCGAAATCGTTTCAATGATCTCATACCGTAGAAATCGATCGTCTTCCTGCAGGCCCAGAATGAGTGGTGAGCATATCTCGAGGAGATTAGTGAGCTCATAATGTAAAATGCCATCGTTGGAAAAGTGCTGGTAGACCCCCGGAAATTCTTCTTCCAACACGAGCTTTAGGTATTTGTAAGCTATGGAATCGGTCATAAATATGAATTATTGAGGGGCATGCCTTCTTAATCAGGCAGTGTATCGGCGTTAAGGATGTCCTGATACGTAATATATAAAATGATCACCCTACCCGATAATTGTTGCTCGCTGAGCTCGACGTGGAGCACTTTATTTCCCGGGAACGACAATTTTCTAAGCACAAAGACATTCCGGTAGTTTTTTTCAAAAGAAGGAACGGGGAAAAGCACAAACTCAGGCCGGAGTTCAACTGATTGGCTGTTGGCAGCTTTGATTACCTTTTTGTCATCTACCTTGAAGCGGATATCGGCGATCCTATATCTCAGGTTTGTTTTATTGTGGTATGAAATGTCGAGAAAAAGATAATCGCCTATTGTGTAAACATAGTTTAGCTTCCCCTTCAAGCCAAATGCTTTCACCTTTTCGATTCGATGGCCCGGCCGCTTCGCTACTAGCCGCAGGGCCATTGCCTTCAGTTGGTTCTGTGAAAACCCGACACCTGCGATATCCAGTGGACGGGTATCGGCAGGCTCAATATTGACTTCAGTTACCGCACCTTTATGTCCGGGCAGCAAGCGATATTGTGCGATGAATTTTTCACCCGCTATGGTTACCACGGCGTTGTCGAATACCTTCAAAGAATCCCGTAAACGAATTCGCAAAACGTTCTTCAGGGGCAAATCACCAATAATGTTCTTGGAGGAAATGTCTACGTATTGAATCGGCTCCGGTGAGATAAAATGAATATTCAGGTTTTCGGGTAGGTAAATAACACGCAGGCTGTCCTGCGCGTAAAGTTTCGGCGATAAGCATAACGCGATAAAAAAAATGATCTTTTTCATATTAATAGGTTTTTTGCGTGTTTTGCAACGCGTCGGCGTCGATTAAATAGATGAATGAATTGTATTTGAGCCGGGCTTTATTTTTCCGGATGAGGTCGGCTATGGCGGACGAAGTGGACTGGAACACTTTGTCCAGCGAACTCATGATAAACTGGCTATTGCCGGAGCTGCCATCAATGGTAACACCCTGCACGGCATTGCCCCCGAGATCTTTGGTAAAGTCCCGGAAAGCGGACGAGGGAACGTACAAGCCAGGCAATCCGTCAAGGTCATATAGCTCCAGCTTTACCGGCAGTATTTTGCCCTCATAAAGAATGGAGCTGATGGTGAGCGAAACCCGCTGTTCTGAAAAACCGGAAATCTGCGCGAACAGGTAAGTGCCTTTTTTAACCAGGGAATTTCCAGCCTTGATATCCTCCATGAGTTTGAGGCGTAGACGTGAACCGGCGAAGCCCGTTACATTTTCATCAATGGTGGCGCTGATAAAGTTATTGGGTTTGTCCGGAAGTATAGTGTTAAAGTCTGAGGAAGGCCCTCCCGCTTTCGAAACAACCAGTTTTGGCTGAATGGCCTTCAGTTTAGCGACTTTATCGGCTGCTTCTTTTTTCTGTTTTTCCGCTTTAAAAGCCGGGTCATTTTCTTTGGTCAGGCTGTCCATAATCACCATTTGCTGCTTAAAGATTTCCATCGGATCTTTTTCTTGCTCACCGGTATGTTCAGAAACAATTTTTTTCGGCTGCCCCGGCTGCTGTTTGGCCATTTCAACAATTGCTTTGGCTTCCTGCCGGTCGTGTGACTCGGTGCTAAAGTCTGATTGGGCGACAATTGAAGGTCCGTTGAACCTGGATCTCATAGCCTGCTGGAGAGAATCAAGCGTTCGTTTTTGCAGTTCATCATTACCGGGGCGATAATCGGGGTTACTTGAATTCTCTTTAGGGATCACATTAACGGCGGTCAAGCCGTCGGCTTCCTTGAAGGTATTCCGGTAAGCATCGAGTTTATCTGCCAGTTGCCGCTTCCTGACGTCGGAGGAAACGCCACCAACACTACCGTTGAGCCCGGCCTGTTCTTTAACTTCGGTTTTAGGTTTGCTGAACCCGCTTTGCCAGACATAGAAGAACAGGCACAAAAAGGGCAGCAGGATAATGGGCAGCACATATTTGGGCTGTCTGAGGTTGATTTTCATGATTATTCGGATTTAATTTTCTTTGATGGCTTGCAGGCGGTCGAGCGCGCTATCCAGCGTCAGGCTATCACGGAAATCCAGTCGTTTTTTCCGGCCCAGGCTGTCGACAATCTTTTTGAGATCAAGGGTTTCCCTAATGCGATCCGTTGCCGCCATGATCTGGCTGAAACCATCCTGGATAGGGTTTGTTGTTTTAGAAACAATTGCGACTGCTTTTTTTTCATTCCTGAATATGGTAAATGACAGGGCAGCTGAAGTAAGTAAAAAGAGGATCATCGTTCCAAAGAGGAATTTCGGATACTTGCTGAGCAGGCATTTCCATGCGTTGCCAGCGAGCAGAAAATAAGTCCCGAACTCCCGCCTGATCTCACTATACAGGGTATCCCTTGGATCCCTGTTAGAATGAATTCTTTTCCACATTTTGTAAGTCTTTATTTTCGAGGGTTTTCCAGTTGGTGATCAGCACGCCGTGGGGATTATTATTACTACGGGGGATATCCTTCAAATAACCCTCGGTAATTAATGACCTGACAACCGTAGAGCTTCGCCGGTCAATTTTTAGTCTGCCATAGAACCGGAAATAATGTTTGGGCATGTCTAAAGTAATGGAATCCGTTTGCAGCGTAAGCACGGAACTGGATGACAGGATCGAATTAAAAAATCCATTTTCCTTGAGATCGTTATATTGCCTCATTCCGGATTCATCGACGAGGTACATGGCTTTTTTCATTTGGTACTCCATGTAATTATCATCCGGGGTGAGTGAAAAGAAAAGAGAATGAAAAAGATCGACGTGAGCCCGGTATTCCGCCGGCCTGTTCATCTGCATATCCGTTTGCCTGGCGAGGATCGGGACATTATTATCCAGTATATAAATTGTCTTCTGCGCATTTGAAACCAATTTGTAGGCATATAAACTGTTCATGGCGACGATGACCAGTGCTGCCAGGAAACTACCAGCTGCGATGAAAGTTGCCAGCCGGACCTTAGCTTCAATATTTTTTATGATCATAGCTTGTCTTGAATTGAAAAGGCCGCCTGGTTTCCCAGTACGGCCTTGGATGAAAGAGAGAAGAAAAAAGAATATTTAAAAGCTTAAAAAAAGCTGCCTGACATTCTTCTGGCCACGCCGACCACTGTTCCGGCACTGCGGCCAAAAGTCGATGTAGCTGAACTGATACCTGAGGTAGAGATGATCCAGGTCGAAATGCTTGGTACCGTGAACATACAGATCGCGCCAATGATAAATACGACGATCACGGTTCCAAAAGATAGTATACCATTGCCAGCGAACCAGGCCATTTTTTCCATGTTGGCGCTCAATCCGTTTTTTCCTACGAGTTCCTGATATTTTGATATTTCGGAAGTCATGGCATACTCCTGCATGAGCCCGCATAAATACATAATGAGATAAGCAATTCCGCTATAGAGATTCACTGATATAAAACGGGCGATCCAGGTACTGAAACTGTCCCGAAACGCAGGCAGGATACTGACGGCAACGGCGAACGGACCCAGGATGATCAAGATCGTTGAATAAATAATCTGGATCATGAAAATAATATACACGGCCAGCCGCAAAATCCAGATGCCAATCAATTCGAGTAATTGCGTAAAGAGTAATTGCATGCCTACTGTCAGCCGATTCTTCAATTCGAGTAAGGGAGATACGACCGTACTGATCCCTTGCTTAACAGTGCTGGTGACCTGGTCCCATGCCCGGCCGTACCAGGTATCGCTTTCCTTTTCCGCGACTTCCGCTTGCGCCTGGTAGGTATACATGGAGTTGGCGACAGCCAGCATCAGGTTAGCGCGGTTCAGCCGGAGGTTATTGACGACCGTCTGCTCGCTCATGAACATTTGTTCCGTTTGGTTTGCGATAAGGTCGGTCGGAAAGGCGATCATTTTAACGAAAGGCCCCCACCATAATATAATCATGGAAAGCCCGAAGGGCCTTAATAGGGGCATAATCTCCAATTGCTTGTCACCGACCATCATCTCATAGCTCTTGATGGCAAAAAATATGATCATAAAGATCGCCGAAAGAGCCTTCGCATCGGTAATGAAAAGGTCGAAGTGTGACCATTGCGAATCTTTAAGGCCTTTCAGGAAAACCATGACACCTGTTTCATAAACTCCATCTCCCTGCAGGAACTCCAGCGTTTTATCATTGTCGATCGTTTGAGCGAATAGTGTTGACGCTGTCCAGAGCAGCAGGATTAGTACGGTAAATTTCTTTTTCATTGTATATGTTGTAAAACTTTGTTTGCGATCTGGACATCCGACTGCGGTGTCCAATCAGGAACGCCGACAAGGTTGCTTTTCAATCTTTGTTGGCGGGCGGCCATATCGAGTGTTGTTTGCGCAGATGAGGTTCGGATTGCCCAAACCCCGGCAAGCTGACGGTATTCTATTAATAAGCGATGATAAGCCATGATCCTCGCACCGCGGTCCATATCTGTGGTATGGGCGGCGGAAACACGCTCCCGGAGCATATCCAGTTCATTTTTATACCAATCATATAGCCCTTCGGAAATCAATTTTGAGCTCACCTGAGGTGAGAGACCGGTTAAAATGCCTGCCGGCGTGTAGTCCAACACGGGTTTAAGTTGCTTGCTGTAATAAATCCGCCATAATGGGTCGAAATCAGCAGCAAGACCTGATTGGTTGGCGATCTCACTTAGAGCCGTATTGCGCACGGTATCGGACTGTAATTTGTATTTATTATCCGTAGCGTTCATGGCAGCAACAAGTGCCAGTCTCTGTGTCTGCGGACCGGAAGCATTTAAAGGGCGCAGGTCATTGTTATGATAATTGGGATAAAACAATCCCCAAGTCAGCCAGTAATAAGGATTAAGGTGCAGGAATCCAGGTGTTGGGGTAAACTTTTTTTGATCCCATTGGAGAAAGACCATGCGTTCCTGCTGATAGCGGATACTTTCGTCTTTGACAACGGATTGTGCGCTGCAAGGTTGCCAGAATATCAATAATATAAAGGACAGCAATATTAAAAACTTCATTGTCTGAGAAATTTAGCGTTTTGGATGATTTGGGAAACGATTGATTTGTCCTGATTAATGAATCCGGCGTATGGGTTAAGTGAAGCGATGATACCGCGCTCCTTCGCCCAGTACATGGCTTTCCATGCCCCGTAAGCCAGTCCGTCAAGGATTTGCAGTTCCTGGGTAACTTTTCGCAACAACTGGTCACGCGAATTGTAATCCGCAAGGATATTATTACCTTCTTTTAGGATATATCCGGAAACATCGCTGACGAGGGCAATGGCACGCAGCCGCATTTCAGCGGCAATTTTATCTGCAAAAGTTAGCAGGTAAGGCTCGCTTCTGGCCATGGTTAATGCCTGATTAATGTAATAAGTCATGTCTGACACAGTAAGCGCCATGTTCTTGACGGCAAGGCCATTCTTCAGCGCTGAGTTGACATTCGATAAACTCTCATAGATGATGGTTTGCACGAGAACGACTGAGCCTACATTGGTGTTAAGATCGTTGATATTCGTATTGATCTTTCCAAGGTATTGTTCATGCGTAATTTCCGCGCTGCTTCTTACTGCGGCGTTTTGCGCGACAGCTGCAGCATGCCAGGGGTCGACCACAGATCGCTGTGCAAAAACAGAAGAGATAGTTAGACAACATACCAGGATGAACAGGATTATCTTTTTCATTTCAGATATTTTGCGTTTTGAATGATGTCCTTACCGATGGTTATATCTGCATCGATAAAGTTCTGAAAGGGGTTTGCCGCCCGTAGCAGGGATGCCAGCGAAGAGTACTGCATCAGGTTTAACATATTGCCAGATAGTTCCTGGATGTTGCTCAATTCGGAAAGCACATAGTCAAACAGTACTTTGCGGTCGGATGCCTTCATTTGGTTAACGTCCCCGAGAGAAAGTGTCAGGCCCGTCACGTAGGCGATCAGGTCGTCGGCTGCAGAAGCGAACTGTAGTTCCGACTGGTAACCTAAAGTGAACATTGCAGGGTTCTTTTCAGCGAGGCCGATGATCTGAGCCTGGTTACTCACGATCCTGCTGACCATTGGTGCGGCGGAAACACCAATATCCGCTATATCGATGGCTGTTGCAAGCTTATTATACCGTTGTTGTAATTTTCGGTAGCCTACCTTCATTTTGTCAAGCAATGTAAGGTTAGCCTGTTCATTGGCCGAGGTTATTACCTGCTGGTTTTTTGCTTTTACCTGTAACTTATTTTCGGACTGCGATTGGCTGACCAACTGATGGATGCCGGGAATGTCAAGCATTTTTTGCTGTGCAAAAACTTTTACACCAAAGGCCATCATGATAGCCATAACTGATAATAGCGACTTCATGGTTTTAGGTATTTGGCGTTTGTCAATACATCATTAGCGATGCGGATATCCTGGTTTTGCCATTCTGCCCATGGGTTAAGAGAGCGGAATATGCCGTTGATCTTTGCCCAATACATCGCTCTGTCCATTCCATAGGCTATGCCGCGCAGGATGCGCATTTCCTCTGCGATATGATTGAGCAGTTTTCCCCGCTCCCCGGAATCCATCAGGTTGCCGTTGCCGCCTTTCAGTACGAACGCGCTGACATCGGCTGCGAGTGCAGCGGCCCTTACCTGGAAGTCACGGGCACCTTGCTCTGCAAACAGCAAGAGCATTGGGTCCGACTTGGCCAATTTGACCGAAGCCTGGACGTCGCTGACAATATCGGCACCGCACTCTGCGATCTCCCGGACGGTGTTGAGGTTATTGATCACGGAAGCCACCTGGCTCAGCCCCTGATAAATTTTGTTTTGCATGCTGTTGACGACCAGCAGCTGTCCGCTGACTGCGAGCTGTCCTTTTTGGATCAGGTCAAGTTTGTTATTGGTGTTGTTAAGCTGACCATTGATCGTGCTGGTGTTCATCGCGATGGCGGCAGAAACGGCCGGATCAACAACAAGCTGCTGCGCGGAAGCAACCCGGACAAAGAAAAACAAGCCAAGCCAGCATAATGACGGTTTGAGGAAGTAACAGCAAGTGGGATTTTTCATGCGTTTTTTGTTTGGTTAACATGGGTAATAAAGGAAGACAGGGACCTTCCGCTGTCTTTGAAATCAGAGATAAAAGCATCAAGTCCGTCCTGGTAGGAACCGAACCTGCTGACATAACTTTCAATGGCCGACTTCTCTGGTTTTTCTGTCGTATAGGTCAAATACTGGTGGAGCGAAACCTCCACACCATAGACTTCTCCTACCGCGCCGCGCCTGATGTAAACCTCCTTGAATCGGCCGCGCCCTTCCGTATTATCCAGCTGGTTGATAGTGAAAATCTTCCGGCGTTCCGTTTCGTTGATGGAGAGCAAGGCGGCGATGTCGTTATAATTGTCCTTGAACTTGGTTTGATCAAGCAGGCAGATCGTATCCGAATTATTAACGATACTATCTTTAACGACTGCATTACCAATGATGTCGCCGAGTTCCTGGGTAACGACGATGGCTTCACCCCAAAACTTACGCACAGTTTTATAAAGGTAAAGCAGGTAACCGGCCATTAAAGGACTCGCGATTGCCTTCCAGGCCTCTTCAACAATGAGTGTTTTGCGGCGGTCAGAACGGTAGCGCATTTTCTGGATGAACACATCCATGATGGACAGCGTAACGAGGGGAAAAAGAATTTTGGATTCCTTGATCGAGTCAATTTCATACACAATGAACCGTTCTGTAAAGAGTGATTTATCGGTTTCTTTGTTCAGAATTGTATCATATTCACCGCCTTTGTAAAACTTCTTGAGTACATATCTAAATTCATCAAAATCAAAGAGGATCTTTTCCTTGCTTTTGATTTCCGGTATTTTTTCCTGGGCGAATTCATAGAAAGAGTCAAATTTTAGTTCCCCATTCTCAGCAAAGAACTTGCTGTAATAAGCGGAGATGACATTGGCTACGACATCGCGTTCGACCGGGTTAAAAGTTCCTTCAGCTCCCTTCCAGGCCACACCGATCAGTGTACAGAGGAAGTCTTTTTTCTCTATATTATATTCCGCTTCCGTGATCCGGAAAGGGTTCATGGTGATCGGCTTCTGATCGGTGTAAGTGATATACTTACCCTGGTAATAAGCACACAGCCCACTGTAGGAGTGGCCGGTATCGACGATGACCACATCCATATTATAAAGCATATATTGCTCGATCAACCCATTCATGAAGAAACTTTTCCCGGAACCGCTGGGCCCAAGCACGAATTTGTTGCGGTTATTAATTCGGCCTGTGCGCATCGGCAGGTCAGCCGGGTCAATGCCAATTGGGATACCCTGCCTGTCGGTAAACCGGATCAGAAAATCAGATGGCTCGTCCCTGGGCAGGGATTCCTTGAAGAAAAAACAGGCGGCCGCTTCGCAGGTGGTCAGGAACAGGTCGTAAGGTTTGAGTTCGACGCTGTTGCCGGGAAGTACCGAGCGGAAAAGTTCAAGTTGATTATAGGCGTTCCTGCTGGGGATAATCCCCAATTGGAAAAGCGAACTTTCGATAAAGTTGCAAGATTTTTGCAGCGACTCTTTTGGCGCGGCGACAACGATATTAAAATGGCATTTAACCAGCAATTGGTTTTCCCGGGCAACATCTGCGAGCAGGTGGTCGATATCTTCCACGCAAATCTGGTTTGCAGGATCCGGAATGCCCGCGTGCCTTTTCCTTTTCTGCTCCAGTTTACGCAGGGCAACGACCTGGTTAGGGATCTCAATAACCTGGTTAAACACGATAACATCGCAGACGGGAACTTTGAATAAAAACGACAGGAAATCAACGGGAAAACCGCGTAGGCTTTCCTTTTCATTAAGCTCGATGTGCGTGGTGACCGTCGGCGGCAGATCGATACTGTCAATATTGATCAGGGTGATGCACCGGGCTGCTTTATCGCCAAAAACGATTTCGGTATCGGATGGCGCGATATTATTTAGCACAATATTTTGCTGCCCGAAATCAAGGCTGAGCATCTGTAGTACCAATTGATTTATGGCAGGCTCCTTTAGTGCTTTTCCCGAGGGAATGATATCCAAAACCTTACTGACAGCTTGTTTAAATTCCAGGAGTGCCCGCGCATCATAAACGTAGAAAGCACCCTTTTTAACCTGACGGGTGATGGTTAGGTAAGTGCTAACTTGTAAACATTCCCGGTCTTCGAAATGGGCGTTATACTGTTTTTGCAGATATTCTGAAGCCTGTCCGCCTTTGAAGGGAGAGGTACTAATAATATCCTGTTTCTGAATCAAGTATCCGTCGCCCAGTATCTTTACGATATTGATCAGTAGGTAGTGAAACTCTTCGTAACCGGCTTGGTAGGCGGAGTAGCGGATCACGGGGTTAACCATTTCGATAATGATCGAATACTCCCCGTTGAGACCGATCAGCAGGTCAAATTCCCCGTCGTTATCCACCCCGGCATAAGGTATGTTAAATATGGTTTTTGCGCCCATGATGGTAAAGGATTAAAACATTGGTGTTGCGGCTTTTGGCATGTAATCCGCCTTTTTGCCTGCTGGCACAATACAGCAGGCCGCCGACTGTGAAGCCGATAAGCACCATTGCCCCGAGCCACATATTGACCAGCGACATGGTGAGGGCACCGAAGACAAGGCCGGATAAAAGGGAAGCTAAGCCCCAGTAAATGTATTTCCCTTTAAAGCCTTTGAATATAAGGGGCCGTTCAAGCCCCTTATAAACAGCGAATTTTCTGGCCATTTACAGACCGAAGAATGCTTTGATGACCAGCGCGGAAACCACCAGGAAAACACACGAACCTCCCCAGCCCATGAGTTCTTTATTAATATCCTGGTCTCCCGAGTTCCATTTAGAATAAACCCGGATCGCACCGACAATGCCGACAATACCGCCGATCACTAAAGTGATGTTGGTTACAGGTGCGACATAAGTTTTAAGGGTAGTTGTGGCGGTGTTCAAGCCATTAACACCACTTTGAGCGAATACCGGCACATTCATGGCCAGCAGGACAGCTGAAGCCAGCAGTTTTTTGGTTTTGTTAAACATTATTTGGAGAAAAAAATCGAGGCAGTGATCTTTTAAAGCCGCAGGAGATGCGGCCGGGTATATGGAAAGACGGTCAGATCACGAACATCGCCTGAACAAATACGCCCCAAAGGGTAATGAAAACTCGTCGCTGATTTACGGGAGTTTGAAAAAGGATAAATGAAGACGGGAATTTTTTAGTAGCCTCCTGGCGGAGACTATGGTCGAAGCCCAAAGCGTTCAAATTCCAAATATCGCTTTGAGAAATGCACCTGCCAGCACCATGAAGAAGGCAGCAAAGAACCAGCCTGCGACATCATTATCGATGCGGTCCTTGCCCATTTGCCAGTTATGGTAGATCCTGACTGCCCCGGTAATGCCAAAGAGTGCGGCTATCACGAGCGAGAAGTCAAAGGCGGAAAAGAATGTAGATGAGAGATTTTGCTGAGCCTGTTGCATTTCCGATATGCCGGGTTGCGCCATTGCCGGTAAGGGCAAAAGGCAGCAGCCTACCATCAGGAAAGCTTTCATTTTTTAAAAGCTGACCGGCCGGATATATTCGATGGCCTCTTCGCGGGCCAGGTTGAACATTTGTTTCAAGGATACCCCACCGTGGGAAACGATGGGTGACGTTTGCGGATCAAGTAAATCTTCGATGAAAGATTTAACGGGTTCAATATGTTCTACGAAGGTAAGTTCATGCTTGCCTTCAGAGGTATCCGCTTTGCCTGCCCTTAGTCGGTCCCAAAAGATCAGGGCTGTGTAGTAAAGGATATATAAACCCGATACCCATAGCGTAAATTTTAACCAGGTCATAATTCTGTGTTTTGAATAAATTGTTTAATAATAGATTTGAGTTCCGGATGCGTGTCGAAAAGGTGCTTGACGGCGAAGGCGACGAACTTGGTTACATCAACATTGGTGGCCATTTTGAATTTATTCATTGTGTCGGCTGTTTTGCTGTCGAAACGCGTATGAACCATAGTTCGGTTTTGGCTGTTGTCGTAGGCCATGATGGCTTCCAGGATTGGTAACTGCGGCTTCTTTGATTTTTCCTTTAGCTTGCCCGCCGGTTCGGTGATTGTGGTTTTGGCCGAATCCGCAGTCGTCTTTTTCGTTCCTGGTTTTACCAGTTCTTCCCGCAGTTGATCGGCTAAGGATTTCATGGATTCCATAGGTGTTTTGCAAAGACTTGTTCGAAAATCGGGCTGATGACCGGGTAAAGTGATACCGGAGTATTGAAGGTGGTAATCCGCTGAAAGTCGATTCGGTCAGGTATGATTGCGGTAATCGTCCCGAATTTGGACAGTTGCTCGTTAACTTCGGTCATTGTTTCAAATTTTACATTGGCCTTGATCCGGTTGGGTATAAATACCACCCTTATACCGGGATTAACCTTCTTGAGCACAACCGTAAAAAGCACGGTCGATTCATAAGTAAATTCATCGTATGCGAACGGGCAGACCACCATATCAGCCGACTTGAAAACAGGGATCAACCCATCATCGTCCAGCTTTCCGGGAAGGTCGATGAGGATCGCGTCCTTTTTATTCCGGGTCAGCACATTGTGCAACATGGGATAGGTTTCCAGGCTGGCCGGCATAACGTCATAAGGTTCCGCGTTTTCCAATACTTTAGCCTTTTCGAATTTTTGGGATATGGATTGCTGATAATCCATATCGATGATAGTTACGGGCCAGGACTTATCCAGGCTCAGGTAATTCCCTGATAGGACGGTGAGCGTACTTTTGCCGACACCGCCTTTTTGATTTCCAAATAAACAGATCATAAATTGTCATGGGTTTATCCCTTATCGGGTATTAGTTCTTGCTTTTCTTTGCCTGCGGCGCTTCATGCCTAGGACTTGTTGGTCGTCAACATCGTTTGCGATAAAGACGGGACCGATATGTAGCGGCGCCACATGTTCGGATTGTGTACTTCCGTAGTCCGCTTCTTGCGCTAAAAAGTTAGTTGAACCGATCGCATGGTATGTGATCGGTTTTTCGCCGTGGAGATATTTCAAGCCGAGCACTTCACTTCCTTTAAATACTTGTCGGGTTTGATGATCGATGATGGTATAGCCATAGGGCTTTTTTCCATGGGCGCTGTGAAATACAAGCTCGATATTGTAATCCCTTTTCAGGTTAGCTACAAATCCAGGCTGCTCTTTCATCGTATTCAACAATTGTTTTAGCTCATCCGCACGTGAATCATCGATCACAAACTTTTCGATTCTGGCTACAAGCTTTTCATCATTATAATCACGTCCAATGAAACCAAGGCTTTCGAGTACCAGCTGGAATTGAGCTTTCGTAGAAAAGCGATATTTCAAGGCCTGATCATAACCCAGGACTGTGTTTAAATTATTGAGCGAGCGAACGTGTTCATAAGCGGTGCTGATCTTTTTACCATCCCTACCCACCCTGGTAGAAACAATATGTACATGGTTGTTTTCGGTATCTTTATGAAATACGATCAGGTATGGCTGGCTGCCGTACCCCATTTTTGTAAGCCAGTCAACAGCTACCTTTGTCAGTTCCTCTTTGGAGTAAGACTGACCCTTTGCGGATAATACAGCATGAAATTGAGGGTTGCCAATCCTTTTATTTCGAGCGGAAAAGACCTGAAAATAATTGATATAGTCCTGTGGCCTTAAATTCGTCAGCGCGTCAAGTGGCCCGAAGTTGGCTGCGCGCATCAGCTCGCCCTTGTTACGGTCAATTTTGTTGGTGTTGTAATTGACCCCGGCAAAGTTTCTGGATGGTTTGGGAAGAATCTTTGCAATCATGACAGGGTTAGTAACGGTGTATCTGTATGTCTCAGTAGCTGTGTAGCGGAATATCAAGGTCTGTCTCGTCCTAAAAAGTCTTTACAGTTGGGAGCTGTTAATACGATATGTTCTTTACAATAATGATACAGTCCTAACAAGGGTTTACATACTAAATGTATTAGATCCTTAAAGGGCTTTACAACATTTAACCATAGTCCTTGTCAGGCTTTACATACAGAACTTGGATGATGCAAAGTAAGTAATTAAGGTTACTCATCACAACCGATTTGATTATGTTTTTCTTTCCAATAATTTTTCCATTGCCTTGGCAGCTCTCCTTCGCTGGAATGAGCTATTTCAGGTGTCAGCATATTAATACTCATATGAGGCCTTTTGGTATTGTAGGCATCAATGATTCCTGATAGACGCAAAGCAGTTTCCTTTTTGGTACCAGGCTTGGTTTTATTCAACCATTCGGTTTTTAAAGTGCCGTTTATCCGCTCTGCTATCGCATTTTCTAATGGGTCACCATTCTCAGTCATGCTAATTTTGATATGGTAAGGCCGAAGCTTAGAGATGTATTTATCACAGCAATATTGAATGCCACGATCTGAATGATGAATAAGTTCAGCAGCTTTGTTATCAGGTAAGCCGGAAAGAGCCATTTCTAAAGCATACACGGCACCATCGGCATCCAGTTTGTTGGACAGATTCCAGCCGACG
The DNA here is from genome assembly GCF_034263275.1 of Mucilaginibacter sp. cycad4. Lineage (NCBI taxonomy): Bacteria > Pseudomonadati > Bacteroidota > Sphingobacteriia > Sphingobacteriales > Sphingobacteriaceae > Mucilaginibacter > Mucilaginibacter sp. cycad4. The sequence continues at coordinate 5,861,913 of NZ_CP139559.1, read as the reverse complement.
ATCTTACGGGAATAAGCATCTGTGATCAATGAAAGGTACAAATAACCCTCACTGGTTACGATATATGTGATATCACTTACCCATAATTGATGTGGCCGCGTTAAAAGAATATCGCGGATAAGGTTAGGATACCTACGATACCGATGCCTTGAATCGGTTGTTACTACTTTGGTTTTGCTATGGCGTACCAGTAAATGGTTCTCCCTTAACAAATCAAAAAAAGCGTCCCGACCCATATGTATGTTTTCTCTTTTCATTGGCATACTGATCATACTTAGTAACTTACGACCTCCAATACCAGGAAGACTACTGCGTTCTTTTTGGACCATTTCAAGCACGATTTGTGATTGAGCACGGCATTTATACTCGTATTTCTGTAACTGGTAATAGGCCTGTCTGGTAAAGCCAAACAATCCGCAGAGCTTATCAATACTTAGCTCCGGACATTGTTCCTTTACTTCTTTGACTGTTTGGCTCCAGACTTTTTTCTGATGGAGATGTTAAGATCGCGTTCAGCAATATCAATCATCTTGTTTGTAGCCAAATTCGTCAGGCGCTCTCTTTCGAGGGCTGCTTCCAGTTCCAGAATACGCCGAGCCATACCTTCGGCCGTGTCCGGTAATTCCGATTTAGGTTTTTTTGGTGGATTATCCATAACGGGTGTTCTGAATTCTCCTCCAAATTTACGAACCCATTGTTGGATTGAGGCATGTCCTGGGATACCAAATTTGTCTGCAATTTGCTGTTGGGTAAGGTCGGATGTTAAATAGAGTTCGGCCACTTCACGCTTGAAATCGTCCGAATAGCGCTTTACAATTTTCATGGTTTTAATACTTTAAAATCACTCAAAACTGTAAACCTATTTCAGGACAAGACAAGATCTTTATAATCGAATAATTGCATAGCTCTGGAGCAATGTAACAGCGTTACCATGTATTTATGGATCAATGTAACTGCATACCCGGAGAGTGGCAGATCGTTACAGCGCTATATAGTCAGATCAACCTATCTGTGTAACCGGAGATCTCTATACCGACCAATCCATATAACTGAGTATCTATGTATGCACGCCCATCGATTATGCCGATATACTGATACATGGTTACACAGATCATCTGGTATTCGGATGGCCTGATCTATTATGCTATTATTTGCCCATCAGGCGAATTATCTTTCGAAGTGATATTTCGAGTTGCCGCTGAATTTTTATGTAATCATCCAAAAGGGTTTCAAAATGCTTAACAACGGTCGGGTGGAGAGTGCCCTGTAATTTAAGCACATTTGCATGCCTGGCCAACTGGTTGATGTTATTGCCTATGCGGCCCATTTCTGACCCGATTCCATCCAGGTAATTAAGGAGCTCCCGCGAGTTAGTGACTAAGTTTTTGGCATTTTCCAGAACCCTAATTCGGATTAGCTCGGTTTTGGATAAATTAAGTTCCTTCGCCAAATTCTCGAAGTTTTTAAATTCATCTTCGGTAAATCTTACGTTATGAAATTTATGACGTTTATTCCCATCTGATTTGGGTCTCCCCGTTTTCTGTTTTCGGTCAACCATAAAAAAACGAGTTGCGAGTTTTGCAAAGTCCCCCGGAGGGCAAGATTACTTTTTGTGACACAAAAAGACATCTTGCCGTTGAGGAATCAACGGAATTTTGGGTAATGCTTTTGCGCTTTACAGATCGATTATACCTTTGGATTCCCGACCGGCGAACCGTGATGTGTCATGTCACCCCGAGTATTTTAATCGATCTTTTGAGCGCCGCTCTCCCAGATGTATTCTTATCGTTCAAAAGGAACTTTCAGGTCTGAAAAGATATTCTTGTGAGCTTTTTCATCAGCGGAGATGGCTTTAAATTTCGCTTTTATTTTATCGTTGTAGTCATTGAAGCCATCGTAGAGAGGTGATCGATCAGTAGCGTACGGAAGCGCATAAATAAACTCTTTAGTGGCCAGAAAACCGGCCTTGTCCCGGTCGAAGTACACGTCGATTGAAGAAAATGCTTTGGCCTTACCAATGCCTGCTTTAAGGGCGGTGACTGAATTCAGCACGATAATGCTGTGGTCCAGCGATAAATTTTCAGTACGCCAGCTCAGGAAATTTAAGTATCCTTCAAAAATTGCGACCTTTTTGTCATTCCCTTTGATGAAAGTGATGCCCTGAGGGCCAATACAGCCTTTAAAGTATTTGTTGCGAACCTCCCAGCCATTATTTTCATTTTGCCAACCGGCAGAAAAGAAATGTTTACGGGCACCAGTATCATTTTCCACATAGTAGTAGATCTCGGATAGGAACTTTTTGCCAACGTCGAAAAGCCCTCTTCCCCGGAGATATTCCGTGATTGCCGGGTGTGTTCCCAATGGCTTCGTTTCGAGGACAATATAATGCGGTAGCTTGACCGGTAATCGTGGCCTTGAGATTTTCTCTACAGGCGGTAGACCAAGATATTGTCCATCAGCGACGGCGGTTAGCTTTTCAACTACTTCCCGGAAACCTAGATTTTTCCAATAGGCCAGGCCTAGATCAATAATATTTCCGCCTTTACGGATACCGTGATCGAACCAGACACCAAGTTCATCGTTTACGGTGAATGAGGGGTTCGTGTCATCATCCCGGATCATGCTGATATAGAACTTTTCCCTGCCGCTTTTTTTAACAGGTTCATATCCCAGCCGGGAAAGCAAATCGATAATGGAAACATTTTCTTTAAGCGCTTTGGCAGCTAAAAGTATAGACATAGTAAATAGATTTTAGTGAAACAATAGACAGGTTTCCGGCAATGCCGAATTGGACAATTACAGAACTGGGCAGTTCTCGGTACCGGCAGCGGGTATCGAACCCGATAATTCATTTCTGCCGGTATATGTGTTCGGGACTAATCACGTCGGTTTCTACAAACCGGGCTATGGGCCTGCCAATGCGCTTTCAGATTGATATGATCTCTCCTTCGCAAAATTTCCTGGTGCTAACAGGATAATGCTTCGTCCCCAGATGTCAAAGATCCAATGTTGCTCATGCTGCCGGTAGTCGTGTGCAGGATTCAAATCACCTTTTCAGTGCACTTAATTCACCTGCTATTGTGGCTATCCGGCAGCGTTGCTGAGTGTCAACAGGATCAAAATTGGGGCTTATAAAAACAGGTACTTCGGTAGCTTTCCGGTACTACCGAGAGATTTTTTTGAGGGGACAAATCGTAATCATTCCGGGGAATGTATAGCAGATTGTAGCTATTTTGGGAGATCACGCGCGAAGGAAATAAATGACTTATTTTCTTCAGTAGTTTTACGGTAGTACTGACAAATAAATATTAGACGATAAATACTGTAAAAATACCCAAATACAAAAGGCGGGTTTCCCCGCCTTGAAAATGTATGTAAAAAAACAATGTTGACTACTGTTCAAAAAACGAATATCAGGAGTTATCGGAATCTATTTTCCTAAGGATTTCCTGTTTCATCCGGTCAAGAAATCGGGTAAAGCTCAAACGTTTTCGTCCTTCAATTTCCGTGAATTTCTTTTGAATATTGCCGATGTTGATTTTTAAACTCCTTTCGAGCCAGCGAACAATTTGGTTAAGGCTCGCGTTGCCATTATTGATCTGTCCTGTAAGATGAATGCCATAAGCAAGCTCAACGACATTCGTAATATCCCCTGTCCATTTAATCTCCGGAAATCCGTCACTTTGAAAATTTTCCGCGAAACCAGGTACCCAATGCCGCGTTTTAGCAATTTGCTGCAAAATGAAATGTTGAATTCTTTCATTGGCAATGAACTGGGCAAAAAGACAACTCATTGGTGTACATCTGTAACCAATGTGATAGGGAACTTCCGGCAATGGAATCGTAAGAGGTCCCGTGTAGTTAGTAAAATATATTTTATCCAATTCCACAAAATTGTTTTTAAAATATTGGTAGTGAAAATTGTTCATCCTGAAAAAACTTTGCATAACTTTTAACTCGTCCTCATAGTACTTAACGATGTTCTCAACAGTGTGTATAGGCTCGTTGATCAGAATATTATATCGTATCCCTTCCTCAATCGGATGAGACAGTATTTCCGGGTTGATAAATTTATAAAATTGTATTTCATCTTCTTCGCTATCAAATTCCTGTTCTTTCAATGTTTCTTTTATGGTATTGATAGCTTTTGCGGCGATATGATTTGTGGCGCTCAGGCGTTCCAGAGGTGGGAGTTTTTCATCAAGATCCGAAAGTTGTTCCAGCAGATCACCCTTTAGCTTTTTAAAGATTTCATTCATAGTTACTGATGTTTTTTAGTAGTGAATATGTGTTACCGGTTAATAAATAGACATGACAATAGACTGCTTGTCGAGTGGCAAACCTGAAAAGAGCTAATAAAGAAGATTGATTATTGATTTTGCAGTTGCACCGCGCCTTCAATTCCTTCAGCTACTTGCTGGGCGGAACTGTATATTTTGGGAATCAGAGCGACAATCAGGTAAGCCTCGATAACCACCAGCATAAATGAATTGTAATCCAGCTCACCTTTATTCAACTGCCGTGCTGCAAGCGCAAAGACGATCACAACAGCCAATGTTCCTGTACATTCATACAAGAGATGTAATTTCGAAATCTTTACAGCCAGTTTCCTGGCTACGTCGAGGTTTTTACAGTGCAGGTTTTTAAATGAAGTAAAATCCAGATCGACTTTTTGGATTTGTTTAATAAGCGATCGCTCGCTGGCACCAGATAATTGTTGTAGGCGGCTTTGGTTGTAGGACGATTCTGGAAACGATTTAAATATATGGATGCCCAAGATTAGGAGTAACGCACTAAGGACTAATCCAGCAAACGGCAAAAGATAAAAGACGCCGGATAGCAATAGCAGTAAGATGCTGCCATCTGAAACAATAACACCCAAAAATGCGGAAACTGAATTTTGTATTTTCTGAATGCTGACCAACCAAATTCTAGCTAAAAATTCTGCTCGGCCACCAAGATTGGTAGAATTGCTATTTAAATGACTTGCCAGTGATTGCGAAAGTTTTTCGTTGACGCTTAAATTAATATTAATCAGTATATACTGCCGCAAAAAGGTAAACACACTCTTAAAGACGCTGATGATGAGTAACAGTACGGTAAGGCTATTTAAGATATTTCCTTTTAATAGTTCCGAGTTGCTGAGCCCACGCTGTAACAGCCATGTTAAAGTAATGCCAAACGCAGCGATGGAAACGCTCAGGAATGGCAGAACTATCAACATTCCAACCGGATAAAATCTGGTATCAATTAAAACTCTCGACGGCGAAATTCCAAAGTTTTTTAAATCGGGGGAAAGCCCGTCAAACCACAAAGTGGCCCTGGTTTGCCATTTCTTTTCGAGATCGCGCTCGGCTATGAAATGAACTTGAGTAGCTGGGTCTGCTACCAGGTATTTGAAGTGGTTCCCTTTTTTACTACTCCCGTAGCATACTTCGAAATGATCAAGGCCCATCTCATTAACGGTATGCAGGATGCAGGGCGTTGTTATACTTCTCAAAAATCCGATATCCAGTTCCACACACCTTGCAATGAGCCCACATTCAAGCGCTGTGTTCTTCAGGTCCAACAGGGAAAATGCCCCGGCGGTCAGGGAGTTAGCTTTAAGGGATTTGGCCAGCTCTCGTTTTTCTGCATAGTTCAGGATCATGGCCAAGCAGGCAAGGCCGCAATCATCTTCATGAGTTTGTCGGACAAAAGTCTTTTTGATGGTACTGATTTTTAGCATACAGGTAGATTAAGTTAACAAATAGTTTAGGCGTTTCCCGGTGAAAGAACAACCGTGCAGAATGATACAAATACAATCCAGACAAATAGTGCTGGTACATAGCTACAAACAACGATCCGGAGCGATTTGTCGTAGTTAAGCTGGGTAACCCGTTGGACGCCACGTGCCAGAATGAACCAATAAATAATCTCAAAAGCGTTTAAAGTTTGAAGCGGATAATACCAATCGGCGGGAATGGCGTCGAAAAAAGATAACGCGGAGAAGATATATACCCGGTGCCAGTCAGCAAGTGTGCCACTCGGATAATAATATTTGAACCAAATTATTTTGATTGCTGCCGGAATCAGAAAGATCAATTCCGAACGCAGGGTTATAAGGAATGTTTTAGAAAATGAGGTTTGCTGGTTTGACAGATAAAGTCCTGTATAGATGACAAGTGCAATTAGTCCAATCTTAAATGTGCTGTAAATGCAACTGGATAGATATAGATATTTTTGAAGGTTATTATATATTTCCTGCTCTTGACCTGGTATCCCGGATAAGAACTCATTTGAGTTTTCAAAGAAATTTATTGTCAGGATGTAATGGTTGGTGATACTAATCAACAAAAGGGATAACCCCAAATAGACGCTCAAACTGATAGCAATGGATGTTTTTGTCGAAATCATTACCTAAAGATTTTAGGTAAAATTCTACGATCTGCGGGCCAAGTACAATAACCACAGCTTCTAAATTATAAGTTATGGTTATAGAAAAATATAATATGTTTAATATGAGTTTTGCGACTTTAGTCAGGTTTTTATCGAACTTCCCGGTTTGCCTTGTGTTAGGAACAGCTATTCTGGTTATCAGCTTGGCTGGGTTTCATAACCGGGGATATGTTTTTCGGCTATTCCTGCATCCCGTAAGTATTATCCGGGATAGACAGTATTATCGTTTGTTTACATCGGATCTCGTTCATCATAACTTGTTCCATTTGATCTTAAATGAGGCCATGCTTTTCACTTATGGAGGTAATCTGGAAACACATTTAAACAGAAAGCTTTCGTTTGGAAGCATCAGGTTTTCTGCGATATACATTTTTAGCTGTCTTTTCGCTTCAGTCTTCGCGACAATTAGGAACCGCAGAGATTTTGGTTATTCAAGCGCAGGAGCTTCCGGAAGTATAATGGGGTGTTTATTTGGATTTACAATTCTTCAACCAGGCATGGTTGCTTTTGCTTTGCCCGTGGTAGGCAATGTCACTAACCTTTATTTTAGTTTGATCGTGATCATAGGGGTTGTGGTTTATAGACAGCGACGCAATAATGAGTTGCTTAATCATGACTTGCATTTTTTCGGAGCTTTAGGCGGTCTCGTTGGCACACTCATTTTTTGCCCGGGGATCATTAAATGGCCGGGATGACTCCCGGCCATTTTGGGGTTTACCAGATTCCCAGGCAACCCGGACCTGTCGCTGCACCGATAGCGCCGATAATGGCCCCGGCTCCGCCAAACAATCCACCAACAACAGCGGATGACACGACCTGGTAGGCGCAGGAACCGAGGGCGACTCCGCCTTTCAATTGGTCCGCAGCCTCATCAGAAAGCTCTTTCATAAGACAATAAATAATGTTTCTTCTCACTATTAAGAATTGCCTTAAAGGTCACTTTGCTTAATTTCTGAAGCTAAAACGTTAACTTGTAAAATATTACTTTTGCTTATAGGATTATTAAATACTTATCACTATGGATACGACAGGAAATAAAATACGCGTGCAAAGACAACTGAAAAACTACAGCCAGGAGTATATGGCATTCATGCTGGAAATTTCGCAGCCTGCTTATTCCAAAATTGAGAGAGGTGAAACAGATTTAAGTTTAAGACGGGTATATGAAATTGCAGAAATATTAGAGATCGATCCATTTAAATTAATGCCCCCTTCCAAGTACGGCCTGGGCATCAATTTTCTGAAAATGAAACAATCCTTTTATAAACTGCGGAAGTTTATAACGCAAAGATTTAATCAAAAACGTATTGAAGCCGAAACTTTGAATAATATTCACAGTGACAAATCAAACAACTAAAACTACTAAATTATAATATTGATTTATAGATAATTGCTAAGAGAAGTCTCAAATTTATTTTTGAAAGTTGAGAATTGGCAGTTACACCTATGGATTATATTTCTTACCAGAAACGACTGGATTATTTATTGGAACTTATCCAAAAAAATCGTTTTTTATCTATTGAATCTACAGCTAAACGTTTCGATTGCAGCACCAGAACTATCAAAAGAATGATCAATAACCTACGTGATCAGGGAAATGTCATTCAATACGATCGTCAACAAAAAAAGTATTTTGTAATCATAGAAGAAAAAAATAACTGATAAAAAAATTAATAATAAATATTTAAGTGACATTTTCTGTCACTGATGCCAGGCTAACTTTATTCCATGCTTAACACATCACCGCATGGAAGAATCAACATTAGCTCATGGAAAATTCAAATTACTTAAAGAACAGGTCACCGTTTATCCGGACTTACCTGAGCTTAAGGAATACAGTCGGTGCCTTGAAATCAGGCACATCAACTATGAAGTTAAGACTCCGCATCTTTTGATAAGGAAAGTGTGTGTAACTCAAGGTCAATGGAGGATTCATGTATCAGTGATCAAACAGGACATGCCTGAATTTCTGGCTGTCATTCTTGATTACTTGATTGCATCAAATTGTGCCTTCTCCATCCCTCAAAGCGACTACCATCACAATATGATTTTAGATGGAAGCATGGGAATAGATGAAATCGGCAAAATTGTTACTGTTTGGCCAAAGGATCCGGTTCAAGCCTTGACAATCGCACAGTACCTGATCCAAAATACGTCAAAGTTTAACGGTCCGACAATCCCAACTGCTATTCATTTGCTTAACTGTGTCTATACGTCCTTTGATGAGCAATGGGTGGGCAATCCAGTTAAGCGGAGTTACGGGCAAAAAAATGACTGGCCTTTTAAAGAGATAATTGCTTTTAAGGCGCTTAAAAATAGCAAATGGATCAGTAAAAGATATTTCAAGTTCTCCATTTTAAAAAAAGACGCAAAGGGCAATGTATATAAGGCATTTGACTTTCGAAAACTGACTGATATACAATGGTGCGTCATCAAACAAGGTAAAAAATATCAATGTGTCGATCATGCTGGCAGAGACGTAAGGGACCGGTTGGAATGGCAATTCAGAGTTCAGTCTGAATTAGCAAATCATGTTTCCGTCCCAAACGCAATCGACCTGATTTTTACGGATGATGACGCATTTCTTATTATGCAGTTTATTGAGGGCGAGTCCTATCATAATTATATTAGTTCTATCCAGCAAGGAATTATCTGGCACGATCTGGGCGATTGCCTTCAGGACAGGTTAATTGCTTTAGCGCTACAGGTTACTGATGTTATCGCGGTTATGCACAAATTCGGATATGTTCATCGGGACCTCAATCCGGTTAATTTTATTGTCACTCCGGAAGAAAAAGTATTCGCCATCGATCTTGAGCTCAGCTATAATTGCATTGATCACGAACCGGATCCATTTTTCACACTTGGAACGCCTGGTTATATGTCACCTCAACAAAGGAATGGAAAGCAGCCAGGTTTCGAAGACGACATATACGGTTTAGGAGCAATCCTGACCAGAACGCTAACTGGCTTATCTCCAATTAAATTTAATTTGGATGACCCTGAAAAACTTTTTCAAAGCATCAATCACTTTGTTCGAAATGAACGATTATCGGCTTTTATAAGTTCTTGTTTGGATACTAATCCTGAGAGACGGCCTGACTTGTCTTCGGTTAAACGCGAGTTAGAGTTTTACAGATCACTGATTCTGATCAATAAACAAAAAGATGCCTTACCCGAAGATGTGGTCGCTAAAGATGAGATTTTGCGACTTACAACACGTCTTGCAATCGACAGTTTATTCAAGCCTCCTCTATTGACAGGGCAAAGCTGGCTTTCAAAAAAAAGCATCGACTTACGAAGCCTGGCAAATAATTATAAAGGATATTATGCTTATCCCGACTTGTATCTCGGAGCGTCAGGAATAATTTATGTTTTGACGTTGGCAGAAGAGGTTGGTTACGACCTCTCTAAAATGAAATCACTTGTCACAAGGATTTATGAGCTGACAGACCATGAATATAAATTACAAGCTGACAACCAAAATATTGGTCTGTACCGGGGAATATCCGGATTCAATGTGATCACCGCCTATCTCGGAAAAAAAGCAGTAATCCCATTAAATGACGAATTATTAAATCTCATGGCGAAACGGTTTTCAATTGAGGGCCAAGGTTTGAGTTTATCGGACGGTCTCGTGGGGCAGGCATTTGCCATCATGAAATGTTCAGCTATAATCGGTCTGGCTAGTTTGCCATCAAAGGTTGCCGATATCGTTCAAGTGGTTTTAAAATCACAGGAACGGGACGGATCCTGGAAGATGGATGCTTCAGAAAGAAATCAGCCCCGAAGGAAAATGATGGGCTTTTTAAATGGCGTCTCCGGTATATGTTATTTTTTAATGATTTATGCTTTTCAACAGAATGACCCAAAAGCCAAAGATGCAGCACAACGTGGGCTTAATTGGCTTTTAAAGTCGCGGCAGAAACATAATAATATATATAATTGGCCAGTCAGCTGCGGGGGCAAAGATTTTAATCCCTGGTTTGAGTCAGGTTTTACCGGTGTCGCATTTTTATTTATCAGGGCTTTTCAACTATTTAAAGACCCAGCGTTTAAGGAAGCCGCTTGTAGCTCTTTAATGGCACACCCTTTTGAAATTACGAGCAATTATATTAGTCAAGGCACTGGGCTTGCCGGGCTTGGCGAGGTTTATCTTGAAGCTTACCGGGTGTTTCACGATGCGTACTGGCTAAAAAGAGCTGAAAAGATCGCTGACTATTTTCTGCAAATTGGCCGCTCAACTGATGATGGCACCTTGTTCTGGTTAGATGGCAATGAGGAAAATCCTGAAGCCGCCTTTATGACCGGAAATGCCGGGATAATTCATTTTCTATTGCGTTACCAGTATCCTGATAAAATTCCATTTCCATTACTAACCTTATCAAATTAAGATGAAAAAGCAATTTATTATAGATGCAGCCGTGCTGTTGTTATTGACCATGTTTTTATACGCGAGTTTCAGTAAACTTTTCGATTTTGCAGGTTTCCAAAGGGCTATGCATAAACAGCCTTTCCCTGCCTGGATTTCATCCTTATTGGTCTATTTCGTTCCAGCTGTCGAAATTGGTATATGTGTTCTCTTGCTTAGGGAAAGAACCCGAAAAACCGGTTTATGGGCTGCGGCTTTACTTATGCTTTTATTTACGGCCTATATCGCTGCTATCTTGTTGGGGTTCTTTAAAAAAATACCCTGTTCCTGCGGAGGCATAATCAACCGTTTGGGTTGGGGACAGCACCTTATATTCAATATCGCATTTTTGTTATTTGCAACAGCAGGTTTATTTCTACAATACAAGACTAAAGAAGGCATCAATAACCGAAAGCCTTTTTAAAAATATTTCACGCGCGAAATCAGGTTAAAGCTGGTCCTGTAGTAAAACCGGTATTCTTTTAATTTTTAAATACAATATCATGAAAAAGATCAAGATGGGCCTTATGGCCTTAACTGCAGTGAGCAGTATCGGCAGCGCATTTGCATTTAGCCCGGCCGCGAAGCCTAACGCATTAACTTATTATGCAGTTAGCACAGAAAATCCCGCTCAGCCAAACTCATTCTTTTGGACCACCACACAACCAGCCAGTAAGGATTGTACTGCCGGTTCTGTAGGGATTTGTACAATCGTTACAAACACCGCTCCAACCAATAACGTTGTGCCCTCAAATCATGCTTCAGAGTCTGATAAAGGGTTGTATCGTTAATTTTAAGAGGTTACCACCGATATAGGTGGTAACCTTTTTACTTTTAATCTTTCAAGACTCGCGTAAGTTTATTTATAAAATCCTCTCCGTTGTCCACACGCAAATCATTGAAATTCGGTGTAAGATGCCCTCGTTTGTCTATAATAAACATGGTCGGAAAAGATTGAATATTTAATTCCTGAATCATTGGATCGGCACTTCCTTTGCCAGAAGTATAAAAATTTGTACTTAGCGGTGAACTGTATCGATGGGAAGCGACCGATTCCAGCCATCGTTTTTTGAGTTTATCAATGGCGATCGAAAGAAACACCACATCTTTATTGTTTTTATAATTTTCTTCAATTCTGGCAAGAATCGGAGCCATTCGTGCACAGTTGCCGCAGCCAGTATACCAAAAGTCGAATACGATAACTTTTCCCAAATAACTGTTCAGATTCACTTTTTTACCATTTTGATCAGTGAGTACATAGCTAATGACATTCGCATCGTAGTACACACGCTTCAGATTAATTAAAAAGCTTCGATAGAACGGGTCTTTAGTTACCGAGATTAATCGCTTGATATATGACTCAAGATTATCTTTGGACTTGCTTTCCTGATAAACAAGGAGATATAAAGAAAGCCGAACTGCCAACTTCCCGGAATATTTCTGGTTAATATAATCGAGATATTTTGATTCACTAAATGGCTTTTGCGTAAAAAAACAAGAATCTATTGAATACTTATTATAAACATAAAAGGGAAATGCAGTTGATCTGAATTGCATTTCGGGGCTATCAGATTGGACCTTCGGAAAAAGCTCTACCCTGATTTCATGTTTTTCGTATATTTTTCTAAAAGCAACTATTGAATCAGGGGGAAGAGTACTGGCTTTTTTTAAAAGAATCGCATTTTTTTGACCTTGAACGCCATAAACTATGTTGGATTCCCATAAGTCATAAAGGTCTTTACTAAACACAGATTTATTTTTTGACAGAAAGTCTAAAGATTTTATAATGCTTGAATCTACTGCAGTCAGGTATTTATCCAAATTGCCGGTATTCAAGCGTTTTTTAAGAATATGAGTGAAGCTTTGACTAAGTTCTCGCAGGTTTTGTTCCTTGCTATATTGATTTGCATTCTTACCATAAAAATTGTATTTACCATTGTTTTCTACAAAACCCAAGGACTTTCCCTTCTCCAGGTAAATGCCTAAACCAGGCAAACTGGCACTCTTCGGAAAAATTTCGATAAGTGATATCGCCGCTTTGGTGGTAAAACTGAATTGTAATTTATTATTTACCAGAGCTACATTAAAAACTTCATACAAATGAGGAGATGGTGGTAGTTCAGGGTGTTTGTTGATTTTTATAGAAACGGTATCGTTTTTCTTGAGAGAATTGAAGATGCCATCGATTTTAATGGACTGCATCTGGGCATTGGCTGTATTTGAGAACAGGAATGACAGGATAACATAGAGAATTATATTTTTCATCTTTTTAAATTTATCGAGGGTTTTGAATAATACCTTCAAGTGATATTTCATTGTCGGGAATCGGCATCGCGTAACGGGGATCATTAGGCGGTAAGGTGTAAGTGTCGTTTCCAATGACTCGAGTCAACGTTATTGCATACTTGGGATCTTTGTTCAATCGCCGTAGATCAGTCCACCGGAGCCCTCTGAAAAGCAATTCTTTTCGGCGTTCCAATAGAATTTTGTCTATGGCTTCGTCCTGTGTTTCTGCGGTGACAGGAATAAAAGTATTGGGTTTCCAGCGTTTAATTAATAAAGTATTAAGCGTTGACATCGCATTTGTTAAGTCGTTGGTTCTTGCCAGGCATTCAGCTTTTATGAGGTATACTTCGTCGGTAGCAAGACCGCTATATTTTAAGCTGCGGATATCATAAGAGCCGACAAATCGAGGGTATTGTGTTTGGTTGCTCAATACTGTAAAAAACTTGGTTCTTCGCAGGTCATTTACATCATAAAGGGCAATAAAAGCGGGAGGGACATAATTAAATGTCCTGGAAAAGATCGAATAGTTGTTCAATGTGCTATGGTAAATATCCTCGTCCAAATACGTTTTACTGAGACCGGTTGTACTTGGCGTGGTCAGGCCATTGTAGTTAGTTAAGGCGCTGTTTTTGCTTAAACAAGCGTTGGCATAGGTTAACGCATCGGCGTAATTACCGAGGGCAAGTTCAATACGGGCCATCAGGGCATTTGCTGCAGGCTGTGAAGGCTGCGTTTTAACTTTGGGAACGACAGGAAGCAGCGGTATTGCTTGTTGTATGTCAGTGATAATTTGTTTATAGCATTCCGCTAAACTCGACCGCTTTGGTCTGAGGTTAAGATCTGAATTCAGTCTGATAGGAACCCCAGGAATGTTGCCTGCGTTTGAAGCATCATAAGGAAGTGCGAATGTTTGTACTAAATTATAATAGGAATAACCTCGATAAAACAAGGCAGCCCCTCTAACTTGATCAGCTAATCCCTTTTGTCCTGATATATCAATCTTCGGTAACGCCTCCAGTATTATATTGGAGTAGTAAATTATTGCATAGGGGTTGTCCCAATCAGGTATCTGTGTGAATGTGGCATCATAAAGGGTCTTCTGCCAGGTATAGGTATTTCGCTCAAGGTTTAGTGATAAGTTGGGATAAATAATGTCAGCTACATTGAAATCATCGGATGATATCTCTCCTAAAGCCGGATCAGCTCCGCGGTTGAAAACCGTTTCATTATTTAAAAGATTGACCAAATCAGTAAGGTTTGACGGGACTGCCAAATTTTGGTTAGGCTTTGTGCTTAAGAAATTGTCTTCCTTTTTACAGCTGCCAAGCAATGTGAGGAAGGCAGAAAGGACAACTGTGCATTTGATATAAACTAATGGTTTCATAATTAGAAGCTGGTGTTAAATCCGAAAGAAATGGTAAGTGGTGCCGGTAATGATCCTGTAAACAGATCAGGATCGAGATGGTCCTTATTTGCCCTCCAGAGTATGCCCACATTATTCAGGTAAGCAAAAAGGTTCAGGTGGTTTATCTTAAACTTACTTGTCCTGCTAAATTTCATATCGTAGGAAAGCCGGATATCCTGAAGCCTCAGGTGATCGCCCTTATCAACCAGTGCCTGGGAATAATCATAGAAAGTTTCCCGGTCGGTGTTTGCTGGAGGGAGTTGTATTGATGGAACCGAAGTTTGATTTTCGTCGCCTGGCTTTTGCCATCGCCTGGCATAATCAGCGTCCCACCCGCCATAAACAATACCCGCATAAGATATCGAGGTAGACGTACGCCTGAAATAATAATTTAGCTTGAAAATGATGTTAGCTGAAAGTGACCAGCTCTTGTACCTGAAATTGTTTCGGAGTGAACCAAAAGTAGTCGGTCGTGATGGCCCGTTATAGTATAGATCAGAAACGGTAGTTTTGCCAATAATGTTGGTGTAATCGGTGCTTGCCTGACCTTCAACATAGCCCTGCGGATCGCCTGTGTCGTGTGTTAATGGACCTGACTTAAAACTGTAAATTCCAAAAGACGGCGAACCGTTGATTGGCGTGATCGATTCTGCGCCCGCCCTCAGGTAATCTATAGTAGTATATTCACCTGAATAGTTCCTTACCTTGTCGATAACGTAGCTTAAAAGGAAGTTGGTAGACCAGGTAAAATCCGGGAGGCTAATATTCTGGGAGTTCAGGACCAGTTCAAATCCGTGCCCGGCTGTACTTGCAGTGTTGCCAAAGAAACTCGTAACGCCGGTTGACGGAGGAAGCGGAGACGGGCCAAACAAGTCGGTGCTTCGTTTGAGGAAATAATCGAAAGTGCCGGAAATAATATTATTTTTCGATGAAAAATCAACTCCAAGATTGATCATACGATCTTTTTCCCAACGCAACTCCGGGTTGCCGGGATTCGCGATCTCATTGTAGGGAAGTCCGTTGAAATACGAATTGCTGAGCTGTAATAATGTGGTAACTGCAGTAGCCGACTTGTTGATATTGGCATTATAACCGTAAGTCGTTCTGATCTTAAGATCAGGTAGCCAGTTGAGGTGATAAAATAGTTCTTTGCTTATATCCCATGCCAGCCCCGTAGAAAATAACGGAACAGCTTTATCGTTCGTTGCTACCCCGAACAGATTCGATTTATCAATCCGGCCACTTAATGATATGATATATCTCCGTTTATAGCCATACGAAGCGTTGCCAAAGTAAGATATGAAATGGTCGGTTGTTTTCGAAAAATTCTGGTTATTCGGTATTTGGGCAGTTCCCAGATCGGGATTTAAATTATAAAGGTCTGCGAAATCAATCTTAGACGTATTCGATTCGGTATCCTTGTTATAACCGTAAGCGGTTGAAGAATTACTTTTATTTATGGTGCTGTTCAATTCAGCCCCAACTATAGCCGTTATTTCATGGTCATTATGGAATAAATTGTTGTAGTTCAATTGCGCCCGCGCCTGGTACGCGTTCAGAAACGCATCAGATTTTTGCAAGATGCCACCAACGGGAATTGGGTAAGTAGTTGTTCCGTTCGGGTTAATTTGCGAATACTCATTAATCAGGTTCCTTGCATAATAGCTATCAGAACTGTAATAAATTGAATTCTGCGAATTAGCGTTTTCGAATTGATATTTTACGTCTGCGCTAAGGCCTTTAATTATTTTGTAATTGGCACCAAAGTTCAATAAGTTGTCCCTGGAAGAAATTGCGTTATCAGAAAGGCGTTGCTCGTCAAGAGGAACATAATTCCAGTTCAGGTAACCGGCCTGCTGGGCGGAGGCGATAAAATCGGAATTGTAGTTTTTTGTTGTTGAAACCGGATTTCCGTTAGCATCTTCGAATTGGGTGTAGGGATAAATATGATTGCCCATGTTGCCCCTCACGCCAATATTGTTTAGCTGGCTATTGCTGTGTTGATTCGAAATGGTGTATTTGGAACCAACACTGATCGTAAGGTTCTTTGTAGGATAAAAATTAAAGCTCGAATTGAGGGTAAACCTGTTATTTGTGTTTCCGGTTAAATTAGGGTTAAGGTGATCTTCGCCAACAGAAACATAATAGTCGTTCTTAAGACCGCCACCCCTGATATTTAAATTGTATTGCTGGTTAACAGACCTTTTGTAAAAATATTTACCCAGTCCATCCCTCGAATCGACAGTTCTTAGGCCGTTTACGAACGAATTTGCCACATCGTTGCTGATTTCACCTGAACGCTGTTTGGCAAGGATTTGCACTACCGGTGAAATAACCTGGGAAGGGTCGCTGATCTGGGAGTCGAAGTAGCCTTGATCAAAGAGCAGTTTTTCAATGTCTATATAGTCGCTTGAATTCAAAAAATTGGGATCGTAGTGTAGGTCAGGCTTTTTTGAAAAAGTAGCGTTCGCGTTTATTTCAATTCTTAATTTCTGGTTTTCTTTACCTTTTTTGGTGGTAAGCACAATCACGCCATTACCGGAGCGTACACCCCAGATCGAAGCAGCCGCCGCATCTTTCAACACAGTGATGTTCTCAATGTCGTTTGGATTGATGTTGTTTAAATCACCCTGATAAGGGAATCCATCGATAACAATCAAAGGTTGATCATTGGATAGCAACGTGCTATGTCCGCGGATGTTAATATCAGCTGTGCCGTTGGCGTTAACTGCGGTGTTTCGGTTAAACAGTAACCCAGGAACAACACCTTCCAGTTTACTTAGGATATCCGGGCCGGTTCTTCTGTTAAGCAGTTCATTATTAACTACCGCGAAGGATCCTGTTGCCCTGTCCTTTGAAATGGTCTGATAACCTGTCGATACAACGCCAACTTCTTTAATATTATTAATATTGAATCTAAGCTTAATGATTATACTGTCTTTAGAGCTGTAGAATTCAATTTCATCCGGATTGTAGCCAGTGTAGCTAACCGAGAGTTTTCCTGTTGCATTTGGGGATGAGATTGCGAAAGCGCCGTTTTTATCGGTGTGGAACAACTGGGCTGTAGATTTGATCCTGATCGTTGCACCTGGTAGCGGAGCATTGGTGGTGGAGTCGATAACCCGTCCTTTAATAAGGTAGTTAGTTTGCGAGTGCGCTTGGAAAATATGGCAAAGCGCGGCCATTACCATAAATATTATAGTTTTTTTCATAAGGGATTTGTCAGATTTTTCCTGCAAATCGATATGATTAAAGGCCTTCATGCCTGATTTGCAGGCTTTGTTACGAGAAAATGGAGGGAATTAAAAGAGAGCGGCAATCGGACTAACTAATTAACTGATCTTAATACCGATTGCCGTCTCGCGTCATTATTCGGGAGGGGATATTAAAAGCAGCCAGGAATGTACGGGGAGTTTATTCATGCCGTTCTCCTTTCTGCTTGTTTGAGTTGATTGATTGATGTTCCAGGTAGGCCGCGGCGACAAAATCGCCCAACTGGTCGAAGAATTGGGCTACTTCCTCATCGGAAATTTCCGCATTGATCTTACAGTCCTTAATGGCCCAACATTGAAAAAACTTCCAAAACATAAACCTCGCCGACTCCGGCGAATGTTTGGCAAAGAAGCTCTCCATTACCTTTTTAAAAGGTAATCCCGGATAAGGTTGAATGTTATGATAAACCGCTTCCATGCAATCTTTGATTTTGCAAGTCGGTCCTACAGAAAAACCATAGGCGTGGACTCAACTTATCGACTTAAGGCACGTGAGAAGAGCCCACCCAACGATAAGCGAGCCCACACCTATGGTATAGGATATGGGCCGTCACTTACGTCTCGGAGGGTTGAAATTTCTCACGTTTCTAAGTCGAGACAAAGCGAATGCTTCAGTTTAATTCAAGAAGTATCGCAAAACAAATATAATAATCTTTTTGAATTGCGGAAGAATATTACCGCATTTTGATGAAAATATTAATTCATTTTGAGTCTGATATTTACAGCAAAGCATTGAAAAGTAATTACGACCACTTGAAAGAAGGTTTTGGAACAAATTTGAAAAAGATCCGAAATGCTAAAAAGCTTTCGCTAAGAGCGCTTGCGGCTAAATGTGATCTTGACGATAGTCAAATCTCAAAAATTGAGAATGCTACATGGGATGTTCAACTATCGACAATTTTTGAACTTGCAAAGGGTTTGGAAGTCGAACCAAAGGAATTACTAGACTTTAAAATTTAAGGTTTAATTGGATAGTCGTAATTGACTTTCAGCTTCTGGTAATCGTAAGCATTATCCTTATCAATCTCCGCTAGTTCATTATATAATTTATTTGCTTTTTCTTTATAAGTGTTGAACAAAACCCGGCGCTCATTTATTTGTTTTACAGTAAATTTATAAGATTCATCTCCACCAAACCGGTAAGCCAAATCCTTGTAAACCTGGGCCCGTAAAACTTTTAGTTTAAAATCCTGCATCTTTAAAGAAATAGCTTTATCAATCAAATTGGCCGCGCGCTGTAAATTTTCCAAAGCGCCTTTTTCGGTCGGTGCCGGCTTCGCTAATTGTTCATTAAAACAATCTAAGAGAAGCGCCCGATAAAATAAACTGGTAGTATCATTCGGATTAGCTTCAAGTTGCTTTTTGAGGCTATCGGTTATTAGCGCGTATTTTTCCTGCTTTGGGATTAGACTGCCGTCATTGATCATTACTTTACCGCTAATTATCCTGGTTGGTATTTGACAGAGAGCCAGCTCTCCGTAAACTATCAATAAGGAAATTATTGCAATAGACTTAAGGACGATTTTCATAGGTTATTTTTAAAAACTAATATACAAAAGGCTAAAATTGATTTACCTCATAAAATTATAACCCTGAGTTATAAAGCATGAATAATTTGCAGTTTAATACCTAAATAAATCAGCGCCCATAACACAATCAGCGCAATAGCAAAATACCATTGTTTGCCTTTTTTGGCTTGGGAGTAAGCCATTGGAGCTTCAGCTGATTGACGGACTTCCCATTGTCGTTTTAATTTTGACATCTTCTTAATTCATAATTGGTGGCATAATACTAAGCATAATAGCGGTATTTACACTCACATTCAGGCAAATATACTAAGTGGTGGGATACTCTCCACCACTTTTGAAGTAAAAAACGACAATTTTCGCTGTACTAATCAGAACGATGCTAAGCGAACAACATAAGGAAACTCTTATTAAATTTGGAAAACATCTCCAAGCGCTTCGCAAAAAACAAAACCTATCTCTGCGGAAACTCGCACTTAATTGCAACATCGATCACGCTGACATTAAAAAGTATGAGAACGGTGAATATAATCTTACTCTAATATCTCTTACTGAATTGGCGAAGGGGCTGAATGTGCCCCTTAAGGAACTGATGGATTACTAAGTATTTTGCCGGTACTCACCTTGCCAAGGTCAGATGAAAAAACACACCGTATCCGGCACAAAACAAGCGCGTGCAAGTACGTGAGCAGGTGCCACAAGGTACTTTTCACAGCGGAAGTAATGTCAAATAGCTGCTTTGAATTAAGTCAATACACCTAAAAATAGTCAAGCAGCGTGGTCAAAAATGAATTTGCAATCTCGAAATTTTCGTTTTGTTGATCAATGAGTTGTATATCCTTAATTCCATGAAATAAATTATTACGGTATCTATAAACTATAATGACTAATGCCAATATAACTTGGTTTGGCTTTGCCACTCCGCCTAAAAGTACATCGTTTACCAGCTGTTGTCTATCATTTGCCCGGAAGTTTAAATGAGCAAAGCGATGATTTACATTTCCGTTTTCGGTGTAACGGCTCTTGAAATAGTCAAGGTGTGTTTGAAACTTAGCTATATCAATTTTTTTAACTGATATTTCATTTTCCGCGCGGTCAATCGTAAAGTTGTTATTGCAAACATATCGCTCAAAAATATTCCAGATTAACGAAAAGTCTTTTATACTCTCAATCTCTGCTTCCTTAAAATTGGTGCCGAATCGATTATTTATCCAATTGATCATATAGATTGTTAATTTTTAAAGCCATATTTTCTTTCACGATATTGAAATGCTACTTCACCACCTTCAAGAATATCACAAACATGTTCACGAATACCCATTTGGTTTAGTATACCATCTTGGTTAGAGTCTTTAAAAGTGTTTTCAAGCGAACCGGAAGCGTACTCAAATTGATATTTTTCGTTAGTCTTACCTTTATCTTGTCCGTTCTGATTCGCAATAATAACCTGTTCAGCGTCAGTAGATACTACCAGGTTTGCATTATGGGTGACTAAAATAATTTGTCTTTTAATCTTTTTTTCCTTTATAAAAGCATTAAGATCATTGTAAATAGTCCTATTGTCAAGATTATCTTCTGGTTGATCTATTAGGATTGGATGTTCAGCATTACTTAAATGTAATATGATTTGCATCAAAACAAGCCCTCTCTTACCTGGCGACATTTGCAGAATATCATCGCCATTGTAAAGAATATTGTATTTAAACTTAAAGTTGTCCTTAAGCAGTTGAGAAATTGCTTGCTTCGGGCCGAATCCTGCTTTGAACTTTATATTGTTTTTCTCATGAAACCACACCTTTTCATAAATAGCCTTTAGGTTTGACTGATGCGTGCCTTCTTCGTAAACATATTCATTACTGGCATTAAAACTGTTTCCAAAGATTACGTTAAAATTAGACCGTCCATCGAGCAAGCTACAAAAGCCATTTTGAAATGAAGGTAAGTCGATTTCCAAATTTACATCAAGCTTTAAATCCGTTCCGATCTTGGCTAATTCTGGCTTCTTAATTTCATTTAAAATTTCCTGATAAGATTTAAATACATTATCCGAATTATTTAAAATTTGTTCTTTCTTCAACTTTCCTGCATCAGCAATTTTTTGCATTTGCTTTGCTTTTTCATCCAGTGACTTGATCTTATTCTGATCTTGCTCCATTCGTTGATTCAAAGTCTTCAGCTGCTCTTGGCTTTTTATTTTTGTATTAAATGGTTCAAATTCCTTTTCGATGCCTGCCAATGCTTCAACTTTTCTATTGATAATCTTTCGTATGTCCGCTTTTATTGATACATATTTTGCTTCAATTAATTTAAAAGCATCTTCACTCGTTTTTTTGTCCAATTCTTTGTTGGTTGAAACAAATTTTGTAGCAGATATATCTCCATCAAAATCTGCTTCATTAATTGCGAAGTTGTCAATCGTGTCGTTAGCATCAGTTTTAAGTTGCACAATCGTCTCAAGATAATCGTCGACTGTTCCGAGATAATTATTTAGCCGTTCAAGATTATTACCTGATATTTGTTTCCTCTTTACCAGACGTTCATATTGCTTCACCTCGATGTCTGAAAAACCTGATTTACTTTTAAGATCTGAAATGTCCTTTTGTATCGAAGCAATATTTGAAGTAATAGCTGTTTTGTCCCCTATAGCTTTATGCTCCTTGTGGGCTTGCTGATAATTTTCCTTTATGATAAAAATTTCATTTATATCATTGGCAATTTCTAAGTTTAGATTTTGGATGATTTCAGTTTTATCCTCATAAAAGGTCTTGAAATTGGGGTTCTGTAGTAATATGCTTTCTATCAATTCACCTAATTTCTTTTCGCCTTTTTGTTCTGCCAGATGGTTGATATACATCTGCGGAACGTAGGTAATTTGCCGCGTTCTTGTGTCTGGATCTGCTGACAGCAGGTCTATATGGCCATCTTTCCAATGAACCTCAAAATCAAAATCAGAAAGCCTTGACTTCAAATCGTATTCTTTCTCACCAACAATGCCTAACTTCTCTTTTACCTGAACAGGATCGACAGTTTTAGCAGTATGAAATAACAGTAAAGATTTACCTGATGATTTTCCACCGATAATTACGTTCAAATTAGGGTTGAGTTCAATAACATCATTACCAAAAAAATCATCTTTTACGCCAACAAATCTCACTTTATCTAAAACATTATAATCCGTTTTAGTGTCAGGTCGTATGTCCCGGATGATTATACGAGTATCCGGCTCATGTACAATTTGCTTGAGGCCATTAAATGTTGGATCTGCTTTAATCCAGGTGAAACACTTACCAATTCTATCTTTAATAGAGATGTTAGTGGAATTATAATGAGCATCACTACAATCAAGCAGAAGATTATTAACCAATTGTTCTGTTAGCTTTTTCTTTGCATTATGGCAAGCTTCAACAGTCTCCGAGGATATAAATACGAGATCAACCTTGTTTATTACGTCTTTCTTTTCAGCTATACTTTGGTCACTCCATGAAAGGCTTTCCCATTCTGTTTTTCCTATGGCAGTTAATGATTTGCCTTTTAGATAAGTATTTTCTTTAAGTACCTTGAAAATATCTTCCTCATCCAAGTTTAAATTGTTAAAGCCCTCCTGCAAATCGCTGCCGTACTTTGCTAATTGCTCAGGAGATACACTTTGTTTTATTGCGGCGCCTAAATCTTCTAGACTTTCCTTAGTTACAACACCGTTCCATCGTATTCCATTGATACCAGGAGTAAGGTGGTATTTAGAGGTTAAGCTGTTTAGAAACTGGCTTTCAATTATTTCAGGAGTCAGTTCGTCTGAAAATATTACATGAAAATTTATTCTTTTAAAATCTTTATGCCCGGCAAACTTTTTCACCCGAAATTCGACGACTGGTAATATAGTCTGAATGTTTTTTAACCGGCCAGCTCGACGATATTCCAAGATTTTTTTGTAGCCATCAATAAATAGATAATCATTAATACCTATCACCTGAAATTCTTCGGGGAGATCTTCTAAGTCTTTGATGAAATTTTCCCACTTTTCATCAATAGTAGTTCCGGTAAAACCTTCGACGAGAGAATATGGTGTGTGGACGTGTAAATCCCATTTTCTCCATTCTGACCCTTTTGGAAATTTTCTATTGTTAGCGCTCATTGATAAGGTTTATAGAATGCCTTTCTACAGGCTATTCAAATATTTAACATTAATGATACTTATAAAAGTATAAAAAAACAATAACCTTAAATAATGCTTTACAGAAGTTAGGATGTTTGTATCTTGTATTAGATAACTTCGGCTACACTACAATCTTTTACGATGCGAATTGAAGATTTTGATCCAGACTGTTTTGAACCAAATTACGAGGAACGAACTTACCCGGTGAGAGGTAAAATTATTGCTCATTTTGCAATGTTTGAGAAAGACATTGAGGCGTTGCTTGCGGCCGAATTTGCAGGAGATGGTGTTGACAGGCGGAAAATGCAAAACATTGTGTTTGACAGAATGACTTTTGAAGCTAAAAGAACTTCTGTAAAAACTATCCTCTTGAACCGCGCAATAGATGAAGGTTTTGAACCTTCGAAGAAAAAAGGTCATCCATATAAGAAACTAATGGATGAACTGACTTATTTAAACTCGATTAGAAATCAATTTGCTCATTACCCTACGACACAAGCCACAAACAATCTTGAATATAGTTATGCAATCGGGCTAATGGAATACCGGGATAGTCCAAACTACAAGTGGTTTACGGTTGAGGAA
Source organism: Mucilaginibacter sp. cycad4 (assembly GCF_034263275.1). NCBI lineage: Bacteria > Pseudomonadati > Bacteroidota > Sphingobacteriia > Sphingobacteriales > Sphingobacteriaceae > Mucilaginibacter > Mucilaginibacter sp. cycad4. The sequence continues at coordinate 5,837,837 of NZ_CP139559.1, read as the reverse complement.
ATTGATTCCATTATCAAAAGGATTCAATCGGCTAAAGAAGAAATTTTAAATCTTACTAAGCCGAAGCTAAAAACAAATAGTGCCTTGTCAAAGTAAGTTTGATGAATTAAAATTATTGGCTTAATTTCTATCAGGTATTATCTGGTTTTGGTGTCCCTTTCATTTTTTCGAGCCATCGACTGAACCTGCCAGAGCGGTCATCTGCGGCGAAAAACCCATTTCCTTCTATGTGCATGGTTTTGCATTCAGTGGTCGCTAAGGACACTTGACCTATTGTATCTACAACAATTAAATGAGAATTTACCAGGTGTTTTAAAAAACTATCACTAACAAAATTTTCATCGTCTTTCCCGAAGATACTTTTGATCTCTCGATTATTTATACTACCGATATTAATCAAGTACATTATCAAAGCATATTCCTGAAAACTTAACTTTACCGGTTCCCAATCTTTGATCACGATTTCTTGCTCAAGTCGTTCTTTGCTGGTGGAAACGTATTCAATGTTCCATGCTTGTATGCCATCAACATTTACCATATTAGCAAGAAAAAGAGTGTTTAGACCATCAATTTCCAAATCTTCCCCAAAGATATCAGATGTGATATTAAACCTATAAGTAAGACGTGTCCAGATGACTTCTAAGAGGTGAACCATTGGTTTTTTAGGATGTGAAAAGTAAAAAGCCCACTGTCCATCGATCATAGGTCCAACATAAGGTTGTGCATTTCCTTTTATTAAACTAATCCCTTCATTAATAATTAAGTTTGGAAAAATCAATGGCGAATAACCGTGTTTCATCTCATCTACCGTCGAAAGGTTGTCTGAAACAAAATCGTAAACTCCCTGCCTCAGTCCATGTTCGGTTTTATAACCCTCATAGCTTATTACGATTCTAATTGGCATAGCTGCCTCCAATGCCAGCATATGAAATACTTGTTCTTCCGTTTTGTCGGCAAAATCTGTCCTCAACTTTTGCCTATCAACAATATCTTTATTACAAATTTGAAGAAACGAATTTCGCCAAAGGTGTTGAGTATATGTGGGACACTGATCCCATTCTGAAATGTCGTAAACGTCTTTTAGGTTTTCATAAGCACTTGATAATTGCTGTTTGTTTAAGGTTTTTTTTACTTGAATAACGGCGATTACTTGATCGGGAGAAACTTTATATCTCCGCGTCCGTCCAATTCGCTTAGCTTCACCTTCAATCAACATCACATCCATTTCCTTGGAGTATACACCCACAGGGTTTTCAATAAACGATCCCGTTACAACATTTAAATTAAGTCCATCAAAAAAGCTCCTTTGGATTATTTCGGCCGTTAGCTCCTCATACATATCGCCTATGGTAACGCGATGCGGAATATCTTCTTTTGATAGCATTTCTCTCTCGGCTTTCACGAGTGCTTCTAAAAGCTCCGCAATATTATTAATCATGTGAAAATTGATTTAAGTTAGGTTGATTTTTAGATTCAATAACCGAGCAATTCAATCAAGTTCTTACCAAATTTCAATAGGATGGTAAATTCCAAGGTTAATTGATTTATAAAATTACAACATGTAATTTTATTTTTTTGTCTATAAATCTCCCTTATTATCCGCAAATTTTTGAAAAGTTTTGCAACGGGCTCCCACTTCGCCTCAAAGTGCATAAAAGCCTAACAGTCGTCAGTTTTTTTTAAAATGAATTATAGTTCGGTCTTATTTCCTCCTACCTTTAGGGTAATGAATAACAACCTTAATCTTAACAACCAGAGCAACTCCAACCCGCTATTGCAATTAGGTGTAGCAGCATTGGGTCTTTATGCTTTAAATAAGCTAATCTCTGCCCCTCATGACACTGTGAACTACACGCTTTGGTACCGTAATCGCCTCGTATACCACGGCATTTGCTATGCCGACCGCATGAAAGCGCGCTTGAACGAACATGAACTAAGGGGGATAATTTATGACGAATATGATTATGACCATGCCAAACCCAGGGAGCGAGCGGCGATATTAGAAAAGAAGCTGATCCGAAGAGACCGTCCGAAATACAACTATCAGCATAATTATTAAAGAATGCTCTGCGTTTCGCCATCGTCTTATGCTTTGGCGAAACACAGTACCGATTAGCAATTCATATTGTCAACTTTTTCTGGTTGACCTGAAACATCAAAACCAGACACAAGAGAATACATATGACATCCCAATCTTTTGAACAGAAAAGCCTGTATTTCGTTAAAGCGGGCCGCGAAAGCAAGCCACTTTAATGAAAGTCAGGCCATCATTCCGCCGCCCGGCCTGTTGCGGACGAAGGTAGCAAGTGGCTGGGCGGCGCATTTTTTCGGGAGTACTCCAAAGAAATGATCGAATGCGGGGCATCTCTGCCCCCATTCGATCAACATTTATGCTGTATTCAGTTCACTTTTAAAGGTTCCTTCCGGAAGTCCTGCCGACTCGGTCGGGTTTTTCGTGGTTGGTAATAATGATCCTATTGCCCTGCATCCGATAGGTAAATGCTCCATTGGACAGAAGGCTTCTGCGCCGTATCTCTACGCCTTCATCATCCCATTTAAAATCTGGCAAGCCATTAATGCGCTGAACCAATTCACTATTCGACACGCCTCTGAATTTGCGTTTGGTATATAGTTCGGTTTCAGTTTCCAGTTTTTTGAGATAAGAGATATAACGACCGGTTAGGTCGATACCCTTTTTAAAGGCATCTTTGCTGCAGCTATAATGTTCCTCATAAAATGTAATGCGTTCAGCTTGCAGGTCTATTTCATAGCGGTAGGTCGCATTGATCCGCTGTTCGTGCAATGTGCAATGTTCGGCAAGCAAAGCCAGTTCTTTTTCAGGATGTTTAAAAGATAAAAGCGGTAGAATTACTTGCTCTACAAAATAGCCCTGTTCGGGTGCGCTGCTGCTTTCGGCAACACCTTGCAGCAGATTACCGTCTGACAAAGTGATATGAAGATTGGAACGTGTCATGTTTGATCGTTTTAAAGGTTTGTATCTTGTAATTCGGTTGGGTTTCGCGTTGAATCCTTTGGGATATAGTTTAGCATCCTGCCTGTGATGTTGTCATGATGTGAAATACTTGTGTAACCTTGCCTTTCAATATCCCATAAATGGCTGCTCATTACCACCTGGACATAAGCTTCGCCCTGTCCGGTAAAGCGTTTTGGTTTGCGGTATTTTTGGGCAAACTCGTGGACATCATTACAATCTGTTACGGCTTCCGCTATTACCCATTTAGGTATTTTTTTATTTGTTTCCATCTGCTATGGTTTTAAAATGAGGGGGATTGCTCCCCCAGATGATTATTAGTTTAGCTCAAAGCATTCGCACCGTCTTTGGCATAGCCGAGGCAGAGGTCAAATGCAGCTTGTGTGCGTAACTGACCTGTACCACCGATGATGGATTTCACTTTGGCTTCATCGTCCTTGTATTCCTTGACGTTTTGGAAATAGCCAGTGATGGCATTGTATGCACCGAACAAAGTGCCTTTGGTGGTTTCAGTCTGTTGGGTCGGGCTTGCCATAGCGTACATAAATGCGTTATCGCAGATGTTTTTGAACACGGTCGAAAGTTCTTCACCTGTTTTGAGGCTCTTTAAAACATCCTTGCTTGGTGCCATTGCCTGTTGAATGAGTTTCATTACCTCCTTGTCGGTAATGCGTACTTTAGACCATTGATTAAAAATACCGTCCAGTTCATCGGCCATTTTGTTAGAGATACCCATAACCTTGTGGGCTTCCTTCAGCCTGTCCTCAACATTGGCGGTATGCCTGATCTTGATCGTATTGGAGCTGTTACGGAGCGCAGCCCCGAGGGTATTCTGGCAAACGATCCTTACCGGGGTGAACGCTGCGGTGATACTGCCCGATCCATCGTGCGAAGTGGTCAGGAAAAGATATTTCTCAATAAAATCGTCGCTGCCTACTTTGATATAGCCGGGTAATTTGGCGGTGATAAAGATGCGTTCACCGTTTCCTAAAGCCCCCGCGGTTTCGTATTGCATTCCGTCGCCGCTAACGATGGCATCAAAAAAGCTGAATGCATCAGTGTTTTGTACGATACTGTAGTCGTTGCCCACCACGCCCAAAACGGTATTGTTATCGGTGCGTACGGTAGCAAATCGGTTTGCGATATGCTGTTCATCAGACGATAACCCTTTAGGGTCGTAGGCGAATAAGGGCCATTTTTCCACCTGAAAGTCAAGTCCTGCGAACTGCAATGCTTCCTTACTTGTAGGGTATTCTTCTACGATCTGCCCTAATCCGTGCCATGCTTTTTCCTTTACGCTGAAAAAACTGCGTTTGCCTGTTTGCTCGTTAAAATTGATGTTGTGTGCCATGATGTTAATTTTTAGATGAATAAATTTTGTTTCGCTTTCCTTTCCTCGCCGTGACTTTTGGGATGATTTTTTTCAAAAGAAAAAGGGAAAAAAGAAAGCAAATCGAAACGCCTGTCCGGAAAAGAAAGGAAACGGAATAAGTGCCGCAGGCTGAAGGAATGAGGAACGAATGACTGAATTATGCCGTAGTCTTTCTTTAACCAAAAAACTACTACGGGCGTGATTTTAGCTGCGCTTTTTACCCGTTTCGACTTAAAAAAAATAGATGATTAATGAAAAAATGCCATTGAACCGATAAGGATAGCAATGGAAATCCTTTTTAAGAAAGATTGTAATGGATAGCCTGGGCCGAAGGTAACGGCATATTTTCTCTTAATAAGCCATTACAAGGAGGAGTAAAATTTTGCGCCATTTAATTATCTTGCATGGAGCCATTTACGAGCAAAAAAAACAAAATTAAGATGACTGACCAGGTTATAGCCCAGATTGTCAAGGCCATGAATAGGCCGGACAAAACAATATTTATTGCCGAACAACCGATAGCTACAAACGTGCATTATGGCCTGGTTTGGGATGATCTCAACTATAAGCGACCAGGTGATATTTCGCCAAAGCAGTTTTATTTTATAGGGAACGGAAAAGGAAAGTATATTGGTGCAGTTTACGATATGATAGGTGATCTCCATTGGTATATCGAACCGCGCAGCAGGAAAAAGGGCTATTTAGGAAAAGCATTGAAAGAAGCCATTCTACCTCATCTGTCACGCAGCCGCAGAAAGCAAAGGATTACGATAGAAAAGGACATGATCGGAGCGTTGAATTTTGAAGCGTCGCTCCGTGTCGCAAAAAAATCAGGCTTCAGACTGAAAGGAAAAGAGGCTGATAAGATCGAGTTAACGCAGAATCTAATTCCTTATAAAAAAATCCCGATGGCTATCAAAAACGAGGGGATGGAATTTCAAAGAATGGTTGAACTAAAACTAAAAATGAGCGATGTAGTTCAGAATTTGTGGAACATTCAAGCAGAGCTGGAGGCAAAGCTGGGGAGAACATACTATACACGCCAATTGGCTGGATTTGTAAAGGAACTTAGCGGTTACCGACGTTTAAAATTGGACGATGCTTTATATGACTTTAATGAGACACAAGCTCGCAGAGCGCGCGTCTTACAGGCTAAGTCCTAGTCATTGCGTTGATTCTTATCCCTGCAAATAATTCGACTTGAGCATTGATGGGCCATATTTTCTCGTGATTAAATTAAATCGTGTTTTTTTCTTTATTTCACAACCAAAACCTTTACATATTATCATGAAAAGAATAGGTAGTTACAGAACAATTAAAACACTTGGAAAAGGCGGCAATGGAATAGTTTATGAAGTCGCTTTGGGAAAAGACAGATTTGCCTTAAAAACATTAAAAGACTTTTCTAGAACTTCATCATACGCGAGATTTAGCGATGAGATAGCGGCATTAAAGCAGCTGGGACCTATTCCTGGCGTAGTGACTCTGCTGGATGCATACATTCCCGAAAATCCACGCAAACAGGATTTACCCTATTACACTATGCCTATTGGTATCCCCTTTGAAAAAAAGTTAGCGGGGAAAGATGATGAGCATTTGTTTAAAGCATTTCTAAAAATCGCCAAAGCCGTTGCGGATTTGCACGAAAAGGGATTTACTCATCGGGATATCAAACCGAATAATATGATGTTTATAGGAGAGGATCCTGTAATTACAGATTTTGGGTTAGTCAGTTTCCCGGATAAAACCCCGCGATCGGGTAATAACGAGAAGATTGGTCCGGCGTGGACCATAGCGCCTGAAATGCAGCGTACATCATCTACCGCTGAATTCAAGAAAGCAGATGTTTATTCAATGGCGAAAACGCTCTGGATATTAATTACCCGTAAACCCTTCGGCTTTGAAGGCCAGTATATCCCCAAAAGCAATATCTCCCTTGAAAACTTTGTCGAATTGATGATCAATAAAATGACAAATGCTGGTCAGTTTTATTACCACTCAACAGTTATTTTGGATCTATTGCTTAAAGAATCTACTGATAATGATCCGGCAAAGCGACCCACCGCTCAGGAATTCCATGATCTTTTAGAACTCTGGCTAAGCTCAAACGATAATTTTAAAGTGCGAAATCCTTTTGAGTGGGAGGACGCTTTAAACGCCATATTTCCACACGGTATACCCATTCATTGTGAATGGACCGATCCGTGGCAGATACTAAAGGTATTGGAAGTGCTAACAAATTATGACAACCTGAATCATTTTTTCTTTCCTACCGGTGGTGGCGATGATATGGAAAGTATACAGTATAACGAAGTAAGCGAAATATTCATTTTGAATGGCGATGATCTGATAAAAATTGAGAAACTGATATTTAAAAGCCTAGGTAATGCGGAGTGGTCATATTTTCGGATAGTAATCGCAGAAACGGAGCCATACACCAAAAAACATGAAGATGGAGAAGAAGAATATATTGCAGACCATAATTTCCAGTTTGCCGGCTTACTTTACGATGAGGAAGGTGAGATTAATCGCGAGGTAGAAGGGGTACAGGTACGAAGATTTTTAAAGGGCAGCTTCATTGTTGTCCAGAAAACTTCGGGTATAAACAAATTACGCGGATATTACAAAGGAGAATTCATGGACGGTTACACAAAATTTCATGATAAATTTTCGTACGATGAATATCACGAAGCGTTAGGATTAGTGATGTGATCCGGCATAACAGTTGATTCAAATTATTGCAAACAATCAGACTCATTTTCTGGGTAGTCAAACGAATTTATTATGGAATTCATCGGCGAAGGAGCAATCTGGACGGTCAATAAATTAGATAATCAAAATGAAATTTTCAGAATTCCGAAAGGCGTTTCTGATTCGACGATTGAAAAGTTCATCATTAACCACCGGATCATTAAAGAACTCGGGCTGCCCACGCTGAAAAAAGTTGAAAAAAGATCTATAGGTGGCATTTCGGGAATTGTATGTGAAAATCTTAACACATCGGAGGATAAAATTTATGTGTCTCCAAACAGCCTTTATTCAGAGTCTCAGCAATTGGCGTATGCATTAAATAAAGGCGTTTTAACGCATAAGGAACGTTTGGAATCCCTTGCCGAAGAATTCAGGTATCGAAATAAAATCGCGGAACTTACTAATTTCCGTGAATTTCTTATAACGATGGGCGGGGAACTTGCACTCGCGTCTAGAAAAAATGTCCTGATAGAATTTGATAGTTACTTTTTTGGAACTCAAAAGCATGAGACTATAAGCGCGCTTGAATACAAGATTGCCGATCTGGATCATATTTTCATTAATGAAGACTTGGACTATTCTGAATTATTTGATAGGAATTGTTCAGAGTTCAAAAGAGCTATGTCCGGATTCATAAAATATTTCGTTTCCTATCCCAATGATGACGATTACAAGGATCAGTTAAATAGGGCTTAGCTAGCTTCTTTATAAAAAGGGCGTTAATTTTTCTGAGAAAGCAATCGGGAAATCCGCGCTATTGGGTCTTCGAAAACAGTTGAGTTTCGGCAGCCTAAATTCCGGATTCAGACAACACTTCAATTTTCTCACGCAGTCGCGTCTGTAATTGGGCAATTGCTTTGTTGCGGTTTCCCCTAAATTGGGCAATCATTTTTTCCATACCGCCAGTATGTCCAAACAATGCGCCCCACTGCGTGAGGTCTGCCATTACGGGAACTAAAGAAATCGCCTTTTCAGTCAGGTAATAAGGTCTGTTCCAGTGTCGCTGCTGATTATCTCCTTTAGAAATAAAACCATTTTGTGTCAGTTTGACCAGGCGGTCGCGTGCAATATTGGTCGCGATCTTCTCATTCGAATTGAGGAATTCCGAATAAGTGTGCTTATCGAAAAACATAATATCCCTCAGGATCAGCAGTGACCATTTGTCACCAAAGAGGTCGAGTGCGTAACTTATTGGACAGTCAGATCTTAATATAGCTTCCATTCAATTGATGCTTGAATATGCAATATTTGTTATTGCATATCGCAATAACAAAGCTAATAATAAGTAACCTGGGTGCGGCAATATTTCGGTTATAATTCACGATCGCGCGAATTCGTCACGCAGCACGAAAATCCATTCTCATACCCAGTGCCACCTGTTAACTTCTTACAATCGAGATAGCGAAAAGCTTTCGCATATTAACGAGATAACGTTTAGAAATTCGGTCGATTTCTAATAACTAATTGATTTTTAAATACCTGTGCCCTGGTATGATCTTCGCAAACCCATATATGCTGATGATAATTAAATCAGAGTAATTAATTCACTTAACACCCATCACGAATATGAAAATCACATTAACAGCAGGCACTGAATTATTTTACAAAAACTGGGGGCATAGGCTACCTATCGTCTTTCATTACAGCTGATCACTGTTGGAAGGACGACCGAAATATGGCGATGTTTTTTTAAAGAAAGCCTCTTAAATTATAGCCCATAACAGAAGAAGTAATTGCCGTTCCACACAAACTGCTCGGGTAATCACAATGCAGCTGACGTTGTAGAATTTATAGAAAGCGCTTGATTTAAGAAATAAGGTCCGCGTAGGGCGATCAACATGTGTCGGCAAGGTTTATCCGCTATACTGCGAATGTAACAAGGATTGGGTATTGGAAGCCGCGACGATCAAAACAGATTTGCCTGACTTTTTAACTCTTAATTACATAGCGCGTACATCCACTTTTAAACATGTTAGCCAATACAGGCTAACGATTTACAATCAAAATAATCAGACATGAACCACATCATCAAAATGCTGAAAACTAAGACGATATTATCCTTTATCGCGGCGTATTTCCTGCTGGCCGGTAACCTGCAAGCCCAGGGGCTGCACCAGACCGCTAAAACAAAGTTTTTAACTGTAAACGGAATAAAATATGCCTACCGCACTTACGGGCAGAAATCCGGACTTCCTTTGGTTTTACTTCCGCACTTCGTGGGAACGATGGACGACTGGGATCCTTCGCTGACCAACGAACTGGCCAAAACGCACCTAGTGGTTATTTTTGACAATAAAGGCGTCGGCGGTTCCGGCGGTGAAACGCCGTCAAGCATTACACAAATGTCAGAAGATGCGGTGGCCTTTATCAAAGCACTTGGATATCAGAAAGTCGATCTGCTTGGTTTCTCCATGGGCGGTTTTATCGGTCAGCAGATTGCCATCGATCATCCCGGACTTTTGCGAAGGCTGATTCTTTCAGGTACAGCGCCTCGCGGAGGGGATATTGCTGATAATACGCCGGTCATCGAAAATAAAGAAAAGAAGACAGCTGAACAGATGCGCGAGTTTTTGTTCTTTACAGGTACAGATAATGGAATTAAGGAAAGTAAAGCCTTTTGGAAACGCATTCAGGAACGCAAAGTAGACCGTGATCCGGACACCAAAGTTCCAGCCATATTGGCTCAGAATAAAGCGATTCAGGACTATACAGCTGAAAAAGATGCGAGTTTCAACGCCATAAAGAAAATTACGATCCCGGTGCTGATAGTTAACGGAGCCCATGATAGAATGGATCCTCCTTCCAATTCACTGGTAATGGTGACACACATGCCAAATGCTAAAATGATCATTTATCCGGATGCCGGCCACGGTAGCTTGTTTCAGTACAGCCAGGATTTTGCCAAACAGGTTAATAGCTTTTTGAAATAATCCGATTTAAATATCGTCCCTCCCGTAAGGAGAGGGACGATATTTAAATCAAGTTGCTTATCCCGAATACAACACAGGTTATCAGCCTAAGGATCCTTTGAATGCATTTGATAACTTTCCCCAAATCACCGTAACAGACTCTATAATATTTTAATCGGTGGAAAACCCCTTTTATCTCACTTATTCGTCATAAATGGCGCAGAGTAGTGCTGAATAAATACTAATTGGTATCTTTGGTTATTGCAAATAGCAATATCCAAAATTCTTACAGGGAACCTTGTGAGAGTAGCAATAAAAGCGAATGACCTGTTGTTTGCTGCTTGTTTTAGCAGTGTTGTTTTGATTTTGTGTTGATGATTTAAATTGTGTTTCATTGCCGGTCATCGCTTTTATTGTTTGGAATGCTAAATGTATCAGAGGCATTTTTTCATTTGTCTAAACGAAAGCCTTAACAATTTTTGACACGATCATGGTCGCAGATGGAACCTCAGATGAGCCAATTTTAGGTAACCAATTGGAGCCCGATCGGTGGTCCGATTGTTATTCAGTTTATCTCCATGAGTATGCTCGGCGTAAGATCAATGATGAGGATCTGGTCAAAGACTTGGTCCAGGATACCTTTCTGACAGCCATTGAGCAGATCCCGACTTTTTCAAACCGCAGTAGTGAAAAGACCTGGCTAACCGGGATTTTAAAGATTAAAATATTTTTAGTTTACAGGAAAAAAGCAAATGAACGCGTAGTCTTAAGCGACTCGCTGAAAAATGTTGCGATAAAGGAACACGAAGATAATAGCGCGGAGGAATATAAAAGAAGCAGCGTGGTTTATGCAGATGAGCAATTCGATAAAGAAGAGTTTATGGCGGTACTTTGCAAGGGTGTAAAAAAGATACCCGGTGTCTGGCGTGAGGTTTTTATTCTAAAATATATAGAAGAGCAAAAAGCGGCGGAAATTTGCCACGCGCTAAACTTAAGTGATACCCAATACTGGATGATCTGTCACCGGCTGCGGGTAAATTTGAAAGCCTATTTAGTGAAGACAGGATTTGAGGGATGGTCTATCTAGCCGGAATACTTTCGAGGTATTGCTGAACGGACCAGGAGGTCAGGTGGTAACCGCCACATAGTTGACATTCATAAGCACGGATCGGTTTGATATGATCGTGATCATCGTTTCGGATTTTTTGTAAAGCTGCTTTGGCTGCTTTTTCTGAATGATACACAACTTTACTGCATTCCAATATTAGTTCCGGACTCTGAGCTGAACCATTTTGACGGGATTCAATTGCGGAGAGGTTTCGTTCCACATATTCGTAGAGTTCGAAATCTGACTTGTTTTTCTTTTGGAGAATATTCAATAAATAAGCTGGAGGCACGCGACATAATGCCGTAAACCTATATTTGCCTTTGGAAAGTATCGTTTGATCTGTATACATTCTCAAAAAAGATTAATGAGAGCACTTTCCTCTAATTTAGTAAACCTTGACCGGATTTTAAAGTTAGGTTATCAGGGCCTTTTTTAAGTTGTAAATTATGTCGCAAGAAAATCTTAGTCATTTCGTGAAAGCACAGCAGGGCATTTACCAGAATGCATTAAAAGAAATCAAGGGTGGCAGAAAGCGAAGCCACTGGATGTGGTTTATTTTTCCGCAGATCGATGGCCTGGGTTTTTCAGAGATGTCGAAGCGTTATAGTATACAAGATATCAGGGAGGCTGAAGCTTATCTGGCTCACCCAATATTGGGTGTAAGGTTGATTGCAATTAGTCGGGAACTGCTCAACCTGTCCGGATCGGATGCAAGGATAATTTTTGGTTCACCGGATGATATGAAACTACGTTCCTCGATGACATTATTCAGCTGTATTCCCGGGTCTGATGAAGTATTCGGTCTTGTACTGAAGAAGTTTTTCGACGGTAATAAGGATCCACATACCCTCGCTTTATTAAAATAGATAGAATTTTTTAAGCAGCACATTGAGCCATAATGCTAAGGATAAATTGGGGTTTTTCTATGTCGTTCGAATTTTAAACGCTAACACTATTCCTTTTTTTTATGTTTGCAATAAAAGATCATTCCATAATCTATGTCAAGAGCCGAAACAACCCGCTCATACATATTGCAAAAGTCATTTGACTTGATTTATCAGAAGGGATACCAGGCAACGAGCATCGATGAAATTATCGCCACGACCCAGGTGACCAAGGGGGCCTTTTTCTATCATTTTAAGAATAAAGAAGAGATGGGCCTAGCCTTGATTAACGAACTTATGTATCCGCACATGATCCCGTTGCTAGGCAATCATTTAAAGAAACCGGGAGATGTTCGCACCAATATTTATAAGATGATGAAAGGCCTTTTGTTTGAAAATGATTTTTTCAAAGTTGAGTACGGTTGCCCTACGGTGAACTTGATAGAAGAAATGGCTCCTCAAAATGAAGCTTTTCGAAAAGCGCTGACCCGGGTAATTGTACTATGGCAAACGGAAATTGAGATGGCAATCATCAAAGCTCAGGAACATGATCTATTAAACAAAGACTTGGTCCCCGGAAAGATTTCGCAATATGTTACTGCCAGTTATGCCGGTGCGCGGTATATGGGGAAAATGTTCGGAAAATCATCCTACACTGTGTTTTTGCAGGAGTTTAAAAGGTATTTGAACAATTTAAATTAACAAACTCAAACCCGAGTAGACATAAAAAAGGGGCCGAAGCCCCTTTTTCAAATTAACTTAACTGACTATTCATCGGGTAGAAGATTTTTAGGGTTTTAATGCCACAGGCATCAGTAGTACCCGGACATAGTTCTTTTCATTTAAATACGTTTGTGCATCTTTTTGTATCTGCTCTGTTGTCAGCTCGTCCAACATCGTCTGGTAAGTTAAAACAGATTTAGGGTCTAAGTTTTCCTGGTACTTAAATGATAGGTTTGTCAACCAATATTCGTTCGTCATTTTACTTCTGCTATTCTGGACTTTGTTTTCCTTTACAGATTTTAACAGGTCATCTTTAGAGGGCCCATTATTTTTCAATTTGGTGATCTCGTCCCAGACTGCGGCTATCAACGACAAGGAGTTTTCGGGCGCGCAGGTGAAATTGATTGAAAAGGCATATTGTTGTTTCGGGCTATGTTTGAGGCTTATGGAGATTCTTGGAGAATATACACCGCCTTCTTTTTCCCGTAATCTCTCCAATAGTCTGAAATTCAAAATGTCGTTCAGCGCCTGAAGTCGCATGTTATTGACGGGATTATACTCATAATCGCCGTCAAGGAAGAGTTGAACCGTTGTCATATTTTCTATCCCGGCGTAGACTGTTCGTTGAATAACACCTTTCGGGATTTGATTATTCAGGTCAAGGGCTTGCTCACCGCGATTAGTGGCAGGCAGGCTGCCCAGATATTTTTCCAGTAGCGGAGTGATTGTTTCAGGTTGAAAGTTTCCTACAAATGTGAACGTAAATGCTGAGGCATCGCTGAACCTGTCTTTATAGGTGTTGATACATTTATCTAGGTCCAGTTTATCGATATCTTCCGATGATATGGATTTAGACCTTGGATTGTGATTAGAAAGAACGGCGCTCAATGTGTCAAAATAAGCTTTTTGGGGACTATTTTGTGATGCGATTAGATTTGCCTTTAATTTATCTTTGAACGCTTTAAAGACCTGCTCATCCTTCCGAGGAGAAGTCATGTAAAGGCGGATAGTTCTAAGCGCAATTTCCAGATCGGTCACACTTGTAGAACCGGAAATCTTCGCTGCGCGCTCTTCGATAGCCGGGACCACGAATATCTGCTTGCCATTAAGTTCAGCCCGTAACTGAGCTGGCGTTGAATTGCCCAGCCCCGATTGCATAACGATACCAGGGGCGAGAGAGGCGGAAAGAAAATCCTGATCGGGCAACACTGAACTCCCTCCGTTTCCAATGCCTGTAAACAGGACCTGATCGTTCTTGAATTCAGTTGGTTTTAATATAACCTTGAGTCCGTTGCTCAAAGTAAGTAATGTAACATTCAATTCCGGTATACTGCTTTTCGCGATCACTTTACCTCCTGCAATTTCCTGTGCAGAAGATATGGAAGCGCCTTGACTAACAACCTGCGAAGAATTAACTTTTGCGTTACTCTTGGCGGCTTCAGTTAGCCAGGAATCCACCTGCTGCTCACTGGGCAGTTTTGCCTTTAGTGTTGAAGGCGCAGTAATAATGACATCACGATCTTTTCCGCTTGTAATTTCAGTTGCAAACGTTTTGATATCGTTATTACTAATGGTTTTTAAGAGTTCATTTGTTAATTTGCTCTCTTCTTCAATACCCGGACTAGCCTCATTATCCAAAAAGAGTCTAGTATATTCCTGTGCATAAGATTGGGATGGGTTCTTATTAGCCTCTTTAAGTGCGGCCTGAATAGCTGCCTGATAATTTGCTTTAGCCATTTCAAACTCTGACTCTTTGAAGCCCTGCCCGTTTATCTCACTGATAACCGACCAAAATGCTTTTATTCCATCGCCGAGCTTGTCGTCATTAACGGTTATGTTGGCCTGAAAGGCATCCAGGTCACCAATAAATGGGCTGTATTGAGCCGATGCCGAATTATAGTTACCTGAATTCTCCGTACCTATATCCTGCAATCTATAACCAAGCATTTGATTAAACAGGTCATTAACTATATGGAACTTGAAGTCGCTTTTACTGATCAGCTTATGATGAGGGTATTTGAAAATAATTTGAAGAGTTGTTTGCGGCTGCTCATCATCTGTAACCGCTAAAAAACGCTTTTGACCATTTAAAGGAATCTTGTAATCGGTTCTGATCTTTTCTTTTGAAGGGTTTTTAAGGTCACCGAAAAGCTGTTCGATCATTCGCTTGGTTTGGTTGACATCAACATCCCCTACGACAATTACGGCCTGAAGATCCGGCCGGTACCAGTCTCTGAAAAAAGATCGAAGTGTATCATGGTTGAATCCTTTAAGAACCTGTTCCAGCCCAATAGGCATACGGCTGCTGTACCTGGAATTATTGGCCAATATAGGAAATACCTTTTCGTTAATACGGCTGCTGACTCCTGCGCGTTGACGTTTTTCCTCTAATATTACACCTCTTTCCTGATCTATTTCCTTACCGTCCAGTAATGCTCCCTGTGCCCAGTCGCGCAGGACCTGTAATCCATCCTTCAACATTCCCGGCTGGTCAATAGGTAGCGGTAATTGGTATATGGTTTCGTCAAAAGAAGTAACCGCATTGAGATCTGCACCGAACCTTACACCAGCTTTCTGCAAAAAATTGACCAATGTTTCATGCGGATAGTGGGTAGTGCCGTTGAAATTCATGTGTTCCATAAAGTGGGCCAGTCCTTGCTGATTATCCGTTTCCAGTACAGAACCCACCTTATTGACAAGCGACAGGTATGCACGGCCTTTTTCGTAATCATTTTTTCTTATAATGTAAGTAAGGCCATTGGCCAGTTTGCCGGTAATCACGGCTTTGTCCAGGGGCAATTGCTGAGCTTTGACAGCGCTGCTCAATCCTGCAACCAGGTAAAGCAACCCCGTATAAAACCATTTATTTGATTTCATCATTAGTTTTTTGTCGATGTCTGTTGTTTGTTAATGTCCCTTTAGGGTGAATACAATACTCTTATAATTATCAGCGACTACTGTGCCGGCACCATCTTTTATTGTAAATGCAATTGCATAGTTGTCGATGCCGTTGAATCTTTCGGGAATTATCGTTATTGGAACAAAACCCTCTGTGGTTCCGGCTTTTATAATAATCTTATTCTCTATCAGGGAGTAAGCATCTGCAGGGAGTGCTTTGTAGTTAATCGGTTGTGACTGGTTATATGCGGCTATTAAAGAATCGTTCGCGGCAAATGTTACCGCAATATCCTTATCGGGGGGGGCCTGATAAGAATACCTCGCATAAATACGAATTGTTTTTACGCCGAAAGCACTATCCAATATCGGCGGAGCGAAAGCTCCCCTCGCCGGAAAATTAGATTTGGGATTAATAATAACGGGCTTAATACCGGAATAGTCGAACTTAACATTGCTCTTCAGGCAACCCGAAAATAGGATGGCGATCGCCAGTATGGGAATGTATATCTTCATATTTTCTATTTTAAATTAGTGATCAGTTGCATTACGGAACTTGGAAGTTGTTTTGAACAATCCGTTACTCGTAGCTACGCTCAGCGTGGGTTTTATGGATTTATCGTTGGCCCCGATGTTAGTAAACGGGACATATTCCCGGACTATTTTAATCCCGGAGAGGCTGTCCAGCTTAAGAGGAACTATATCTACCCGGGCTGCCAATGTGCTTGTGGTAATAGTTTTGGTTAATTTAGTACCTGCACTATTGGCTGGGGCTATGATGTTTTTTTGGCAAGCGGACAGTAGTTGAACAGCAAGCAATAAAAAAAGGAGCTTTTTCATATTTATTACGTTTTGTAATTATAAATCAGATATCAGGATATTTTAGTTTTTGATAACCTTCGATTGAATGATGTCAATTCCTCAGGTATGCGAACTATCTCGGTTAATGCTTCAAACTAATTAGGCATCCACCATATTTTTCCTGTGAACATATTGATTTGACCTTGCGCATTTACGTTAACAGGATTTCTTTGATATTCACCATGAGGGTAAAGCAAACGGATTGGAAGCGTATTGCTCACCCTGGATGGATCGACACTGAGAGGAACATCTGGAAAACGCCCGTTACGACGATAATCTGTCCAGGTTTCAAGCGGGGCTATTCCGTTCAATCCAAGGTATTTTTGAAACATGATCAATTTATATTTGTCGGGCGCATCCGCCCAGCTCACTTGCGGGTTTGCCTTGCTTACTTCTAAATCATACCATTGATTGAAAGCCGCGTCGGACGCGGCTGTTATTAAACTGTTTTGTCCCACATTTAACCATCTGAAAGTCTCGCGGACAGCATCTTTATATGCGTCTTCGGCGGAACCCGGAAGCCAACCGCGGTAAATAGCCTCTGCTTGCAAAAATCGACTTTCAATGCTGGTCAGGATCCAATTGCTCATGTCATTGCCCTTAATTATTCCCGAAGAGAATGGTGTCGTTACCCCTGTGTTACGTGAACCTCCGACTGCTGATAGGTTAGCATAATTTTGATAAGGATACTGAACACTATTGATTACCAAACCCAATTGACTCCCGCGGAAATTTTGATTACCGGGCTGAGGAAAAGGTTCTGCTGCTCCCGCCGGAATAGGCGCGTCAATGGTACTGTAATAGAACCCTAATCTGGGATCGTCGTTGGCTTTGAGCAGATTCATCGCATACACATTAGCATGCGCGAAGTTTATACTGGAAACACCATTTAACACATCTCCTCCTCTAAAACCGCCAAGGGTATTGCTGCTTGAATAGAGGCCGTAATAAACAGATACTTTATTATTAACACCGTATCCCGGGTTTTCGGCAGCGTCAACGGTCAGAAAGCCTGAGCTTTCGTTTTTAATGATGGCGATCTGCTGCGAAATATAACTTTCTCGTCCTGGGAGATTGGCCTGATGAATCAGCAGCCTCAATTTGACCGTATTAATGAACTGAAGCCATTTCAGTCGGTCGCCGTGGAAAACGATGTCAGCATTCGTAATATTTGTGTTCTTGGCGATTTCCGCATTTTTGATCAGTGAACTGGCCGTCGTAAGCTGATTCATTAGATCCTCGTATATCGACTGTCCCGAATCATATTTTGGAAAAAGTATCGTGGAATTATAAGCTTCGCTGTAAGGCATATTGTTTATTTCGTCAACTGCCATACTCCAGGTTAGCGCTCTCATTACCTTAGATATTCCCTGATAAAAATATTGACCAAGCCTTTCTGATTTTTGATCCAGGTAGATAATTTCCGCTGGTGGGGTGCGCGATGTTTCCACGTTGTTATACGTTAGAAATGGCTGTCCTGGCGAAACTAATGTCGGGCTCCAATACCCCATCCACATGTTAAGATTGTCAAAGTCATCAGTCTCAAGAGCGACCTGATTCATGATTGGCGGCAGTATAACTTCGGGCGTCGCAGAACTATCTGTTAATTCTCGCGGATTATAGTTTACATCTAGGTATTTTTTACACCCAAACTGGGTGATTATTAGACTTAATGATATGAATAAAATCAATAAGCGGATAGATTTATGTATCATAATTCGTTTATTTTTTTTGTTAAAAATTGGCACCTACCGCAATCCCAAAAAGCCTTGAACCCGGAAGCGTATTTGGGTCGGAACCGGCACCTGATGTATTGCTTACACTAGATGTTGTACGTCCACCGATTGCTGTGATAGAAGTGTTATTGTTCTTAGCTGCGGGGCCATTAACTTGCGTAGGGTCTCCATGTATGTTCGACGAGGGATAAAACGAGAATAAATCCCTCCCATAAATGCTTATGGATAAGCCCTTGATGAATTTCCCGCTGACTGGCAGTTCGTATTGTAAT
Organism: Mucilaginibacter sp. cycad4; assembly: GCF_034263275.1. Taxonomy (NCBI): domain Bacteria; kingdom Pseudomonadati; phylum Bacteroidota; class Sphingobacteriia; order Sphingobacteriales; family Sphingobacteriaceae; genus Mucilaginibacter; species Mucilaginibacter sp. cycad4. The sequence continues at coordinate 5,819,334 of NZ_CP139559.1, read as the reverse complement.
GCTACTTCTCTTATCTTCCAGTAAGCCGCGTTGGTTAAACCATGCCTGGTAACATTCGAAAACCTGGTAAATAGATCTTGTCCGATATTGGAAACAGCGACATTTGTATTGGGTATATAGTGGCCTGGGCGATCCTGTATGACCGAATTTGGGAATACGAATTTCTCTCGATTATTTAATAACGTAAGCGGATCAGCGCCGCTGGCAATGTTCTGGGTATTGAACAAATGGTCATTTCCGCCGGAGTAGTTTGCAAGTGCTGAGAGGTTGAACCTTTTCCACGAAACATTTAAGTTTAAAGAGCCTGTATAAATCGGTAAGGTACGGCCCTCTGCTTTCGGATTTTGATAGTCAACCGAAGGTAAGCCGGTGCTTGCATCAACAACCACTCTACCCTGGGGGTCCCTGATCCAATCGTAAATAGCAAATTCGTAAGCACTGTGGCCAACGCTGGCATAGTAAGTAACGCCGCTGGTAGGGTCAGACGTTTGGAACCTGCCATTATATATGCTTGATACCTTGAGTACTTTGTTGTTATTGATCGCCAGGTATCCTTTTAGCCCTACCTTAAAATCCCCAAAGTCAACAAGTGGATTAAAGTTAAGGTCAAATTCCCAACCGGTATTTTGAAATTTTCCTGCGTTGTCAAAAGTTGGGTAGCCGCTTAGCCAGGAATTCGCAACTTGCAATATCACACCGTCGTTTACCTGATGGTAATAAGACGCGTCAATTTGTACCCTGTTTTTAAGTAAGCCGACGTTAATACCATATTCCTGTGAAAATACTTTTTCGGGCTTTATATTCGGATTAGGGTTGACGATCGTAAATCCGTAGCCAAGCAATGTTGATGAGTTCGAGGGGGGAGCTCCTCCAAATCCAAGCAACGCACCGGAAGAAGAATTTGTGGTATATGGATAAGGAAGAACCAGCGATAATATGCGTTCACTTTGCTGAGGCTCAATATTCATATTGGCTGTACTTGATAGGGATGATCGTAGCTGCATTGCTGACAGCCAATCTTGCTCGGCCAGATAAGGAATTATTTTTTTCAGGAGGATAGATGAATTGGCGCTGATATACAAATCTTTACCTCTTGCGATTTCAGCCCGCCTCGAGTCCCACTCGTTTCTTCCTGTAAATTCCAGAAATATTTTATCCTTATAGCCCAACGACGTAGTACCGAGTGCGGAGATACTTCGTTGTAATGTCGTTCCTTCTTCCCCTTTTATCGTGTTTTTGACAAAAGCAAGATTGTAGACAGGTACAACGAGAGAAGCATCTGTAAAAAGCCCTTTATTATAATTTTGTCTTAATGTGCTTCCGATATTCCAACGAATGACAAAATCTCCAGTGGTATGCAAACCACTTAAAAGGAAATCATTATTTATGGAGCTATAGCTGAGCATTTCATCCTGGACATGTGGATCAATGTCGACGTACTTTTGTGCATTGACCCTCGCATAGTTCGCGAACTTCAGTCCTGTGGAGGTTTTTTTACTTATTATGTCTGCATAATTGATTCCAATCACATTTTTTGCAGACAACCATTGGGCAATTTTCAGGTTAACAGTAATGTTTCCGGCCACTGAATTATTCTGCTTTTTTTCGCGGGCTATCGCCAATCTCTGATAGGGACTAATAAAGTTCCAGTAATTATCTGGTTGCGCCCAATGACTATTAACATAATCTTTATAATCTAGTAAAGGGATAAACGTTGGCATGGTCAGGACTTCGGCGGTGACATCCTGCAACGATTTATTTACGTCGGTTCGTGAATAGTTCACGTTAAAGAGTACGTTTAGCGCGGAATTAATTTTCCGCGAGGTAGATAATAATACCGTAGCCTGTTTGTTTTTATCTCCGGGCAATAATCCCTTCTGATCTAGGTAACCTAAGCCTAGATAAAACGAACTGTTCCGTTCGCCGCTGGCGAGCGATAGGTTATACCGTTGATTTTGTGCGACATTAAAGAACTTTTTGTAATCATCACGTGGGATGTAGGGAACCTTTTGATAATTACCCTTTTCATCTGGATACCCGATGGACACTATCCTGCCATCGTAAGCGGGGCCCCAGTTGCTTGCCACCTGACCTCCGCTGAAATTAATGTCATTTCCCAAGCCAAAAATATCTTGTCTGTTTAAATGACTGAAATCAAGCTTGTTAAAAGATAGATTTGTGCGGAAATTTATGGCTGTTTCGCCTGATTTACCTTTTTTAGTAGTGATAATGATCACGCCGTTAACGCCCTCCGGCCCATATAGCGCGGTGCCGTTAGCACCTTTTAGAACGGTAACATCTTCTACATCAGATGGATTTAGATTATTGATGAAATCAGCTACCCGGCTGGCAGCTTCATTATCTGATCCAAAAGATAGCGGGGCCCCATTTAAAACAAAAAGCGGTGAGTTATTGCTGTTTTCGCCAAATGAACGGATGCCGCGCAGAAGCACTTTGATCTGTGGAGTCATAGCGGAGTTTTGAACATCAATATTAAGCCCCGAGATCTTACCGATGATGCCGTTCAAAATGTTTCCGCTATTGGCTTTGTTTATTTCAGCACCGGAAACTGTGGCCACGGAATAACCCAGTTCTTTTTTATTTCGCTCTATCCCATAAGCGGTCGTTACCTTCACTTCATCTAATTTTGTTGATGAAAGCTGAAGTGTAATGTGGTCGTCCACCTGTTTAGCCATAAGTTCTTTTGAGGCATAACCGACATAGGAAATAGTTAAAACGGCATCGGCATTGACATTGGAAAGATAAAACCTTCCGTCAGTATCCGTTAACGTTGCTAAGCTAACGCCTTTGGTTTTGATGGTCGCTCCGCTTAACGGCTCACCTTTATCATTTAATACCCGACCGTGGACGTTAATCCAAACTTGCCGAGAACTCGCGTTTACAGCGGGAGTCTGATCTGTTTTACCCTTGATCATTACTGTGTTATCCTGAACCGCATAATCTAAAGGTTGCCCCGCAAAACAAATTGATAAAGCCTTTTGCAGAGAGACATTTCGCAGGCTTATGTCGAATGGATGTGCCCTCGCTACATCCTGTTCGGTAAATATGACATCATATCCACTTTGTTTGCGAATTTGATTTAAGGCGTTTTGCAATGTTATCTTCTTACCAACCAATGTAATTTGTGCGCGGCTGGCGGCACTGACGTTGATAAGGAAAGTGATCAGCAGGAATGTTGTTATTTTCATTACTCTCAGCAATTGAGCGGAAAATGCAGCAGGCGGACCGCATCTGGATAAGTCACTTATTTTCATTAATTTTGACAGTTTGGTTATTGTTAATAGCAATTTCACAAGAGTTTTAATGACAGTTCCAAACATGAGCGGGGGTAGGTCGAAGCACTCCCGCTTACTTTAATAGTTGATGGCCCTTAGGGGTTGATAAGCTATTTCTGGAAACTGTTGATCGGAGAAGTATTAGTTGATCACGGTTATCCTCCTTCCTTCAACTTTAAAATGTACGCCGGATGCAAAACTTATTTTATTTAGGGTTTTCGATATATCATCAAACCTGCTCACTGAACCGGTAATGTTTTTTTGGAATACATCTCCCTGGTAGATCACCTCGATATTATACCACCTGACCAGCTTACGCATTACCGCGTGTAAATTCTCGCTTTGAAAAATGAATTTTCCATTTTTCCAGGCAATAGCAGCTTCAGCATCGGTGCGTTTAACTATTATTGCTCCTGATTGATCAAGGTTCGATTGTTCGTCAGGATTTATGATAAGGTTGTTATTGATCTTTACAGCCCCTTCTAATAAAGTTGTCGTGATAACCGGCTCATCCTTGTAAGCATTCATATTGAATTTTGTGCCGATATCTTCAGTAACCTGATTTCTTGAAATGACTTTGAATGGGTGTAATTTATCATGGCATACCTCGAAGTAACCTTCCCCCTCTAATTTTACAATTCGCTCTTTGCCTTTAAATTGCACGGGAAAAACCAAAGAAGATTCTGCATTTAACCATACTTTGGTTCCGTCAGATAAGGTTATGGGGAACGGCGACTGCTCGCCCCGACCTGTGACCAGTTTGTTAAATATTTCAGGTGAACTGGTTTTAGCATTGACGGAATAAGCGATACCGTTAATACCCTTAGCCTGGAGCACCACTTTGCCTTGTGTTGCTAGATTGCCTTTAAGTTTTGGGGAGAGGATGATATGCTGGCCATTCGCTAAGATGAGTGTGGCCTGAGCATGCCCGGGCTTGACGATGCTTGCTTGTGTTAATGATTCTTTTGATGAACCACTCTGGTAAAGGAAATATCCACCGGTGGATAACATAACCAGCACGGACGCGGCCGCGGCGATCCTGGCCAATAATTTGATCGGGGAACTATTTTTAGCATCGATCCTTTTCCATACCCTTTTGTTCGCTGCTTCTATCGAGTTATTATCCGGTGCAGGAGCGAAAAATTCAGAGCTATTGTACCACCCTTCAACGATCGAACGTTCGTCTTCGGTCGCTATCCCGGCATTATATTTTCTAAGAAGTTTCTTTGCGTCGCTTTCTTTCATTACCGTTAATAACTATCTAACATTAAGACAAGAAGCGAATAGGTCGGGGGCAAAAAACTTTACATAAATTTCAAACTATATTAATACTGTTATGGTGGCTGGATTTCGTGCTTCTGCAGACTTGCGGTTCAACCTTTCGGATCACACCAGGTGAAAGAAAATCATTAGAAAGACAAACAGGCCAAGCCGTTGGCGCAAGACTTTTAAAGTGCGTTTCATGACCGATTTGACGGCTTGTTCCGACATTTCGAGGCGTTCACCGATCTCTTTATAACTAAGATATTCGTGTCGGCTCATCTGAAAAATAATGCGCATTTGTTCAGGTAATGAATTTATTTCTTTTTCTATCATCTGTCGCAATTCGCTTTCCCGTAGTTTCTCATCTGCATATTTGTGATCAGTTTCGGAGTAATCAGCAAGGGAACACATGTACCGCTGGTTGACCTTCCGGCGCTCAATAAGATTAAGTACCCTGTTGCGCACTGAGGTGTATAGATAAGACGATAGATTTTCCGAAACCCTTAGAGAAGGTTGTTTTTCCCATAGACTGGCAAAGAGCTCTTGGATCAGGTCACTTGCTTCGTCTTCGTCTCCAAGCTTACGATAGGCATGAACATACAAAAGCCCAAAGAACCGGGCATAGATTTCGGCAAATGCATCTTTGTCGCCATTTTGTAGTAAATGAACTAATTCGTGATCGGAAAGGGTGCTATACGTCGACAAAATGTTCCGGGTATACTTTTAGTATTAAATTAATAGCGGGTGAAAAAGAGGTTATCGTAATATCGCTACGCTTAGCAGGCGATATTAAAACAGCCACTGCTAAAATTAAAGAATTTTCCGTTAAAGGGCTAGATTAACGTGCGATTTATCGAAAAAAAAACATACTAAATGGTATTTGTGAAATGTTTTTTCATCTGTGAAGTAACATTAAAGTAGCCTTTGTGGATAAATTGGGAGATAAATAAAAGGTCCATTAATTAATTCGCCGTTTTTAATCTTTTAATAAAATACCATTAAGTATGTAATGGAATTGGATTCTACATTTCAGAAATTCTAAAAAAGAAGCTTTAAAAAGTGTTTTGCGCAATGATATCAAATTTTTAAGAGCCGCGAAATGCGAACGAACATGCTGCAATCCACAATTGACAAAATATATTAGGAAGATTGAAATGTTAAACGGGTATTAACTATTTTCAGCATTTCGTGTTAAGATGAAGTTCAGCGACGAAAAGAAATAATAATTTATAAAATGCCATCAATCTATCTTGAAAATGAAAATCTGTTAATTCACCCATTTCGGCCGGACGATCTCCAACGCTACGATGAACTGGTATCAGAAGTTTTCGCGATACTTTCAGACGAAGACACATTGAAATATATCCCCGAAAAACGACTGCTCTCAATAAGTCATGCGGAGAACTGGTTGCAGGGTACGATAATAAATTTTCATTCCGGACGGAACAGGGTTCACTTTATCACTTCCAAAAAAAATGGGAGGCTGATCGGGCTGATCGACATCATTCCTCCTGCAGTAGCCAGAGAATATTATACCCTATCGCGGTATCCTTTTTTTATTGAGTTTTACCTAAAAGGCTCAGCAAAAGGGAAAGCTGTGATGACAAATTTACTCCCACTGGTTATAGCGTATTTAAAAGCGGAAGGAATTGAAAATGTCGCTGCCGTAGTAAACCGGAGAAATTATGCAGCGAGTAAGGTTTTGAGGCGGTCCGGATTTATATTTCAGTCCGGGTTCGATCCAAACCAGGATCTATACGCTATGACGTTGTTATCAGAAAAGCCTGCCGCTTAATAACTTGAAAAAAGTAATTTCGTCTTGCACAGGGAATAAGTCGAATACGAACTCCCTTTACTGACTTCTGATTTGGGTGTCACGTTTGCTATGGCTGCTTTTTCCTATCCTAAGCTCTGTCTTTCTATCGCGATCTTTTTTAAAGAATATTTCTAAAACATCACCATTATCAAGCGTTCGGATTTCGCGGAAGAAAAAAGTGTTAATTATTTGATCTGTGGTAAACCCGCGTATTTTCTCATTCACATTTATGTAATATCTTGCATTATATCTTTTCCTTTCGGCTTCATCTAAAACGGGAAATTCTCGATTGGTCTGATCAGCAATAAATGGAATAAAATCATCGAATGAAAATTCGTTGATGTCCTCCATTTCCGAAAAATCGCAATCAACTTCTTCAAATACAAATAATAAAAAGACCATTTCTGTGACGGTGAGCTGAAATGGGTTTACATATTTATATATTCTGTATAATGTTTTAATTGTTGGAATTATCTCGTGAAAGAGCCAATCCTTGAACAAGGATCTGACAAGATACGTAATGTCCGTATTTACTTTTTGAAAATCAGGGATGCAAATTTCAGGGAATGCTTCGCCAAGTACAAACCTTTTAATAAGAACTGGAGTTTCATTTCGTAACAATTCTTCAAATTCTACGCCACTATAGACTTTCGTTTTCGAAATCTTGGCATTTTTTCCGTGCTCCTTTATTTTTCTCCGCTTTTCATTAGTTACTCGTCCTCCACAAATCACTATAAAATGGTTCGGAGAATAGCCGTTATTGATAATTTTATCAATGTCATCGGTAACCTTCTTCACGGAAATATCCCTATAGTTGGCACATTGGTAACAATAACTTTCGCCTGATAGCATGCCCCAAATATCCCGACCTCCGTCTGCTCCGGTCTCGCCAAGCCATTCTAATGTTGTCCAATCCTGAGTCCGAAGGAGAAATGCAAATACAAGCCGCTCAAATTCAGTTGAGCTACGGTCTTCAAAATGGATTCTGTGAACGCTTTGTTCCATATATCAAATGTCAAGGAGGGAATAAATATCTAATGTCTTTTATTTATCGAATAAGTTAATTAGAATATGGTTCATATTGACATCTAAATTATTCCTGCGATGAATTATGGTGAATTTTCTGATTTCAGAATATGGTAATTCGTTCGCTTCAGTCAGGCTTATTAATGGAAATTGAAAGGCATTTGATCTTACATAGTTTCTATAATTGGTATAAAATGTTCCAAAGTTAACGACGTTGGCATACACTAAGATGTAATTGTTGACTAAACCATTAGCATCATAAGTGAATATTTTGTCTATGTGTTGTTTAATGTAATCCTTCTGAACCGAGGTTAAATTCATTGCCTCTATGATGCTAATGGGATTGTGATTATAATCCTCTACAAGGATATCGACTTCTCCGGCGGACTTACCGGTTTGAGATCTACTTCTTCTTGTTTGATCCTTGATTAAAAAACCAGAGCTCTCCAACAAACTAGCAATCATAGTATTTCTATCGTCTTCTGAATAATTTCCATAGTAAATACGCATAGACTGAAGCTGAAGGCAGCTACGAATCAAAGCGTCATTTAATTGTACTGTAGAAGGTTTCTGGAGAATTTCAAATACCTTAAAGAGTTTGGCTCCCTCACTTAAATCATCGTTGGAGGTCAACAGGTTATTTATCGTATCAATACTAACCAAGGGAAATATCTTTGCAAGTTCAAATTTCAAACTATCAATGGATGCTTTTTTTTTTAAGTCACCAGTTGAAAGCTCAATGATTTTTTTCAAAAAAGAAGCTTCTTCGCTAGTCTCATCTAATTCCCCCAATCTTGCAGAAATTCTAGATTTTTCCGCTGAAAAGTTTAGAGAAAAAAAGGGTAAGAAAAATGAGTCATCAAGTTTTTCAATAAATGATGTGGTAAGTGTACTCAAGGACAACCTGCTCTTTATTTCTTGATTCTGAATACTTGAATATTGAAAAAATAGATTTGTTAGATTATGTCTGAAGTCTAACCACGAGGAAGGGGTTTGCTGTGAAATTTCTAATAGTCCATATAGAACCCTATAAAAACCTACATAAAATGGGGCATCTACGAAACTGAACGCATAACTTTCTCGTTGGAAAAGTAGACTGGCAAGTTCTTTCAATTTGTTTGAAAGAGATGCAGTCACTTTTTTAATTACGTCAATTGTTAATTCTACTATTTTGGTAAATACAACAGCATCAATCCTGTTTTCAATTAATTGGCTTGCTGAGTGAAAGTCAGATTTGCTTTTTTCCAACGAAAATAATGAATATTCCAACTCTGAAGCGAGCAATCCCTTTTGCAAATTGATCAATCCTAAGTGGAAAAGCGCCTCCGCCGATAATTCAGCCTCATCCTCTTTTGAGTATGCTGTAAAAATGGTTTCTATTTCATCGGGATCTTGTTCGTATAGGTAGTAAAGTGATTTTACTCTATTGACGGTTAATAGCAAGTTCGTTCCTTCCCAATCGTCAAGTAATATCCCCAAAGCTTGCCTAGGCTTGATAGAATTTAAGAAGACCAAATCCATGAGGCGATCGATTGCTTGCTTTTTTATATATACATTTTCAGCAGAATCGGAAATAATGCTTGACAGAAAGGTTTTTAAATCTTTCTTACTGACATTGCTTATTTCGGCGAAAAAATCTTCTGCCAAAAAAGTAATTTTCTCCGGAAGAATCAATACAGCAAATCGTTCTAAAATGTCGGACATCAGAATACAAATGATTGCGCTGGAAATACATTCTGATTTTTTACCGTATTTTCAAGACTTCGTTCCGCCGTACCAATCAATATTTGTAGGCTATCACCAAAACGAGATTCTAACTCTTTTATCAGTCTGGATAATCCTTCTAGGTAGTTTTTGTCCCCTTCTTCTTTACCAGGACTGTCTATCATTAAAAACCTGGAATGCCGTCCATAATTATATTCAATGTCAAGCTGGATCAAACTTAGATAAAACGCAAGCTTAGCCCGTAGTTGCTCACCTTCGGCAATTTCCGAAAATGAAAGAAAATCGCCATCTTGCTTATACTTTATATCGAAACGGTCATTAATATTAATTTCTGTTATTCTTAAACCGAGAGACTGTGCTTCTGCAGTCATGAGGTCAGCTAATTTTCGAAGTACTGTTTGCCCTTCATCATATCTGATTTTATTGAGGCTGGCAATTGCTTTGGTAAAAAGTTGAATCTTCTTTTCGATTTTTTGGTCACCGATTGGTTCTGGTTCTTCATTAAGCTGCGAAATCCTAAAATTCAATACTGCTTTTTTGTTTAACATTTCGGTTTTTGTTTCATTTGAAGAAGCAAATTTTTTACGTTCCTCCGAAATTGCGTTTTGTAATTCATTTAATCGCGAATTGATCTCTTTGACGTCTCGCAAACCTCCATATTGTTGTTCACGTTTTATAATGTCGTTATAATATTCAACTGATTTGCTTTGAACCATTAAGTATTCGGATTCTAATTCACCGATACCATTTTCAAGGCTTTCTTTTAACTTCTCCAATTCAACCAGCTTGCTTTCAAGATTTCCAGTGTCTACCTCTGGTTCATCTTTAGAAATGTCGTCTGTACATAATGCGCAGGTATGAGCAGATGCCGCCTTGGTTTTCTTGTCTTTACTAACAGGATGGCTACAGCTTGGACAAGTTTTCACCTCTAGATTAGAGAAGAAAACACCGATTTCCAGATATTCTTTGACGTCTGAATATTGTTTTTCGGTTTTGATCGCTTCTTTTCGAAGCCGTCTTATTTCATCATCTATAAATTGTTTACGGCGATCGATTATATCCTTGTTTTTTCTGGCTTCCTGAAGGCTATTGTTTACAGCAACCCTTTTCGTGTTTTCTTCATCAATATCTTTAACAAGTCCCTCGTATTCAAGAACCAAAGCGTTGACGTTGGAAGTTTGTTTTTCGGCTATAGCAAGCTCTTCTAATTGCTGATCCAAATCTGTAAGTTCCCTTTGGAGTTCCGTTTTCTTTGATTGTTTTTCAGTACTTTCCCTACTTAAAAAAGATTGTTGCTTTCCTTTTTGGTGCAGTAATTTGTCTTTTCCTACTGTTAATTTATTAATGGACGACGTCAAATATAGTCCAAGTAGCATCTGAAAAACTTTAGTTCCTTGGGCCCCGTACATCAATTCATTAGTATCCTTAGACTCTAAGAAAATTGATTTAAAGTAAGTCAACCAGCTGGCCCCCGCTTCGATCAAGTCATCGCTTTCTTTAACGGGGGATTTTTGAGTCCAACGGAGCGAATAGTAATCAAACTGATGAAAAAAGAAATCTTTCAATTGCCTTTGCAGTTCATCTTTTGACGTGGCTAAGAAAAGACGATCATCCAAATGTTCATCGTCGGCCGGATATATTCTTATTTCTTTGTTATAAAAGGAAGCCTGTATGGGTTTTTTTTCTTTATTAATATAAACCGAATATTTTTTCTCGTTGATGCTGAAGACCAAGAGAATGTGCTGAAGCCATTTTGAGATATTCGGCTTAAGGCTATCGTCGCCTGTAAGTCCAAATTTTATGATCTTAAAAATACTGGATTTGCCTCTTAAGTTATCCGCAATCCACATATTTACACCTGAATATATTTCCTGACTGTAGTTAATTAGTTGATCGGAATATTCTTGCTTCTCTTCGGTGACTTTCTTTCCGGAAAAGGCAATATAGTTGACTTCTAATCTTTTACCTGTTGATAAAGGGGTGTCCTTATCCAATTCTGTTCCGAGGTCGAGCAAGGATTTGATTTCTGATTGGTGAAAGTCTTCAGCAAAATCTTTATGAATTTCCGAGATAAAGTTATTGTAATTAAAATTCATAATCGTTCGTTGAATATTTTGTAATAGTCTTTTGCCACTGTTTCTGAAATTTCCCCTATGAAGTTTTTAAATGAGGTATTTCTGTATTCCTCAATTTTATATTGAGATACTTTGAGTTGAGAACCCAATAGCGTCCCGAAATATTTCTTGATTAATTCACATCTCTTGATATACCAGTTTAAGGAAGGTAATGCTTTAATAGACTCCTCAGTTTTTTCGATAGCATATTCAGTAATAAAATACTGCTTCTCGATATTTTTTAGATCGGTGTTCTTCTTACTACTGAAACCGATAAAATTGATACTTTGAAGAAATAAAATGACATCATCTATGTCTTCATAGGCGCCAAAAAAAAAGCGCTCCATTTCCAAACGTCTGAGTTGGGGTTCGGAGTCTGCATAAATTCCTTTAACTAACTTTTGGATTTCAGAACGTTTAGACAGTTCATTTTCAGCAATCACCAGAAGTTCGTGGGCGAGATAATCAGGGTTTCTAATCAAAAAATCTATCTTTTGAATTCTGACTTCGCTTTTGAAAACCCTTTTAAATTCAGGGTGTTCACTTGATGAATAATTCTCACTAAAATAAAATAAGATTAAAAAAATCCTCAACCTATCTTTATAGGTTCTTACCCGTTCTTCTAAGCTCATGAGTGTAAAAAGTGATAAATGGCCTAAGCATTAATTAAGTGACCTTATAGGAAGCCAAATAATTAATAAGTATGAATGTAGATATTATTTCGAATAAATGAAATTATTTGAACCGGAAAATGCCGTAGAATTCTTGATGTAAAAAAAACTGATTAATCTGATGTTTACAGATTAATCAGTTTTTGAATTATGTCTGATTGGGTTATAACTTGCTTGTTTCAGGCATTAACACCAACCTGATATAGTTTTTGCGATCCAGGTATTTGCCCGCCAGCTCCTTGATATCTGTAACGGATATTTTGGCCAATACTTCGTTGTAATATTGATCTGATCGAGGGGTTCGCCGTTTTGAAGTTGACCGCTCAGATATCCGAGCTTTTCCCTTCTGTAAAATTAAGAAGATGGTGTTTTTTAGGAAAATTAGTTAAAAAAAGCTACGCTTTACCGCTGACTTGATTTTAAGATAATATTGTCAGGTTAATCAATTGACATTTCGATAGCAATATCTACTTTAAAGGTTAAACTAAGTATCGTCCCATTTTTGCTTTCAAAAAACATCGTTCCTCCTAAATCATCAACTAGCCCCTGAATCAATATCATTCCAAATGATTGCGGGTTTCCTATTTTAAAACCATCTGGCAAACCTTGGCCATTGTCTGAAACGTACAAGTTTATTTCATTGGAATTCGCAGAAGATAATTTGATAGTGATTCGATCTTGATTGGAGTAGGGAAAGGCATATTTAATAGCGTTTGTGATTAACTCGTTTAGAATTAAACCAATCGGGAGTGCCTGGGACACATCTAAAACAAAAGGCATTACGTCGATATCAAATACGATTTGCTGTCCTGTTTTGTAACAATCTCTCAAATTTCGAACCAGTTCATCAATGTACTCTGGCATGTACACGTTCGATTTATTGTCTGTTTTATAAAGTTTCTGATGGATCAGAGACATTGCAATTACGCGGTTTTGGCTATCATGAATTGCGTCGAGCGCCGTAGTGTCAGTAATATGCCTAGCCTGCAGACGCAACAACCCGGTAATCATGTGAAGATTATTTTTTACCCGGTGGTGGATTTCTTTTAATAACCACTCGTTATCCTTGAGTAACTTCGCAAGCACCCTGTTTTTATTAGATACCGTTCTTTCTCTTTCCTGAAGCAACTTTACATTACGTTGCTTTAATAAATACCGGTTGTACAAAACTCCCAGAAGCACAAGTAGAAGAATTATTCCCGCGGTACTTAATCGTATCAATAGTTGCCTTTTTTCCGATTCCGATTTTTCAACCAGCGACTGCTTTTCGAGAAGTTGAATATTTTTGTCTTTTTTGTCACTTTCAAAACGCACCATCATTTCTGCAATTTGTTTACTTTTTGTCGCAGAAAACATGGAATCGGTTGACATTTTATATTGCTGAAAGTTCTTTAAGGCTGCTAAATAATTGCCCGATGCAGAGTCAATTTTAAACTCAATAAATTTAATCTGATTCAATACAATTGGGCTCACCAGATTTTTTCTGTGATTAATCATCAGGTTCAAAAAATGTTTAGCTTTTTCAAATTGCTTTGTTGAAAGATAGAAATCACATACTCTTTTGATGTCCAATAATCGGGATTCGTCCGGGTTTCGGCCGTGCTGATAATCTGTTTCGGATTCGCGGTTCATCCGTAGGAAATAAAACTCCGCGTTTTTATTTTGCCTGAGTGCTTCGTAACAGCTGGCAAAGCATAGATCTACCCTGTATTTCCCCAAGTTATCCTCTGGAACAAGTGTCGAATGTGTTTTCACGTATGCTAAGGCCTCATTTGCTTTATCTTGTCGGATGAGACCCTGCACTATTTGTTCAAGTACCACGAAATATTCGTAATCTTTTGGCTTAACATAATTCAGGCATTTTTTCAAATAATATACACTGTTGTCATACATAAGTAACCTGGTGTAGGTTCCCGCCAGTTTAAAATAATATAGGATTGCATCAGCCGTATCTCCACTGGATTCCATGGATTTTACGGTCTCTATGCGGTAAAATAATTCATTTTTTAAATCGGCTTTTAGCGCATATACCGATGCCAGCAGATAATAGGTTTCGTATAGCTTTTTATAATTTAAGGCGCGGTATTTAGCCAAAACATCAAGTAATTCATTTTGTGCCTGATCCAATTTTCCTTCATTAAGATGTACATCTGCTATCATTTTAAGGGCTTCGGACTCTTTGAATTTATTGTTCAGCTGGTGATATAATAACGCCCCATGTTTAATGTAATCTATTTTCTTTTTCGAGCCGGAAGGAGAGTCAATTGGTAAATTGTCTGCAAGCTCAATCCAATTATCAGCTTCTGTGAGAATATCTCTTTCGGCGTGATAGTAGCTGATCACTTTCATGAAGTTTTCTTCGCCCTTGTCGAAATCAAGTTTATTCAGTGAGCAAAGCGCTTTAAGCTTGGTACATTCCATCTGCCATTTTAGAGAATGTATCTGAGTGCTTTGGGTTAAAGCTAATTGGTAGCAAAGCAAAGCGGAATCGACATATTTATTCGAATTGAAACTGTGTTCAAGGTAAAACCTCCCAAAATCGAGTAAATGTTTGATAGCAGTGGAATCTGGGGAACCTTGTGAGAGTTGGCGGATAGCTTTAGCATTAGGCTCTTGTGATAACTGTTGGGCATAGGCACCAATCACAAACAATAACGTCAAATAGCAGCTGACCAAAGTGCGTTTGAAAACCATATTTGTTAGCGTTAGAGTTTAAACAAATATAACACTTGTAGGCCTTAGTTCATGATAACCAATGGACTTGATTGTTTCAATATGATTTAAAAGGGAGCGATAAAAAGGTGGCAAGGGTTTATATCTTTTTATTAAAGGTTTTTAATGACGGATAACGAAATATTAAAGGCGTATTCAAGCAGCAGGTTATTTCTATTTTTATTAAGGAGAAGTTCTTAAGCGGCAATTTAGATGATTATCTCAGCTTAAATGGATAAGCTGATTTTAGCTAACTGATTTCTGCGCCACAATTGATACCTACATGTAGGGATCTTCCCAAGTGTTTAAGAATAGGTAGCGTTCAGTGGCTTGATTTTTCCTTCCGCACTCCGGCTAAATGCGGAAACCTCTTCAGCAGCATGCTCATTTGCCCAGGCTTCCATAGCAGATAGCGCCGGTCCTAATGCTTTTCCTTTTTCAGAAATACGATAATTTACTTCTGGTGGAAAACCATTCTTTTCTTCTCTGATAATAAGGCCGTCGGCTTCCATCTGTTTCAGGTGATCTAACAAAACTTTCTTGGCCACTTTAGGGATAATTCGCCACAACTCGGTGAAACGCAATTCCGGATTATGAAATAAATGGTATAAGATAATGGGTTTCCACTTACCTGATAACGTATTTAGAGTAATATGAAGTCCGCAATGTTTAAATTCTTTGTATTCCATGGTTACTAAAGAGTGAACAGGTTACCCATTGGTAACCTTCTTGGGCTTGATGTCAGATAGCTACATCTTTGCAAACATCAAAATTAGCTCTTTAATATGAACGTACAACTTTTGCGACACGCAACCCTTACTATAACTGCTCACAGTAAAGTCATTTTAGTTGATCCAATGCTAGCTCCTGCAGGTACATATGATCCATGGCCCTCAAAAGGTGGTAGTTTACGTAACCCGTTAGTCGATTTGCCGATTGATCAGGAGAAGTTATTAGAACTTATAAAAATAACCGACGCCGTGTTAATTACGCATGCACAGCATCTGGATCACTGGGATGCCACTGCGATAGAACTCCTTTCAAAAAACGCAGTAATTTTTTGCCAACCCGTAGATGCGGAGAATATCCGATCCGCTGGTTTCGCGCAAGTAACGCCAATTGATAAGGAATTGATTTGGAATAGCATTAGAATTAGTCGCACGGATGGCCAACATGGCGTTGGTGAAATCGGCGAACAAATGGGCAAGGTATCAGGATATGTGATTGATGACACCGAAGAACGTTTGTATATAGCAGGGGATACAATTTGGTGCCAAGAGGTAGAAGATGCATTAAAAAGTTTTACGCCAACTCATGTTATTGTGAATGGAGGTGCCGCTCAATTTCTAACTGGAGGACCTATTGTAATGACAGTAGAAGATGTTATAACTGTTTGTAACTATGCGCCTCAAGCGAATATTTACGTGGTTCATCTTGAATCGGTCAATCATTCTACAGAAACTAGAAAATATACTAAAGCCGTGATACAAGAAGCAAGTCTGAACGACCGGTGTTTTGTACCAAATGACGGCGACTGGTTATTTTAACATTTATGAAAAGTCCGGTACTAAATGTTACCGGACTTTTCATGATGACATCCACTGTGCCTTAAGTGGTTTTTGTGTACTTGTTGTAAAACTTACCCAAGTGCCATGCCTTCCCTTAATTGAACGAACCAGTTACTCCTCGATATCGTAGCGATAAGGTTCAAAATTTCCCAGCTTTTTAACAGTTTGCAACAAAAAACAATGTCCTGAAAATGGTATTGGAAAAACGTGAATACCGTTTGGTGTAAAAAATTAATATTTCTGCGCACGTTATTTAAACCAGCGCAGGATAAGAATGTAACTTTAATTTAACATATGTATTAAATCAAATAATATGGATTAGATTTGTTATCACAGATTTCAAATGCGGAAATATCAATTGCCCATCTTTACAGACCATCATTTGCTTTCGCTTTTACGCGAACGGGATGATTTCAACGCATTTGAAGAGATTTATCAACGCTATTGGCGGAAATTACTGGATTCAGCTTTTCAACGCCTAAAGTCGAAAGAAGCTGCGGAAGAAGTTGTTCAGGAAGTGATGGTCAGTCTGTTTTTAAAACGCCATGAATTGGTTATTACCAGCAGTCTTGAAGCATGGCTGAAAACAGCATTAAAGTATAAAGTATTCAATATTTACCGGTCACAACAGGTACATCTCGCGCATCTGGACGAAATCATAAGACAAAAACAAATCTCACCGCTCAGACCGGATGAAGAAATGATACTGAAAGAAATACGGGACAAAATTAAGTCGGCCGCTTTGAAATTACCCGATAAGTGCAGAGAGGCTTTCCTATTAAGTCGGTTTGAGCATTTGTCCCAGCAGGAAATAGCTGACCGGATGGGAATTTCAGTGAGTACTGTTAAAAAACACCTTACGCGGGCGTTCGCTTATCTTAGAAGCGAACTGCGTGAAAATCAAATAGACCTGTTGGCAATCTGCTTTTTTGTGGTCTTCGCGGGGCAGTTATAGTTTTTTTCAAAAAAAAAGATTTTCCATTAGCACCTGCCTGCCATTTAAGTGACTTAGGTTAAAAGACCTTAATGAACGATCCTCAGCGCAGAATCTTAGACCTGCTCGAAAAATTTCATAATGGAACTGCCGATACAGAAGAACTCGGTGAATTAGACCGTTGGTATGCGTCTTTTGACAATGATCCTAAGCTCACCGCAGGATATTCCAAAGAAAAGCTTACTGCTACAAGAGAAGGCATGCTTCGTAATATACGCAAGTCTACTGAGACTGATGTTTACGTACCAAAGAAACGCAAGATGTTATCGAGGAATGGGTTAATTTCGATTGCTGCCGTCTCGGTTATCGTTGCTGCCTTTTTTGTGTACAGGACCGCGCCTGTACTCAACGAAACATCCTCAAAATTGGATGTTATGCCTGGCAAGGACGTAGCTATTCTTACACTTTCGACAGGAAAACAAATTGATCTTAACCTTGCCAAAAATGGTCGGATATATTCGGATAAAGGTTTGGACATTATTAAAGAGTCAAACGGGGTACTTCGGTATCGTTCAAAACCAACTCCTGGACATGATAGTCAGGAAATGAATACACTCACGACACCATCCGGCGGCCAATTCAAGGTCGTTCTTGCCGACGGTACTAAGATTTGGCTTAATGCAATGTCTTCCCTGACTTATCCCTCCAGGTTTTCAGGTCATAAAAGGCCGGTATCACTGACCGGTGAAGCCTATTTCGAGGTCGCAAGAAACAAAGAAAAACCGTTTGACGTCAATACTGTAAATGAGCGTGTAGAAGTACTTGGCACCCATTTCAACATCAGCGCTTACACCGATGAGCGCTCGCAAAGAACTACCCTTCTGGAGGGCTCGGTACGCGTTACGGCGAAACGCCAGATTGCTCAGGTTACTATCAAACCGGGGCAACAAGCGGAAGGTACTGCGGGGAGCTTAAAAATTACGAATGTGGATGCCAATGCAACAGCAAGCTGGAAAGATGGGGTCTTTATATTCAATCATACCGAGACCCATACTCTGATGCGACAGCTATCACGCTGGTACAACATTGATGTCGTTTACCAGGGCGACATCAAAGAGCGGACGTTCTCAGGATCAATTGACCGTTCCTATACGCTACTCCAGGTTCTCGATGTGCTCAAGATCAGCAAAGTGAATTTTAAAATTGAAAGGCCAAATGGAGCGAATAACCGCAGCCGGCTTACATTAATACCATAACCATCCTATAAAGTATAAACCCAAAACAAGTGCCTATGAGAAAATAATATGCGACACATTCAAGGGAAAAAAGGAAGCCGGGGCGTGATTGGAACCCATCCCCGGCTATGTCTGGGCTTCCCCACTAGCCTGGCAATTGCCAGAATTCGACAGAGATTTTTATGTATCAAATTAAACCCAAACGTACAAAAGTATGAATTTAAACATTCGTGCGGTACCAGTCTTTTGCTTGCGACGTACCGTACTTAAATTTTTGATGGTAATGAAACTCATTATTTTAATGATCACCATCGCCTGTTTACAAGTGTCAGCCAAAAGCTATGCACAAAAAGTAACGCTTGATGCCAGAAACAAACCCATAACAGAAGTCTTTACACAAATACAAAAAGAAACTGGTTATCGGTTCTTCTGGGAAGACGGGGATGATATTTCAGGCATTAAGTTATCGGTTAAGATCGAAAACGAACCACTCAATGCTGCTTTGGATAAAGTTTTTGAGGGTTTGTCTTTTAATTATACTATCTCTAACAAAACAATTGTTGTACAAAAGAAAACAGCTTCACTGTTCGATAACATTCGTTCAATTTTCAGCTTAATCAACTTTCATATTAAAGTGGTGGATGACAAAGGTCAGTCCCTGCCCGGAGCCACCATCAGCCTTAAGGGTAAGAATTATGAAAAAGGCGCCATTTCCGACGCTAATGGCGATTTTACATTTGAGCGTATTCCCGAAGGCAATTATAATGTTGTCATTACGATGATCGGAGCAGCTCGTTTTGAGCGAACTTTAACTATCGATGGGGATCACAGGGAGCTTACCGCAACCTTGGGTACCTTGTCAGCGAGCCTGAGCGAAGTCGTGGTCGTAGGTTATGGCACCCAGCAAAAAGCAAACGTTACAAGCTCCGTAGAAACCGTTTCAAGCAAAGAAATCGTGAATCGTCCGGTTCCATCGGTACTTAATATCTTACAGGGTGAAGCAGCTGGCCTTAATATCCAGCAGACTGATGGAAATCCAGGGTATGGTTCAACTTCTATTGACATTCGTGGGAACAGCACCATATCGAATAACCCGGTCTTGTACATTGTGGACGGCATGGCCGTTAACGGAATTGATTACCTTAATCCAAATGACATTGAATCAATTAGTATTTTAAAGGATGCATCTGCAACCGCTATTTATGGAGCGAGAGCCTCCGGTGGAGTACTGCTGGTAACAACTAAAAAGGGCAAACTAAACAGCAAGCCTATCGTACAATACAGCTCCATATTTGGCTATCAGCGTCCGGCAAGATTACCCAAATTTGTCGATGCCCCGCAGTTTGTGGACCTTTACAACCAGGCGCAGTTAAATGATAATCCCGGCGCACAGGTTAAATTCACACCTGATCTGGTGCAGAAATACAAGTCAGGTGAGCTTCCAAGTACCAACTGGCTGCCATATATATTACATAATCAGGCTTTACAAAATCAGCAAAACCTGAGCGTTGCCGGCGGATCCAGCACTGCTGATTATTTTGTATCAGGTGGCTATCTCAACCAGGGAGGCCTGATTAAAAATGTTGATTATAAGCGATATAGCACAAGAGCCAACGTAAATGTGCAGGTTTCAAAACGATTGAAACTGGGTATAAATACTGTATTGACGAAAGAGGACAAACAACAGCCTTCCTATGGTATCGGCAGTGCACTTCAATGGTCGTATATAGTTCCGGTTACGGAATATCCCTACACCAAAGAAGGACATGACCGCTCTTATCGGGGTGGCGATCAGCCTAATGATATTATGACCAAAGCGGGCGTACAGAACGAGACCCTGAATACGATCAATACCAATTTCCTGGCCGAGTTCAAGATTACTGATGACTTGTTACTGAATGGTACTTATGGTTATAATTATACGAGCAGCTTCTTGTCCGGCTTTAATAATAAATATCCTTTATATAATGACGACGAGCAAATTGTCACTTACAACAACAACCCGAACAGCGCTTATAAGGCTAACTATTCAAGGGCACACCCGACAACATTGATTACCCTGAATTACAGCAAGGCATTCGGTAAGCATAATATCAAGGCGCTGGCAGGCTATTCTCAGGAGCAGGATCGCTACGATTACAATAGCATCACGCGCTATGGATTTTTGAATAATTCACTTGACCAGATCGACGCCGGCTCATCGGATCCAACCCTGACGAATGTATCTGGTAATGCAACTTCTTACGCGATCCGTTCTTGGTTCGGTCGCGTGAATTACAATTTTGACGGCAAATATCTTGTCGAAGCCAACGCCCGTTACGATGGCACTTCCGTGTTTCAAAAGAAGAAATACGGCTTCTTTCCCTCGGTATCCACAGGCTGGATAGCTTCTGAAGAGAATTTTTTCAAGCCTTTGGCAGCTACCATCAATTTCCTGAAAATAAGGGCTTCATTGGGCCAGGTGGGCAACCAGAATGCCGGCGGGCTATATCCGTATGCGAATACGATTGCCCAGGACAAATATGTGCTGAACAAGGCCGCTTCAACTACCACTTACTACAATAATTCACCGAACCCTGATCTGACATGGGAAGTAAAAACCACGATTAATCTTGGATTAGATCTAACCTTGCTTAAACACCTGGATGTGAATATTGATGTATTCAGGGATAAGACAACCGGCATATTGCTGGCACCGCCGGTTCCGTTGACCTACGGCATTGATGGTCCGCAACAAAATGTGGGAAGCCTACGTAATCAGGGTTTCGAGATTAACGTAGCGTATAAAAACAATATCGGCAATTTCAACTACCGTGCCGCTATTAACTTCTCGGATTCCCGTAACAAGATTCTTAGCTTGGGTGGAGCACCCGAACAATTAGGTGATAACCCGCTCCTTGTTGGTCAGTCCCGCTGGATATGGTATGGACTGCAGGCGGAAGGTCTGTTTCAATCCAAAGACGATATCGCTAACCACGCCACACAGGACCCAAGGGATATTCCAGGCGACATCAAGTACAAAGACGTGAACGGCGATGGCAAAATTACTCCGGACGACCGCACCGTTCTTGGGCAGGCAACACCTCATTATCGTTATGGCATCAGTCTTGGCGCCAGTTATAAGGGTTTCGATGTTTCCGTGCTGATGCAGGGTGTTTTCAGTAATTTACTTCGTGTTCAGGGCGGTGCTCAGGTTCCTTTTTTCTTTAACGGTGATGGCAATATTCTGCAATCTCAACTGGATTATTGGTCTCCGTCAAATCCAAATGCCCGGTATCCCGTACTTCGGACTGATCAGTCTATCAATAATGGCCAGTTCAATAGCTGGTGGCTTTTCAAAGCGGCTTATATGCGCTTCAAAAACGCCCAGATTGGTTATACGTTTGCCGATAAACTAACTAAGCGATTGGGGATCAGTTCCGCAAGATTCTTTTTAACCGGCGATAATTTATTCCTGATAACCAGCAAGAATTTCCCGAAAAACCTCGACCCGGAGATAGCCAACTTCGGAGACGGATCAAATTATCCCCAGGTACGTAATCTCAGCCTTGGTTTAAATGTAACCTTCTGACCATTGGATGTATAATTATTGAAGAAAAGATCATGAAAAATAAAAGATATTCTATAATAACAGCTTTCGTTGCCATAGTAGTAGCTGTTGGCTTGGCGGGATGCAAAAAAGACTTGCTCGATCAGCACCCACTCAATCAGATCACGGACGAAACCTATTGGCAGACGCCAGATGACGCGACAATGTTCGCAACACGCATGTACACCTACATGCCGCAGGATAACTTTGTTTATTACGAGGGCATGAGCGATAACGGTATCAGCAACGATCCCACGACTCGGCGATTTGGCAACAGCACACAGGACCCAACTGTTAGCAGTAAAGAATGGAGTTATGAACCGATGCGCCAGGCGTTCAGTTTTTTTGCCAATGTCGACAAGGTTCCGGATATGGATCCAACGCTCAAAAAACGGCTTACTGCCGAGGTGAAATTTGTGCTGGCTTACCGATATTTCATTATGACCACGCTTTACGGAGATATACCTTTTGTAAACAGTCTGATCACAGACCCGACAAAGGCAGATATCCCCAAAACCCCGAAAGCTGATATTATGAAAGCTGAACTGCAATGGCTCGATGAAGCAGCGGCTGACCTCCCGCTGAGTTATACCGGCGCTGATCTGGGACGGGCTACCAAAGGGGCAGCGTTGGCATTAAAATCCCGTATCTATTTGTACGCCGGAGATTATCCGAATGCAGCGGCGGCGGCAAAAACAGTTATGGACCTAAACATTTATAAGCTTTACCCTAACTACTTCGATTTTTTCCAGAAAGACGGCGATTATTCGTCTGAGGATATCTGGTCATTCGGCTACACGTTGTCTGTTCATCAAAACAGCCTGCGGGATATCTTAGGATCACAGGCCTTAATGAATGGACGAAACATACTTGACCCTACATCTGAATTGGTTAACGACTATGAAAGCAAGGATGGCTACTATCCCTATACAAAGGATCCTTCCTACATAACTACTGATCCTTTTAATAACAGAGATCCTCGCCTGAGACAAACAGTGCTATGTCCAGGAGATATTTATAAGTACCCATATTTTCCAAACACCAACCAATACGACCCATTCAACAACCAGGGCGACCGTATTGGAGGTGACCTTGGATCAAGGTCGGGATATTCCTGGTGTAAAAATGTGGACCGTTATGACTATGTGCGTTCAGGCGTTAATAATTGGAAAGCATTTCATTTCGCGGAAATACTCCTGAATTTTGCCGAAGCTCAAAATGAGGTTGGCGGGCCTACCGCTGATGTGATATCAGCACTTGATCAAATCCGCACAAGAGCGGGAATGCCAACAATCGTCCGGACCTTCAGTATAAATGGATTGGCTTTAAGTCAAACTAACATGCGCAACTTCATTCGCCATGAGCGACGAATTGAATTGGCAGGGGAAGGCCTGCGTTATTTCGACGTTCTACGTTGGAAAATCGGAGAACAGGTTTTGCAGGGGCCAATCTATACCGTTGATGCGTCTGCCGGTATAACCAATATCAGCACGACTAACGGACATATTAATAAATATCCTAAAACTGTTATAGAGCAGCGTTTCTTTAACAATGCTAAATTCTACGTTTGGCCCATACCTCAACGGGCGATAGATGATTCAAAGGGAATATTAACACAAAATCCGCTTTGGAAATAAAAATTAAGGGCGGCGCATAGCTGCCCATAATTAAACCCATTAATTCAAACAATAACATCAACAATGAAAATCAAAGTTCTTTTAAATAGCTGTTTCCTGTTAATCACGCAACTGGGTGTGGTAACTGCTTTCGCTCAAACTTCGAAACAGCCCTTAAATCAGTTGCAGCAATCTTTTGTAGATCTAAAATTTGGCATGTTCATTCACTTTAACATTCCGACATATTTTAACCAGGATTGGCCTGATCCGGAAGCATCGCCTTCAGCTTTCAACCCTACAAAACTTGACGCTGATCAATGGGCAAAAGCGGCCAAGTCCGCAAATATGACCTATGGATGCCTAACCACCAAACACCATAGTGGATTTTGCATTTGGGACACCAAATCCACCGGTTATAACGTAATGCATAGCCCTTATAAAAAAGATGTGGTTAGGCAGTTTGTAAACGCTTTTCGGGCAAATGGATTGAAGGTAATGCTATATTACTCTATTTTGGATACGCATCATAAGCTTCGTCCAAATGAAATTAAGCCTTCGCACATTGAAATGGTTAAAAAGCAGTTGACAGAGCTGCTGACAAATTATGGCCAGATAGAAGCCATTATTATTGATGGTTGGGATGCGCCGTGGTCAAGGATTTCTTATGATGATGTTCCGTTTGAGCAGATTTATAAGTTAGTAAAATCACTACAGCCTAACTGTATACTAATGGATCTGAACGGCGCGAAATATCCTAAAGATGGTCTTTATTACACCGATATCAAGACTTACGAAATGGGCGCCGGACAACGCATGTCGAAGGACATTAATCAAATGCCTTCTCTGGCTTGTCTGCCGTTGCAATCATCATGGTTCTGGAAAACTGATTTTCTGACAACACCGGTAAAGGAACCGGCAAAACTGGTTGAAGAAACGCTTATCCCGCTCAATAAAGCAAACTGTAATTTTATCTTAAATGTTGCCCCAAATCGTGATGGCTTATTTGATGACAACGCTATAGCGGCGTTAAAAGAAATAGGTAAGCTCTGGCATAATGATGGCTCGAAATCAGACTTTAAACCAACTGGAGCGCCGATCATGGCTTCGAACTTAGCCAAACATCAGCCGGCAAATTCAAGCTGGAGTGATGATATGAACATTATGGACTTTGCAAATGATGACGATTTCGGCTCCTCCTGGCAGTCGAATCCCGAAGTTAAAAATCCTTGGTATGAAGTTGATTTCAGGACGCCCCAAACCTTTAACGAGATAGTAATCTTTGAGCATAAAGCAAACATCAAAAAGTATAAGCTGGAGTATTTTGCAAATAATAAATGGAATACTTTGTTTGATGGAGAAAAAGACGAAAGGATTAAGCTGCACCGGTTCAATGCGGTAAAAGGTGAAAAAGTCAGGGTGCAGATCGGTAGCTCTGATTCTGCACCCTCTATCGCTGAATTCGGGGTTTATCTTGAACCAGCCTCTCTATAGCGTTATTTGTTTATATAACAAAGGGACGGTCATACTAATTAAACATACCAAAGGAACGCCAATTGTGGCGTTCTTTTGGTAAAGGGACCATTTAATTGAATTTAGCCAAATTGGCGATTTTCATCATTTTGTTTTTGATTCTGATTTGAATTAGAAATACTTGGTATTCTTTACGATTCGTCAAGCGTCATAAAAATAAAACCTGTACGTGTGATATAAATACTTGTCGTTGGAAAAATAAAGAGCGACAAAAACAAAGGATAAGTGCTCGTGAAATATTTAAAATCAGTCATGGGAAGGGAAGGTTCATTGTCGATTTTAACTCTTTATAACCGCTTTCTGCTTTATCATAGCTTTATCAGAAATAAAAAAGGGCTTTACAAAATTTTGTAAAGCCCTGATTATCAAGCGTGGAGAATATCGGAGTCGAACCGATGACCTCTTGCATGCCATGCAAGCGCTCTAGCCAGCTGAGCTAATCCCCCGTGGTGGGCTGCAAATATAGAATTTTGTGAATTAAAATGAAATTCTATTGTTATTTATTTTACCTAATCCTGCCTCAGCGCCTTTATACATCATCTTGTTTTATTTAAACTTAAAATATAAATGTACCAGGCTTGATCCCTAAAGACGTTTACAGGTGAGGAACTAAATGAAAAAGCTTATAAAAAAGTAAAGCCCCTGATGGGCAGGGGCCTTTACTAACCAATTATAAACCTAAATTATGAGAAGACTATTTTATGTGTTGTGCTATCTTTAGCATGGTGTAAAAGTAACACTAAGTTTTGATATTCGGAAAATATTTTTTGTAATTATTTTGTAAGTTTTATCAATTACACTATAGACCGATATCTTATTGTCAAAAATAAGAATAAAACATTAATAATTTACTAATTTTTTTAAAATTACTTGACAACAATCACAACCACATTCATTTCTAAACAAAAAAGACAAAATTTCAGTTGTAAAGTTTACAAAAATTTAATTTTAAATAGTTTTTAAAGTAAAATCAGGATTTAAACCGAACTTAAAATTGAATTTTAAAGCATTTTTCGCTTTTAAAGTAATTCAACAGTCAATTTTTCCATAGAAAACTATAAAATACTCCTCTTTTTCTGCCTTAATGTTGTTTTTAGCTCTTTAAAGAACGATTGTTTGCTAAAACAATTTACGTCATAAACGCAATTACATGATAAAAATTACTTTACAAAGGCTTTTTTTTAAAGATGCTTTAACACTTTTGCAGCAAAAATATACTGCCTTTTAAAATATGTCATCTACACATACCGCAAAACAACATCCGCATCTTACGCCATTAACCTTATGGATCATGACCATAGCTACAGGGTTGGTGGTAGCAAACATATATTACAACCAACCATTACTGGCCGATATGGCACACTCTTTTGGCGTAAGCGATAAAAAAGCGCAGCAAATATCGCTTTTTACACAAATTGGCTATGCTACAGGCTTATTATTTATAGTACCGCTGGCCGATATGCTTAAGCGTAAACGCCTTATTTTGATAGATTTTGTGCTCATGATCATATCGTTAATAGCCAGCGCCATGGCGCCTTCCGTAACTATACTTATGATAGCGGGGTTTTTGGTGGGTGTATCATCAATTATTCCGCAATTGCTGATCCCTATGGCAGCACATCTGGCTAAACCGCAGGAACGGGGGAAGAAGATTGGCTTTGTAATGAGCGGCTTATTAATCGGTATTTTACTGTCACGCACATTAAGCGGTTTTATAGGCGAGCATTTCGGCTGGCGAAGCATGTTTTATATAGCTGCCGGGTTGATGCTGCTCATCTGGTTCATGATATTTTTGTTTTTGCCCGAAATTGAACCCGATTATAAAGGCAATTACGGCAATTTGATGAAATCATTGATCCATTTAGTAAAAACCCAGCCTAAATTAAGGCTGGCGGCTTTCAGAGGGGCTTTATGCTTTGCCGGTTTCAGCGCATTTTGGACAACACTGGTATTCCTGTTAAAACAGCCGCAGTTTAATGAAGGCAGCGCCGCTGCGGGCATGTTTGGCCTGGTTGGTGCTTTCGGCGCGGTGGCTGTTGGCTTTATGGGCCGCCTGAGCGATAAAATGGACGCATACAAACTATCAATTTATACACTTTCGCTTATCCTGATCTCTTTTATCGTATTCTACTTTTCGAGCCACAGTATAATCGGGCTCATTATCGGGGTTATCCTTTTGGATATGGGTGTGCAGGCTACGCATATTTCCAACCAGTCTATCATTTTTGCATTGATCCCGGAAGCCCGTAACCGTATCAATACAGTGTACATGGTGTCTTATTTTATAGGCGGGGCCTTAGGCACGTTCTTCGCCAGTTTGGTTTGGAAAAACTACGAGTGGAACGGCGTGTGTGCTATTGGAGCTGCCTTATCAGTAATAGTGATCATAGTGCATTTGTTAAACTACAAAAAATCGTCCGCTACTGTTACTGATGTTCGATAACGTATACCCTGTTTATTTGCTCTAAATGCTTGTCTGCGTTAAATTGATCTAAAAAAGTAAAAATTTTTTCTGAAAAAACACTACTGGATTACAGCCATTTACATTTTATAGTAAAATAAATCTGAACTTTTAATGACTTTTTTTGCCTTTCGACAAAGTTTGGCATTGATTTAGATTGTTACTTATCAAACGCAGTTGTTATGAAAGCAAAAAACAAAGCGGTTAACCCTGAAGAAGAGAAAGAGTGGGAAAACCCAGTGGAACCGACAAAAACTTCAGACCCACGCGATGAGGAGCAAATATTAAGGCAGTATAAAGAAGCTAAACGCCGCCACGATAACCTCAGCGAGAACGAAGACGAAAAAAAGAAAGACTAAACAAAGACATTAAAACATCAAAAACCTACAACATGAAAACGCAAAAACAAACATCAACTACCAAACTAATAGCAACTTTTGATAACGCACTTAAAAACATCATCATGAGCGACTTAAAAGCTATCAAAACTAAAACGCCCTATTTAACACCGGCAGCTTAAACTAAACATAAAACTACATCACCTACACTACATCTACCTATGAAAGCATATAAACCAACACCCGCAATAACTAAATTACTTGCACGCTTTGATGCCGAATTACTGGAACTATTGAGGGCAGATTTAAAAAACTACAGGGCTAAAACCCAGTTCATGAGCAACAACAAGCAGGTAGCAGCACAGCAAACGCTGTCTGCCGCTTGATCAATATATATCTACATCTACCTATCGAATACTAACATCACCTATGAAAACGTGGAGCCCTGCAAAAAAACAGGGCTCTATTTTTTTGCAGTAAGCCGGGCAATTAATGCTATGTTAAGTTTGTATAATATTAAATAACAATATGTTAACACTTTAGTCATCTAAAGGAAATGCCTGAAACGGTTATTTGGAATAAAGCGGCGGGCGAAACATATTCGCCGGTCATAAAAAAAGTTTTATGCATTTTTCAATCCCCGCGGTTATTCTCCCCTTCCTTGGCCAGGTGGATCTGAGCAGTTCCCTGCTCACTGTTTTTATTCTCTGTATACTGGCAGTTATCGGTTTTGAGTTCGTGAACGGTTTTCATGATACTGCCAATGCAGTAGCTACAGTTATTTATACTAAGGCCCTGCGTCCGGTTTATGCTATTCCGTGGTCAGGCTTCTGGAACTTTTTAGGTGTTTGCCTTGGCGGGGTTACCGTAGCTATGGGTATTTTA